>DASXTK010000400.1:0-4862 GCA_036505485.1 Acidimicrobiales bacterium
GCGGAGCTGACGGACCATCCGCACCGCCCGCTCCTTGAACTCCGGCGAGTACCGCTTCGTCGTCGGAGACTTCTGCCTATCTGCCATGACTCCATCCTCGTTTCCAAGGTAAGGAGCCTCCGCGGATCCCAGGGCGGTTCAGAAACCACATGTACGTGGGCTTGGACGAAGGCGGCACGTTCGACCTTTTCTCGACCGAGACCACGGATGTGTTGGTCGACATCTTCGGCTACTTCACGCCTCTGCCGCGCACGATGTTCGTCCAGGATCCACGGACCAACACCACGGAGTATCGGTTCGACTCGCAAGGTCGGATGGTCAACCGAATCGATGAGGATGCCTTCCAGCACGTCTACGCCTATGACGACAAGGGCTATCTCTCGGCCGAACGTGATGAAGCTGGCTTGTTGCGCCAGCTCAAATACGACCAGGACGGCCATCTGATCTCGGAACGGACGGCCAAGGTTCGCCAATGGCCCACGCCTGACTTCGCCGAATGGGAATCGACCAGCTACTTCGGGGCCGGGTTCGCTGGATCGTCGAGGTACCCCCAACGGGCTGAACACGACCTACGAGTACGACCTGCAGAGTCGGGTGATCACGGAAACCGGTCCCGTGGTGACCAGCCGGATCACCAACCCGACTGACGGCCGTACCCACCAGGCCCGGTCCACGACGACCTACACACCCGACGGTGAGGTCAAGCGGGCCACGGTCACCGACGTCCCAACCGGGAAGACCCGCTGGATCGAGTACAGCTACGACGCCTCCGGTCGTGAGATCGGCACCTTGGACAATGCAGGGCGGCAGACGTCCACGACGTTCGATGCGAACGGCAACGTCGCTACTGAGACCGGCCCCGATGGCGCCACGCTGGCCTACACCTACACGAAGCGCAATCAGCTGCAGAAGGTCACGGCCAAAGACGTGGTGGACGATCCCATCGGCGCACCTGGCGCCAAGCGTGATGTCATTCTGTCAACCAGCGCTTACGACCCCGGCGGACATCGTTACGCGGACACAGACGCCAAGGGCATGACCGTCTATCACCGCTACCGCCCCGACGGTCAGCTCGAGAACAGCACCGCGATCAACTTCAAGGACTCCGATCCCGGCACCGGGCTGCCCGGTACGGGACCGGCGCGAACGATGCTGGTCACATCCGTACAGATGGATGCGGTGGGGGATCCCGTCCGGGAGTTCTCTCCGACCGACGTTGGCTACGTCGAGGGCTTCGATGGGACGGCCCTGCCCGCCGGCTGGCAGACCACGGGCGCCTGGTCGGTCAGCGGTGGTGAGCTGAAGGCGTCCCAACCGGGGATGGCTTGGCGCCAGGGTGCAGCCGATGGCCAGATCGGGCTGACAGTGAGTGCGTCATCGCCTCTGTCGGTCGTGTTCCGGGTCAAGGACGCTTCGAACTATCAGCGGTTGCGTATCGAGAGCACCCGCATCATTCTCGAACAGGTCGTGGGCGGAGTCGCCCAGGAGCTGCTGCGCAACGGCCTCAACCCGGCGCTGGCACAGGGTGACCGGGTGGAGGTCAGCTTTGCCGGCAATCGCCTCCTCGTCCGTCGCAACGGCGGGCTCGCCATGGACGCCACGCTCCCGACGGACACCGCAGATACCGGGGTTGGTGTGCTGGCCACCGCCGCCGGCCAGGGGACCGATCGGTTCCGGTTCGATGCCTACCGGCGGACCGAGAACAACTTCGATCCCTACGGCCGCATGGTCGGGTCCACCGTCGATCCCGGGGGCATCAACGATCGGACGGAGTACAGCCTCCTGCCCGACGGGCGACCCGAGTCCGTGCGCCACTTCAACCCGGCGGATCCGCAGGTCGCTGCACAGTCCCGAATGGGATACGACCCCACGACCGGCCAATTGGCCTGGTCCGAGGACCTGGTGGACGATCCCACTCCCGGCGCGGCCGGTGACGAGGTATGGGCGCGGACGAGCTTCAGCTATGACCAGCGGGGCCTGCGCACGAGCGTCGTGGCTCCCGAGGGAGGCCGGGTCGATTACGAGTACGACGAGGCCGACGATCCGGTCCGGGTGATCGGGGAGCCCCGCTTGGTCGAGCGCTATGGGCAGCCCGCCCGGCCCGATGTGCGTCCGACGGAGATGTACGGCTACAACGCGTTCGGGGAGCCCACGCACGTCGAGGACGCCGAAGGCAAGCTCACCACCTATCAGATCGACGACCGGGGACTAGCGGTCTCGACAACCTTGCCTCCCTACACACCTCCGGGCGGCACGGCGATCCAGCGGGTTCTGGCAACGGAGTACGACGCCACCGGTCGAGTCACCGCCACGACCGACGAGACCGGCGCCACGACACGGCTCACCTACAACACCTTGGGTCTGCAAGTGGCCCAACAGGACCCCGCCATCGGCAGCTCCGATCCTGGCGTGTGGCGCTTCACCTACGACGATCTCGGCCAGATGGCGGAGCAGAAGGACCCAACCGGGGCCGTGACCCGTCAGCGTTGGGACCAGCTGGGCCGGGTCTCCGGGGTTGAGGAGATCGTCCGACAACCCCAGCTCGCCAGCAATGTGTCCGTGTCCACCTATGGGGACGGCGGGTCGCTGGTGCAGTCCCGTACCGCGGCGGGTGTGGTCTCCCGGGCCGAGTACGACATCGGGGGCCGGGTGCTGCGCAGCCTGGACGCCGACGGCAACGCCACGACCTACGCCTACGACCAGTTGGGCCGGCCGGATCGGGTGACCGGTCCGGACGGGCGGGCCACCCGCAACGTCTACGACATCGGCGGCGATGTCATCGCTGAGCGGACCTACGGACCCGACGGAACGACCTTGTTAGGCGAGTCCCGTTACACCTGGGACCGGGACGGCCGCATGCGGACCGCGGCCTCGCCCGAGGCCGTGGCCGGCGGGTACTCCAGCAGCTTCGAGTACGACGCCGCTGGTCAGCTGACCAAGACCATCGAGCCGGCCAGCGCGACCGAGTCGATCACCGAGACCGTCGGCTACGACGAGTTCGGCAACGCCACCCGGCACACCGACGGGCGGGGCAACGCCACCTGGCAGACCTACAACGTGATGGGGCAGCTGGAGGACAACATCGAGCCGGCCGCCGGGGCGCAGACCGCGGAGGTCGATCGCCGCTGGCGCAACGTCTATGACGCCGCCGGGCAACTGGTGAGCGAGACCGCGCCCGGTGCCATCACGGTGACCAGTCGCTTCGACGCCCTCGGTCGGCTGATCGAACAGACCGGTTCCGGCGCCCGAGCAGCCACCGCGATGAGGACCTTCGGGTACGACAAGGTCGATCGTCTGACCCAGGCGAGCACTCCAAGCCGAGGTGAGGCGTTCACCTACGACGACCGTGGCCTCCTCCTCACCGCCCAGGGTGGGTCCGGCGATTCGAGCTTCGAGTACGACGCGGACGGGCGGTTGACCAGGCAGGTCGACGGTTCGGGGCAGACCTCGTTCACCTACGACCAGCGCGGTCTGCCGAAGACGATGACCTCGAGCCTGGCTGGCAACGTCAGCTTCTCGTACGACTCGTCCGGTCGTCCCACCAAGGCTGATTACGGCAACGGCACGGCCCGCAACTACACGTACGACCCCTGGGGTCGGGTGGACACCGACCAGCTCAAGACCGGCGCGTCCGTGCCGTACGGGCTCGATTACGACTACGACCGTGACGGCAACATCACCAGGAAGGTGACGAGTGGTTCCGGGGTTCCGGCTGCGGGGGCGAACACCTACGCCTACGACCGCGCGGCGCGGGTCACCGGCTGGACGAACCCGGCTGGCGGGACGGAGACGTACGAGTGGGATCCGGCCGGCAATCGGACCCGGGCCGGCGCCACCCGGGCGACCTTCGACGCCCAGGACCGGTTGACCAAGGCCGACGGCCCGACCCGCGTGACGTCCAATACGTGGTCGGCCGACGGAACGCTGCAGCAACAGCAGGTTCAGCGCCGTCTGACCTTCGTGGTGGCCAACCCGGCTGCGCTCTCGGGGGCCGAGGGCACGATCGGATTCGTCCTGGCTCTCGGTGGGGCGGTCGTCACGCTGGTCGACGACAACGCCGCGGCGCCAGCGGTGGACGCCACGGGTGTCGTCCTCATATCTCCGGACGTGGACCCGGCTGCGCTGGGCACGAAGTACCGGGATCTGCCCATCCCGGTTGTCAGCCTGGATGCCGACACCTGGCAGGCGACAGGGTTGACGACCGCGGCGGCGCCCACGAACACCTCGAGCGTTTCGGCGAACGTGGTCGACGCGGCCCATCCTCTGGGCGGCGGGCAAGACCGGGCAGGTGGACTTGCTGAGCGCGGCCCAGGTGCTCTCGACCGTGCCGAGGGCCAGTCTGGGGAGCGGCGCGGTTGTGGCGTGGACGGTGGCCGCCGGGTCCACGGACGCGTTGGCGACCGCTTGGGAGACCGGCGCGGCTCGGCCGGCGGGTGCGTCTCCGGCTCGGCGGGTGGCGTTGGGGATGTCGGGGGCGGCTGTCACCAAGCTCACCAACGATGGCTGGGCGGTGTTGGCGGCGGCGATCACGTGGGCCGACAACAGCCCGGCTCCGTTGGGCAACACCACGTTCGACTTCGACGCGTTTGAGCAGCTCAAGCAGATCAAGACCCCGAGCGGACAAACCGTCGCTCCGGACTACGACGGTCTGGGCCGGCGGGTCACGTCTCCGCAGGGTGCTTTGTCGTACGCGGGGATGGGTGTCCGTCCGGTCGCCGACGGGGCCCGTCGCTTCCAGCGGGGTCCGCTGGGGGTCATCGCCACCGACGACATGGTGGACGGTGGGGCGGCGTGGGCGTTTGCCGATGAGCACAGCGATGTGGTCGGGGTGTTCGATGCGGGCGACATGGTGTTGGACGGCG
>DASXTK010000401.1:0-1927 GCA_036505485.1 Acidimicrobiales bacterium
GATCGTGGTCTGGTAGCCGGCCGGGCACCTGACGGTGCCGGCCTGCTGGTCGATGCGGAAGTCGTGGATGGTGAACCCGCCCGCCACCGCGCTGTGGAGCGGGATCGGCTTGATCGTCTGGGTGTGCCCGGCGGCACGCAGGGCCGCGCGGGTCTGCCCAGACCCATAGTGGGTGTCGCCCAGCACCTCCAAGCCGGGCTGCTCGCCAGCCAGCAGCCCGACCCCGGTCGGCCCATCCGCCGTTGTGGCGGCGGTCAGCGCACACTCGGTCACCAGCCCGGTCTCCGGTTCGGCAGCGATGTGGCCCTTGTAGCCGTCACGCTTGTGGGCGCTGGTCTTGCGGGTGTGGCGGGCCTGCGGGTCGACGGTGGAGATGACCCGGTCGTGGGCGACCTTGCGGGCGATCCGCCAGGTGCCTGGCCGATCGCCCGGCTCGACGTCTTGGCCGGCGACCAGCGCCAGCAGCGCGACCGCCTCGGCCTGCTCGGCGTCCAACCCGGCGTCGTTGACTACGGCAAGCACGGCCAGTGCGTCGTTGACCAGCCCCGACACCAGCGCCCGCTTGGCCTCAAGGTCGTCCCAGGCGCAGTCGGGCCTGCCCGGCCGATCGTAGTCGTGGGCGGAAAGCTTGACCTGGCGGGCCTTGGGGACCAGCCGACGGACCCGACGGATCGCCGCGACCAACTGCGTGACGGTGTCCTGGGTGGCGACCGCGTCGGCCAAGATGGTGGAGTCCAGCACCCGCCGACCCCGCCCCTTGAGCACCCCGGTTGCCTGGACGACCTGGCCGACCGCCGCAAAGATCCGCCGCGGCCGCTGCGAGGACCGCAACCGGTTGCGCCAGTACACCAGCACGGTGGGGTGGAACCCCTCGTCATCCAGCCGCAACCCGCAAGCGACCTTCCAGGCGATGTCGCGCCGCAGCGCACTGACCGCCTCCCGGTCCGACAGACCCTCCAAGGCCTGCAGCACCATCACCGTGGCGACCACCTCGGCGGGCACCGACGGATGCCCACCGCCCTGACGGGCAACATCAGCAAACAGCTCAGGCGGGAACAGCTGGCGACGGTGGTCGGCAAGAAAGGCATACACCGATCCCTGGGGGATCAGGTGACGACACCAGGCCGCCGCGTCCAACCGATCATCGGATGGGTGGCTTGAAGGGCGCATGCCGTGAGTCTGCCCGCCGCCAGCCCCCAGCGCGAACGACCGGATCGGCACAGCCAACAGGATCGACCGAACCACGCCCGTTCAGCAGCGTCCTAGGGGATCGGCCGGCTATCCTGCGGTCCAGGACAGGCACGTTTCGGGAGGTTCGATGAACGTTCTCTACACCGCGGAGGCGACGGCCTACGGAGGACGAGAAGGCCGCGTTCGATCCTCCGACGGCGCCCTCGTCGTGGACCTTGCCATCCCAAAGGAGCTGGGCGGCCCAGGAGGCCCAGCCACCAACCCGGAGCAGCTGTTCGCCGCCGGCTATGCCGCGTGCTTCGAGAACGCGATGCGTCTTACTGCCCGCAGGCTGAAGCTTCCGGCCAACGGCTCCTCTGTCACCGCCCGGGTCGGCATCGGCCCCGACGGGTCAGGCGGGTACGGGCTCACCGTCGAGCTTCACGCCCGCCTGCCAGAACTCGATCGCGACCAAGCTGAGCAGGTGGTAGCCAAGGCTCACACGGTGTGTCCCTATTCGAACGCGGTTCGCGGCAATGTCGAGGTCACGGCCGTCGTCGACCCGGCTCCCGACGTCATCTAGCCCACCACTGTCGCCCGCTGACCATCGAGCGGACAAGCTAGCCAAGGAAGTCGACGAGCAGCTCGCTGAGGCGTTCGGGAGCGTGGACGGGCACCCAATGATCGACGCCGTCCAGCCGCTCGTAGCGCCAGGGTCCGCTGACGAACCGCTGCGAGCCGGTCATCTGCGCCTCCG
>DASXTK010000402.1:0-2586 GCA_036505485.1 Acidimicrobiales bacterium
CGGCACATATTTGTCGGGGTGGACGGCTCAGCCGCATCCCTCGACGCCCTGCGCTGGGCCGTTCGGCTCGCCCACGCCACCGGTGGCGAGGTCACCGCCGTCCACGCCTTCACCCCGGGCGAGGCTGAGCTGTCCCCTGACTACGCCAAGGTGCTGCGCGGCGGAGCTGCGCGACGGCTGGCCGGTTGGTGCGCAACCGCCACCGGCCCCGGATCAGTCGATTCCCTGGTGGTCGACGGCGACCCCGACGCCCTCCTGGCCACCGCGGACCAGAACGCCGACCTGCTGGTCGTCGGGACCCGCGGCGCCGGCGGCTTCGCCCACCTGCACCTGGGCAGCGTCACCCACCACCTCGCCCACCACACCCAGGTACCTTTGGCGATCGTTCCGACCAGTGCCGCCCGCCAGCCGGTGAAGCGCATCGTGGTCGGAGTCGACGGGTCGGCCGGAAGTGCCGCGGCAGTGGCGTTCTGCGCCACGCTCGCCCCGCTGCTGGCCGCCACCGTGGTGGCCGTCCACGCCGACGAACCGTTCGTCGAATGGGTCTCGGGACCCGCCTCGAGGAGCTGGCGCCGATCCGCCGAGGCTGAGGTCCGCCGGTGGGTAACCCCAATCGAAGACAACGGGGTCGTGGTGGCCGTGGACGTCGACCGGGATATCCACCCCGTCGCCGCCTTGTGCCGGGCCATCGACGCCGAACCGGACACGCTCGCCGTCGTCGGCACCCGAGGCCTGGGTGGCATCACCGGTATGCGGCTCGGCCGGGTCCCCATCCAACTGGTGCACCACACCGGCGCCGCCGTCGTGATGGTTCCCCAAAGCCCGGTCGTGGTCGATGCGGCGGACCTAGGGACCGGCCAGGCGACGGGCAGCTCATAAACTTCTTCTATCGGCCCGCAGCGCTTCGGCGGCGACGAGCGCCGGAGAGTGACTTAAGCGCCGCTCCCGGACCCTGACGCCGTCCCGGCGATCGTGAACGCATCGTCGTCATCGAGGTCGTCGAGCAGGTCTCCGGGGTGGCAGCGGGCCGGGTCGTAGTGGATCTCGGCCAGCGTCGTGTCAGGGTGGATGGCGACCCGGACAACCCCGGGGGTGGCGGCCAGGCGCCGGGCGACACCGACCGCGCCGCCCAGCCGGCTGGCCAGCCGCTCCACGATCAGCAGGACCTTCTTCACCTCGGGGCCGTCGGGTTCCCGATCGACGTCGGGGGTCGGCTCCTCCTCGCCCGGCTCGGGTGGTTGCGGTGTGACCATGCTCTCCAGTCGTCGGGCCAGATCCTCCACGAAGTGGCGGATGGACTCCACTGCGACCCCGCTTCCCCCGAGGCGGTCGGCCATGTCGCCAAGAACCCCGAGCGGCGGCCGGTATCGGCCGACGAGGCCCACCTGGGTGAAGTGCCGCCGGCCCGAGGGCACGGGCACGAGTTCGAGCGTCGCCTCGAGGACCGGGAACATCCGGGGGTGATGGGCTGCCTCCCAGTGCATCGCCAGCCCGGCCCACGCGTCGTCGCAGACCAGCCCGCTGAAGTGCATCGCCACCGTGCGCGCCACATCGACGCCGCCGAGGTGGGCGTGCAGGTCGGACGTTCCGCTCCCCAGGGGCACCGACGCTCCCTCACCTAGCACGCCGTTCGGTTCGGTGGCCAGGAGCGGCCAGAGGTCATCGAAGGGCCGTTCGACATAGGCGTAGTGACGGATCGCCCGCCACCCTTCCTCCTCCCAAGGCGTCGGCGTTGCTTCCACCTGTCCGAACATCGCTGATCCTTTCTCGTTGGCCAGTCCGTCCATCCCCCGGGGTCTCCGGTAACCGTGCCCGAGTGGCGCAGAATGCTTCTATCGGATCAGGCAGGTATCCGTCGGGCGTCCGGGGGGACGATCACGACCGGCTGGTGAGCCCGATGGCTGACCTTGTAACTGACGCTGCCCAACACGCGATCCTCGAAGCTCCCGTGACCGTGAGCCCCGACGACAATAAGGTCTGCGTCTTCCCGGTCGGCGACGGCCATGAGCCCGGCCGAGGCAGACGCCCCCTCGATGTGCGCCCTGAACGGCAAACCCGCGGCTCGGAGCGGGGCACACCAGTCTTGCTCCAGTTCCCGTCGCAGCGCATTCCGCCATGTGCTTTCATGAGGCAGGCCGAGACCGACCGAGACGGCGGTGCTCGCCCCCCGAGCCAAGTCCTCCACAGGACCTAAGGCGTACACAGCGATGATCTCGGCTCCTTCTTCCTCCGCTCGACCGATCGCCCAGCGCAACGCCCGGGCGGCGCCTTCCGAGCCATCTACGCCGACAACGATTCGTTTCATCATGCTCCTCCTCCGCTCGATCATTCGGCCGTCACAGCCGCCACGCTGGAGTCGCCCCCGTCCCGCTGTTTGATGGACCACCCGAACGTCCATGCCAGGTCGGACATGTCTCCGGCGGCCTCGGCGAGCTCAGCCAGGCTGCGAACCAGACGGCTTTGTGCTTCGGGTGTCATCCGAGCCAGGGCGGCGCCGATGAGTCGGCGTCGTCGAGCCATGACTTCATCCACGAGCTTCTGACCACCTGCCGTGAGCTCTGCACGTACGGTGCGACGGTTCCCCTT
>DASXTK010000403.1:0-16763 GCA_036505485.1 Acidimicrobiales bacterium
AGCCCCAGGTCGAGATCGTGGAACGCCACCTCAACGACGCCCAGGCCAAGGGCGCCCGCGTCCTCACCGGTGGCCGCCGGGTGCCGGGCCGGCCCGGGCTCTGGTACGAGCCGACCGTCCTGGTCGACGTGGACCACACCATGGACGTCATGCGGGACGAGACCTTCGGACCGGTCCTGCCGATCATGAAGGTGCGGGACGACGACGAGGCCCTGCGGCTGGCCAACGACTCGCGCTACGGGCTGAACAGCTCGGTGTGGTCGGCCGATCCGGAGCGGGCTGAGCACATCGCCAACGCGCTGGAGGCCGGCAACGTCTGCGTCAACGACTGCCTGGTCAGCTATGCCGTGGCCGGGTTGCCGTTCGGCGGGGTCAAGGAGTCGGGCATCGGTCGGGTCCACGGCGTCGACGGACTCCGGGCCTTCACCAACATGAAGTCCATCCTGACCAACCGGTTCACCCTGCCCCGGGAAGCCCAGTGGTACCCGACCCCGCGCTGGCTCGGCCCCGCGCTTCTCCGGGTCCTGCGCCTCCGCTACCGGCGGGGTCTAACGGCCAAGTTTCGCTAGGACCGCTTCGGCCTCGTCGACGAACTGCTCGACCAACTCGGCCGCGGGGACCAGCTCATGGATGGCGCCGACGCCTTGGCCCGCGGGGAAGAACTCCCGGGACGGATCGACGCCGAGGGTGTCCTCGTCGCCGCCCATGTGGTTGGCGCCGTCCTGCACCGATTGCACGAACTGGGCCGGGAACGGCAGGGTCTCGCGGTCGCCGTCCAGGTACTCCTGGGTGTAGCTGTTGGAGACCACCCGGCATGTCTTGCCGGTGTAGGCGCGGGTCACGATGGTGCCGTCCTCGGGGGTCGCCAGCAGGGTCTCCTTGTAGCCGTTGACGCTGCGGGCCTCGGGGGTGGCGATGAACCGGGTGCCCACCCAGACGCCGTCGGCTCCGAGGGTCAAGGCGGCGGCCAGACCGCGCCCGTCGAAGATCCCGCCGGCGGCGATGACCGGGACCCGGTCGCCGACCGCATCGACCACCTGGGGCACGAGGGCCATGGTGGCCACGGTGCCGGTGTGGCCTCCGGCCTCGGTGCCCTGGGCCACGACGATGTCGCAGCCCGCTTCCACCGCGTTGATGGCATGGCGGACCTTGCCGCACATGTTGACCACCACCACGCCGTGCTCGTGGCACAGCTCGATCACGTCCCGCGGCACGCCCAGGCCGGCCACGAAGGCGGTGGCGCCGTGGCGGATCACGTCCTCGACCTTCTCGATCATCCCGCCGGGCACGGCGGTGAGCAGGTCGACCCCGAACGGCCTGTCGGTGGCCTGACGGACCTGGGTCATCTCGTCGGTGAGCTGGGTGGACGACATGGCCGAAGCCCCCAGGCAGCCGAACCCACCGGCCTCGGACACCGCCGCGACCAGGCGGTGGTAGGACACTCCGCCCATGCCCGCGAGCATCACCGGACGCTCGATCTGCAGGGCATCGGTCAAGCGCGTGCGCAGCATGAGCCGATCCTTGCCCTGACTTGACCCGCGGGTCAAGTCAGGGCAAGGAGTAGTTCAGCAGTCGCGCATCAGCGGAGACTGGTTGAGCAGCTGGGCCCGGATCGAGGTGAACCGGCGATAGGTGTCGCTGTCGGCCGCGCTGAGGCGGAACGCCGCCACCCGATGGCAGTTCTGGAACGCCAGCCGAACCCCGAAATGGCGTTCGAGGCTGCCGCGGATGGCATCGCTGGCCAGGGCCCGAAGCAGCTGCCCGCGCTCGGCCTCCGACGGGGGTGGGACCTCGTTGTCGGCGAACTCGTCGTCGCCGAGATCCAGCTCGTCCGCCAGCCGGGCGACCAGGTTGTAGGCGTAGGGGAGCGAGTCGCGGACGGTGGCGAGGAACTCGGCCTCGTCGACCTCGCCCATCTCGGCCTGGCGGAGGAGTGTGGGGGGAACGTCAAGGGACATGAGTGGTCCTTCCTTCGGGCTGACCCGTACGGATTCCTGACGCTCAGCGCTGAGCGAACTCCTCAGGGTACGTCTCGGTAGGCGCCTTGGCCGGACAGCATGTGGCGGTGCCACCGGCGAGGCGTGACGAGGATCGCCCGGGGATAGTCCTCGAACAGCCAGCGCCCGAAGTGGCGGCGGGTGTAGGCGGACACGCCGGCGAATCGGATCGCGGCTCGCACCCCCTTCCGGTGGCGCAACACCCGGATCAGGAGGCTGGACATTCGATGGTCGGCCACCAGCGCCCGGCGTGCGTGCCGGCGGTACCGGGCGGTGACCGCCCCGGCATCGTCGTCGCCGACGATGGCCTCGGCGGCGAGCTTGCCGGTGAGCAGGGCCTGGCCGATCCCCTCACCGGTCATCGGATCGGTCGCGGTGGCGGCATCGCCGACGAACAGGGTGCGTTGCCCGGTCAGGACCGCCTGGTCGATCTGGGCCGGGATGGGCCAGGCCCGGTGGGGGGCCTCGGGTTGGGCCCGGTCACCCAGGACCGCCCGGATGTGGGGTCGATCGAGCAGCTCACGCCAGATGGCGGCCATGTCTTGGATGCGGCCGACCTTGCCACCGCGCTGGATGCCGAAGCCCACGTTGGCCTGGCCGTTCGGTAGGGGGAACGACCAGGCGTACCCGGGGAGCAGGTCCGGCTCGAACCACACGAACAACTCGGTCGCGGCCCGGGGGCCGACGTCGGTGAAGTACTGGCGGAAGGCGTGCCACTCGCCGCGGTAGCCGGGGGCGGCCAAGCCCAGGGACTTGCGCACCGGCGACCAGATGCCGTCGGCGGCCACGACCCAGCCGGCGGAGATGGTCCCGAGACCCTCGACGTCCACCTCGACGTGGTCCTCGTGCTCGGTCACTCCTAGACAGCCGTGTCCGTCGAGGACCTTGGCTCCGGCGCTGCGCGCGACTTCCAACAGCGCCGCGTCCAGGTCGGTCCGGCGGGTGACCGCGGCGTAGGTGCCGGCATCCCGCGGCAGCGGGAAGGTCACCTCTCGCCCGGAAGGGGAGCGGACGACCACGTCGTCGACCCGCTTCCAGGACGCGACCGCGGCCGGATCGAGGCCCAGTTCCTCCACCAGACGCAGCGCTCCGGCGGTCAGCCCGTCGCCACAGGTCTTGTCCCGGGGAAACCGGGCCTTGTCGACCAGGGTGACCGTGCGGCCGGCGCGGGCCAGGGTGATCGCGGCTGCCGAGCCGGCCGGGCCACCACCGACGACAACGACGTCCGCATCCTGCTGGGCGCTCGGCATCAGAACGAAACTACTGGCTCGGGTCGCCGGAACCCGAAGGCCGGCGAGCCAAGATCACTGGCAGAACAGGCCCTCGCCGGGACGGTAGGTCGCCCGGAAGTTGTCGTTCTTGGTGGTGCCGTCCGGATAGCTGCGGGTGCGGGTGGTGGTCACCACCGTGCAGGCTCCCGACGCGGTCTCAGAGATGTTGGTCTGTTCGGCGGTGATGTACGGCGTCGACCACAACGTCACTGTGAGGCTGGAGCTCGTGTACGAGGTGTCGATCAGGATCCCGTAGGGGGTGTTGTTCACGAACACCAGGTCGGGGGTTGGATAGCCCATCGTGGCTTCCCGACCCCGGGGATAGCGCGCGAAGTACTCCGTGTGGGACTGGTACCTGGTGATGTCCAGACCGGCGAAGTAGGCCGCGTTGAACAACGTGGTGGCGAACTGGGACACGCCGCCGCCGATCTCGGGCACGTGGACCCCGTTGCGGATCGCGCCGGCCTCGACGAAGCCGTTGGCCGTCGTCCGCTGGCCCACATGATCGTTGACCGAGAACTCGCCTCCGGGTTCGATGACCGCCCCGTCGACCAGGTCGGCGATGCGGTGGATGTTGGTGACCCGGGGTTCCCCGGCGGCGTGGTAGGTGGTGAACCCCGGGGACGGACCGTCGATCGCGCTGCCGTTCTGCCAGCCCCGGCTCCCACCGATGGGCTGGACGATGCCCCAGCCCTCGACCTCCTGGGTGGTGAACTCGGGCTCGCTGATGCTGGCGGTCAGCTCCACTGTCGTCTGTCCGTTGGTCAGCGCGTTCCAGATGAGGGCGTCGGCGTCTTCGCCGCAGCACACCACCCCGTTGTGACCCGGCTTCACCACCGGCTGGCCGTTCTCGATCTTGACGGTGGCGTTCACCGCCTCGCCGCCCAGCTCCCCGAAGAGTCCGGGCAGCGTCGCCTTGGCGGCCACGCCGTCGAACACCAGGTCGAGCTGGCCCGCGTCGGTGGTCGTGGGCGTGATCCAGGCCCGGAGCTGTTCGGCCGAGAGGGTCGCGGTGGTGCCATCGGCCTGCAGCGTCAGGCCCGGGGCGGTCATGTTGTTGGCGCGGTCGGCGAGGGCCTGGGCGTCCTGATCCGTGAACCGCGGCGGGACATCGCTCTTGTTCACGTCGATGGTGATCGGATCGTGGCTGCCCTCGGTCTTGCCGGCGGCGTCGGGGAGGGCCTTCACCACCTGGTCGGGCGAGATGCCGACGCCGGGCTGGCCGGGCACGAGCACGAAGCTCGAGCCGTACAGCGCGATGGTCGGCTCGACCGGCGGGGTGAGGTCGGCGCCTTGCAACTCGGACAGGGCGACCAAGGTCTGGGTCTCGGTCACCGTGTACTGGAGCGAGACCTCGCGGGCGCTGAAGAACGAGGCGATCCACTTGAACGGGCGCACGAAGAACGAGTCGTCGTGACCGACGTCGAGCGCGGCCTCGGTGGTCCTGTCCTCGTCCAGCGCCAGGCCGAGCGATGCCGCCGTCGTCTTGTACTCCTTTCCCTCCGACCGGATGGTGACCGGGCGGGCGGCGACCTCCTCGGTCAGGTCGGACATGACCTTGGGCAGGTCGTCCTCGCCCAGGCCGCCGATCGATCGGCCGGCCAGCTCGACGTTGCGCGGCACCTGGCCGGACAACACCGTGGAGTCGACGGTCCACGCCACCACCATCACCAGGAGCACCACCAGCGGCACCAGCGCGATGAGCGGCTTGGGCAGGCTCCGGATGCGGCTCAGGACGTCTCGGGACTCGACCGTGCGATCCGCTCGTCCCGCCGTCGCGGGGCGCATGTGTCGGGGCGGCGGCAGCGGCTGGCCGTCTCCGGTCCCGTTCCTGGGCCGCTCGGTGTCGTCGGGCGGGGCGAACGAACGGGTCCGGGCTTGGCTCGGGGGCGTGGACGTGGCGTAGGGCGACGGTCGGCGCCGCGGCTCGGTCGGGAACGCCTGCGTCGGCTCCGGCGCCGGTGGCGCGGGGGTGCGCACCGCGAAGGTCCGGCTCGTCGGTTTCGTCTCCGGCTCCGGCGCCGGGGGAGCATCGACCACCGGGAGCTCGGTGGTGACGGCGATGCCGTCGTGGGTCATGGGCGGACCCGACTTCGTGGGACTCGCCGGTGGCGGCGGATCGGAGAATTCTGTTTTGGCCGAATCGACCGGGGTAGGTTCAGCGCCGTCGCCGTTCGGCTGGTCGGTCTGGGGCATGTCGCTGGGGTTCGCGTTCGAGGATGTGGTGGGTTCGGACGGCTCGTCGTGGGGCTGTTGGCCGGGCGCGCGCGACGAATCGGTCGCCTCCGGCGCGGGAGTCCGCTCGTTCCCCTCCACGAGCCACAACCCTGCCACGAGTCGGGGGTCGGTTCCCAACCACCTCGCGTGACGGTTGGACGACGTTTGGGTTGCTACCGGGCTGGGTCGCCGCTCAGCGTGTCATCGTCGGCCGGTTGGGGATGGTCGGCTGCGATGTGGTCCTGGAGCTCGTTTCGGCTGATGAAGCGGAGTTCGCAGTAGGGGCACTGATGGACATCGGTCACGTCCTCAGTGTCGCATGTGCGGACCGCTCGACTACCGTCCGTCGTCGGCCAGACCGAGACAGAAATCTGCTTCTGGAGGGTTCGATGGGGATCTGCGATGGACGGGTGGCGATCGTGACCGGCGCAGGACGTGGCATCGGGCGAGAGCACGCGCTCCTGCTCGCGGCGCAGGGCGCCAAGGTCGTGGTCAATGATCTCGGCGGTTCGATGGATGGCACCGGCCAGGACGCCGGACCGGCCAAGCAGGTGGTGGACGAGATCCATGCGCTGGGTGGCGAGGCCGTGGCCAACGGCGACGACATCAGCGATTGGACCGGGGCCGAGGGATTGATCGGCTCCGCGCTCGATGCTTTCGGACGGCTCGACGTGCTCATCAACAACGCCGGCATCCTGCGGGACCGGATGCTGGTCAACATGACCGAGGCTGAATGGGACGCGGTGATCAAGGTCCACCTCAAGGGCACGTTCGGTCCGGCGCACTTCGCGGCCAACCACTGGCGGGAGCGCTCCAAGGCCGGGGATCAGGTCGACGCCCGGATCATCAACACATCCTCGCCGTCGGGCATCTATGGGAACGCCGGCCAGACCAACTACGGCGCGGCCAAGGCCGGGATCGCAGCGTTCACGATCATCGCGGCCAAGGAGCTGGGTCGCTACGGGGTCACCGTCAACGCCATCGCCCCCGGCGCCCTCACCCGCATGACCGAGGACCTGGGCATGGGGCAGGCCACCGACGAGCAGAAGGAGCTGATGTCGCCCCGGCACATCGCCCCGGTGGTGTGCTGGCTGGCCAGTCCGTTGTCGGCCAGCGTGACCGGACGGGTCTTCGACATCAGCGGCCGGATGCTGTCCGTATCCGAGGGCTGGCACCGGGGTCCCGGCATCGACAAGCCCGACGAGGACCCCGAGGTCCTGGGCCAAGCCGTCCTCGACCTCGTCGCCCAAGCCCGCCCCAACGCCAACATGTTCGGCTACGACGAATAGAAACGGGCTCGGCGTACGGCCGACACGACGGTCGCGGCGCCTCGCTCACACCGGGGAATTGATCGGCAGTCCGAGGTCCTTGGCGCAGTCGAGGAGCCGCTGGTCGTAGGCCACGAATGCAGTCAGATGAGGACGCAAGGCCATCGCCGAGGCGAGATGTATGGCGTCAAGCGATCGCAGCGTCGCTGGCTGGAGTGCAGCGGCACTATCTAGGACGGGTCCGGATATGACGACCGTCTGCAAGCGGGCCACAACCTGGTGGGCCTGGAGCAGTGCTGTCGGGGCGGATCTCATGACTGCCCGGGCGACCTCGACCCGAGCCAGGTCGCTGGTGAGCCGAGCGACCTTGGTACGTCGTCGAAGCCAACGTTTCAACGCGGCAGTTTCGCTTTCTTGTACCGCCAGTTTCACAAGGGCGGACGAGTCGAGATAGATCACCAGCGTTCGTCGTCGCGCAGTTGTCGTAGGGCTTCGGTGACCGACGGTCCGCTGACCGGGGCAGGCGCAGTCTCGATGTCGGTGACATCGCCGGTCGGATCGACGGGTGGAGCGACGATGCCGGCGGCGACGAGCTCACCCACCGGGCCCTCACTCGCAGTGGCTGGGACCAGGTACGCAACGACATGGCCGCGTTTGGAGACTGCCACTCGCTCGCCAGCTGCCGCTCGGTCGACATAGCGACTGGCGTTCTGTCGAAGCTCACGAATGCCAACACTGAGGACCGGAAGCGACTCCATGGCTACCAATGTAGCACCTATGTGCTACAGGAGGCTCAGAAGAGCTTCAGTTCGGGGGATTCGATGCCGCGGAGGGTGTCGTAGTCGACTTCTACGCAGGTTATGGAGCGGTCGGTGGCCAGGACCTTGGCTTGGGGCTTGATCTGTTGGGCTACGAAGACGCCGCGGACCGGGCGGAGCATGGGGTCGCGTTCGAGGAACTCGACGTAGCGGGTGAGCTGCTCGACTCCGTCGATCTCGCCGCGGCGCTTCACCTCGATGGCTACCGCACGTCCCTCGGCGTCCCGGCAGAGCAGGTCGACTGGGCCGATGTCGGTCGGGTACTCCCGCCGGACCAGCCGCAGCCCCGGGGCGATGGCCTCGCAGTTGGCGGCCAGCAGCTCCTGGAGGTGGGCCTCGACGCCGTCCTTCTGGAGCCCAGGGTCCAGGCCCATGGCGATGGTCTGGTCGGAGATGACGTCGTGGAAGGTGATGGTCAGCGATTCGCCCTTGGGACTTCGCACTGTCCACACCAACTGGTCGTCGTCGTCCGTGCTCTCGGTGGTGACCGACGGTGCGTTCATCCAATTGAGCGGCTTGTAGGCCCCGCCATCCGCATGGATGGCGACGCATCCATCGGCCTTCACCATCACCAACCGGGTGGCGGCAGGCAGATGCGCCGTCAACCGCCCCGCATAGTCCACGGTGCACTGAGCCACAACCAACCGCATGGTCTGTCGACAGTAGTGGCCGGCCAACGCCGATTTCGGCACCTCATGTCCCGAGCCAGGCGGCGCCATACTGGCGCCATAGCCTCCAGATCGGCGCTACCCTGGGCTCGTGCCCAGTGTGCAGATCAAAGACGTGCCGGACAAGGTCCATGCCGAGCTTCGTCGTCGGGCCGCGGCCGCAGGCCAATCGTTGCAGGAGTACCTCCTCGGGCATCTGATCGAGGAGGTGAGCCATCCCCCGCTCAACGAGGTGCTCGACCGGGCCGGGGGACGCAGCGGCGGCCGCCTGTCGTTCACCGAGGCGGCAACCGCAGTTCGTCGTGATCGCGACCGCCGGTGATCGTGGTCGATGCCTCGGTGATCGCTCCGGCAGTTGCAGATGACGGACCAGACGGTGACCAAGCCCGTGCGCACCTTCGGGGTCAACGACTCCTGGCCCCGGAACTGCTGGATCTGGAGGTCACCTCGGTCATCCGCACCACGCTGGCCGGTGGTGGCCTCGACAATCGCCGGGCCAAGCTGGCGCTCGATGATCTGAGCGCTCTGGACATACGGCGGATCCGACACGGCCACCTCCTGCCGCGGGTGTGGGAACTGCGAGGGAACCTCACGCCCTACGACGCGGTTTACGTGGCCTTGGCCGAGACGGCGCAGTGCACGCTCCTGACCGCTGACACTCGCCTCGGACGGGCGCCCGGTCCCAAGTGCCGCATACAGGTCCTCCGCTGACCGTGGCTGTTGAGGCGGTGATCTTTGATCTGGATGGGGTGTTGATCGATACCGAGCCGATTTGGCAGGCGGTGGAGTGTCGGGTCTTCGGGGCGGTTGGGGTTCCGCTGACGCCACAGGATTGTGGGCAGACCATCGGGCTGCGGACCGATGAGGTGGTCCGCTACTGGTTCGAGCGGCATCCCTGGCCCGGCGTATCCACCGATGAGGTCCTGGCCCGGATCCTGGACGGGATGGTCGAGGCCATCGGAACCGAGGGCCGGGCCATGCCGGGGGCGCTGGACGCGATCGAGCTGGCGCAGGGAATGGACCTACCCCTCGCGGTGGCATCGTCGTCGCTGGATCGGCTCATCAACGCGGCGTTGGATCGGCTTGGTGTCGCCGAGGCGTTCGCGGTCACTGCTTCCGCGGAGCACGAGGCCCGTGGCAAGCCGGACCCGGCCGTGTTCCTCACCGCGGCGCGCCAGCTCGGGGTCGAGCCCGAACGGTGTGTGGTCCTGGAGGACTCGCCATTCGGTGTCCAGTCCGCGAAGGCTGCGGGGATGCATTGCATCGCCGTGCCCAGCCCAGGCCATGAGCAAGCCATCGCACCTATCGCCGACGTCGTCCTGGAATCGCTGGAGGAACTGACGCCGGCTCACTTGGGCGGGCGCTGACGGGAGCGCCCACGGCCGCCGTCCCGGCGGCGAGCCGCGAGGTTGTCCCGGAGGATGGCCCGGCGGGCGCGGAGATCCCGATGGGTGAGGGTTTCGGTGGACTCGGTGACCCCGAAGCTGGCCTTGACCCCGGTGAGGTCGAGATCGACGTTGCGGGGGTCGATCCCCACCTCGGCCGCGATCTGGTCGCCGTGGCGGGTGGCGAAGTACACCGAGATCTCGGCGATCTCGCCGAACAGGTCGAGGTCGGGAGCCAGGTGGGTGATGGCGCCGTCCAGGAACACCAGGTTCTTGACGAACAGCATCAGCTCCTTGGGGAAGCGGGCGCCGATCCCCAAAAGTCCCTTCACCACCTGTTGGATCTCGCTGACCAGCTGCTCACCGCTCAGCGTCGTCGGGTCGACCGGCGGCTGGTCGAGCCTCAACTCACGGATGACCGCGTCCAGATCGGCGTCGGCCGGCAGGGCACCGAGGTCCCGCAGGGCGGCGAGCTGGCCCCGGATGTCGTTGGCGGCGCTGCCCATCAGCAGCCGGAGGAAGGCCAGCCGGCGGGTCTCGTCCAGGCGGCCCGTGATGCCGAAGTCCAGCAGGGCGGTCCGGCTGTCGGGGCGGACGAAGATGTTCCCGCCGTGTAGGTCGCCGTGGAAGATGCCGTGGAGGATGGCGCCCTCGAGGAAGCCGATCATGGCGGTCCGCAGGATGGCCTCGGTGTCGAGCCCGGCGTCGTGCATCCCGGCGACGTCCTCGAAGGCGAAGCCGTCCAGCCGCTCCATCACCAGCATCCGCCGGGTCACCAGCTCAGGATGGGGCCGGGGCACGACGTAGCCCCGCTGACCCAGCTCGGCGAAGGTGCGGGCGACGTCCAGCATGTTCTCGGCCTCGAGCCGGAAGTCCAGCTCCTCGGAGATGATCTCGGCGAACAGCTCCACCAGCGCCGGCGGGTTGGCCAGCGCGGTGATCGGGATGCGTCCCACCAGGTGCGGTGCGATCCACGCGGTCACCCGCAGGTCGGCCCGCACCAGGTCGGCGACCGTGGGCCGTTGCACCTTGACCACGACCCGCTCGCCGGTCCGCAGCGTCGCGGCGTGGACTTGGGCGATGGACGCTGCCGCCAGCGGAGTGCGGTCGACCCAGCGGAACACCGCCTCCAGGGGCTGGCCCAGCTCCTCCTCCAGGACCTGGCGCACGACGCTGAACGGCTCGGCCGGAACCTTGTCACGGCATTTCTTGAACTCTTCGACCAGCTCGGCGGGGAAGATCCCCTCGCCGGCCGAGATGATCTGGCCCAGCTTGATGTAGGTCGGACCCAGCCGTTCGGCGGCGATGCGCAGCCGGCGGGAGATGCCGGCCCGACTGGCAGCAGCCCCAGCGTCCGAACGCCGCTCCCGCACCGCCCACAGCGCGACAGCCAGCCCGAGATGCCGCGCCACCTTGAACACCCGCCGGCCCGGGGGCAACCGCCCTGGGGTGGTCAGGCTCGGAACCTCGGCCCGCACCCGGGCCCGTTCCTCGGCCAAACCCTGCCGCCAGGGCAGGTCCTCCGGGTGCATCAGGGTCCATGGCGGCGTGTCGCTGTAGCTGCCGAGCGCGGCATCGGCGGGGGAGTCGCCCATCGCTCGGAGTCTTGCGGACCATCGTGCGAATGACACAGCCCGCGGGGGTCGACAAACGTGTGCGCGCAAAGGCCCGTTGAAACAACGATTATTCGGACCTAGGGTGTCGTCCGGTCAGGGGAACCGACACACGGCGGCGATGCTTGGGCGGCCCGGTGCGGTGTTGCGGGGAGTTGGCTGGGAGAAACCAAGCAACACGGCGGAAAGTCAGGGATGAGCCGCGTCGATGACCGCGCTCGCTATCTCTGGCCGGCAGATCAGGAGGTCCGGCAGGTAGGGATCGGGCTGGTTGTAGACCAGCGGCGAGCCGTCGAGACGCGATACGTGGAGCCCAGCAGCCTTGGCCACCGCGACCGGCGCCGCCGAATCCCACTCGTACTGACCGCCGGAATGGGCGTACACCTCGGCCTCACCGAGGACGACGGCCATGGCCTTGGCCCCGGCCGAGCCGAGCGGTAGGAGCTGGCCCCCCAGTTCCTGCGCGATTCGTTCGGCTTCGGCCGGGGGCCGGCTTCGACTCACCACCACCCGGACCGGACCGGTCCACGGCGGAGGGAGAGCCGGCGCCGGCTCACTGGCCAACACCATGTCGCGGGCTGGTAGGGCGACCGCGCCGACGAGGGCCTGGCCATCGATGGCCAGGGCGACATGCACCGCCCAGTCCGTGCGGGGCACCTCCCCGAACTCCCGGGTGCCGTCGAGCGGATCCACGATCCAGACCCGGCGGACCCGCAGCCGAGCATCGCTGTCGCGCCCCTCCTCGGACAGCACCGCGTCGTCGGGACGCAGGTCGCCCAATCGTTGCATCAGCAGCTCATGCGCCGCGGCGTCGCCCTCGTGGCCGAGGGCCTTGGGCGACGAAACCTGATCGGCCCGCTCGGCCCGCAGCTCGACGAGCAGCTTGCCCGCCTCCTCCGCCAGCATCGCAGCGATAGCATGGTCGCTTGCTGTGACCAGATCGGCGGGGTCGGAGCGAGACATCCGGATTGCTTAGCATTTCGATCGAGATGCTGGTTCACGGGTGGGCGCGTAATTGCTTACCAACTTGGTCGGAATTTAACGTGGGCGGGTCATGACGGCGACGGCGACAAGCACATACGAACTGAGCCATCTGCAGGCGTTGGAAGCAGAGGCCATCCACATCATCCGCGAGGTCGCGGCCGAGTTCGAAAGGCCGGTGCTGCTGTTCTCAGGCGGCAAGGACTCGGCGGTGATGCTGCACGTCGCGGTCAAGGCGTTCGCGCCGGCCCGCCTGCCGTTCTCGGTGATGCACGTGGATACCGGCCACAACTTCGCCGAGGTCATCGATTACCGCGACCGGCGGGTGGCCGAGCTGGGGCTGCGGCTGGTGGTGGCCAGCGTGCAGGAGGCCATCGACGCCGGGCAGGTGGTCGAGGAGACCGGACCGCGGGCCAGCCGCAACCGGCTGCAGACCGTTTCCCTGCTCAACGGCATCGAGCTGAACCGGTTCGACGCCGTGTTCGGCGGTGCTCGGCGCGACGAGGAGAAGGCCCGGGCCAAAGAACGGGTGTTCAGCTTCCGCGACGACTTCGGCCAATGGGATCCCAAGAACCAGCGGCCCGAGCTGTGGAGCCTCTACAACGGCCGGCACCGCCAGGGCGAGCACATCCGGGTCTTCCCGCTGTCCAACTGGACCGAGCTCGACATCTGGCAGTACATCGCCGTCGAGCAGATCGAGCTGCCCACCATCTACTTCGCCCATCGCCGGCCGGTGTTCGAGCGCGACGGCATGCTGCTGGCCGAGACGGAGTTCTCGACCCTGCTCCCCGGCGAGGAGGTGGTCGAGCGGCTGGTGCGGTTCCGCACTGTCGGCGACGCCACGTGCACCGGCTCGGTCGAGTCCAGCGCCACCACCCTCGAGGCCATCATCGAGGAGATCGCGGTGACCCGGGTCACCGAGCGGGGCGCCACCCGGGCCGACGACCGCATCAGCGAGGCCGGCATGGAAGACCGCAAGCGGGAGGGCTACTTCTGATGGAGTTGCTCCGGTTCGCCACTGCAGGGTCGGTCGACGACGGCAAGTCGACGCTCATCGGCCGGCTGCTCTACGACTCCAAGGCCATCTTCGAGGATCAGCTGGAGGCGGTCGAACGGACCAGCCTCGAACGGGGTGACGCCTACACCAACCTGGCGCTGCTGACCGATGGCCTGCGAGCCGAGCGCGAGCAGGGCATCACCATCGACGTTGCTTACCGCTACTTCGCCACCCCCAAGCGCAAGTTCATCATCGCCGACACTCCGGGCCACATTCAGTACACCCGCAACATGGTCACCGGCGCTTCGACTGCCGACCTGGCCCTGGTGCTGGTGGACGCTCGCAAGGGCGTGCTGGAACAGTCCCGGCGCCACGCCTTCCTTGCCTCCCTGCTGGGGATCCCGCACCTGGTCGTCTGTGTGAACAAGATGGACCTGGTCGAGTGGTCCGAGGAGCGGTTCGAGGAGATCAAGGCCGAGTTCCGGTCCTTCGCCATGAAGCTCGACGTCCACGACCTCACCTTCGTGCCGATCTCGGCGCTCGAGGGCGACAACGTCGTGGAACGGTCGCACAACATGCCCTGGTACGAGGGCGCGCCGCTGCTGCACCACCTGGAGGAGGTGCACATCGCCAGCGACCGCAACCTCATCGACGCCCGGCTGCCGGTCCAGTACGTCATCCGCCCGATGAACAACGCGCACCACGACTACCGGGGCTACGCCGGCAGCATGGCCGGTGGGGTGCTCAAGCCCGGTGACCAGGTGGTCGTGCTGCCGTCCGGGTTCACCTCGACCATCGCCTCGATCGACACCCCGTCCGGGCCGGTGGAGGAAGCGTTCGCCCCGATGGCGGTCACCGTGCGACTCACCGATGACGTGGACGTGTCCCGCGGCGACATGATCTGCCGCGACCGCAACCGGCCCCACGTGGGTCAGGACCTGGAGGCCATGGTGTGCTGGCTCAGCGAGCACACCAACCTGCGCACCGGTTCCAAGCTGGCGATCAAGCACACCACCCGGTGGGGCCGGGCGCTGATCAAGGATCTGCAGTACCGGTTGGACATCAACACCCTGCACCGGGACGATCAGGCCGCGGACCTGTCGCTCAACGAGATCGGCCGAGTGCAGGTGCGCACCACCGTGCCACTGTTCTTCGACGAGTACCGCCGCAACCGGGCCACGGGCAGCTTCGTGCTGGTCGACGAAGCCACCAACAACACCGTCGGTGGGGGCATGATCCTCGGCCCCACCGAAATCACCTCGTGAGCGACGCAACCCGCAACATCGTTTGGCACGAGGGTTCGGTCAGCCGGCTGGACCGGCCATCGCTCGGGGCCACGGTGTGGTTCACCGGGCTGTCGGGCTCGGGCAAGTCGACGGTGGCGGTCGAGGTGGAACGGACCCTGATAGCCCGGGGCCGACCCGCATATCTGTTGGACGGCGACAACATCCGTCACGGCCTCAACGCCGACCTGGGGTTCTCGGCCAAAGACCGCACCGAGAACATCCGCCGGATCGGCGAGGTGGCCCGGCTGTTCGCCGACGCCGGCGTGATCGCGCTGGTTCCGGTGATCAGCCCTTACCGGGTGGACCGCGACCAGGCCCGCCGCATCCACGAGGCCGCCGGTCTGCGCTTCATCGAGGTGTTCGTGGACACGCCGATCGAGATCTGCGAGGCCCGCGACCCCAAGGGGCTCTACGCCAAGGCCCGGGCCGGGGAGATCACCGGGTTCACCGGCGTCGACGATCCCTACGAGGCACCGGACCACCCGGACCTGCGGCTGACCCCCGACGACGGCCCGCCCATCGCCCAGGCCGCCCAAGTTCTCGGTTTGCTTCCCGCGTAGCACGGGGCATCATCCTGTGTCGTGAACCCTCACGACGTGCTGATCGCGCTGGCCGACGAGTACTGGGACGGGGTGCTGGAGGCCTATCCGACCACCGCCACCCTGCTGGGTGACCGACGCTTCGACGACCAGATCGAGGATCTGTCGGCGGAATCGGAGGAGCGGCTGCAGCGCGGCTGGTCCGAGCTGGGGGCCAAGGTGGAGGCGCTCGATCCCTCGTCCCTGTCGGCCGACGACCAGGTCACCCGGGACCTGCTGGTCACCGAGGTGGCCCGCACGGTCGAAGGGCTGGAGCAGCGGCTCACCGAGATGGCGTCGGACCAGATGGACGGGGTCCACACCATGCTGTTGACCTTCGCGCCCCAGATCAACGCGCCGACACCCGAGAACGCCGAGGCCATCGTGGCGCGGTATCGCCAGGTCGGCACCATGCTCGACCAGGCCCTGGCCCGGTTCCGGGCCGGGCTCGATGCCGGCCGGCCGCCGGCCCGGCTCACCGTCGAGCGCTCGATCAACCAGATCGACAAGTACCTGGCCACCTCGCTCGACCGGGATCCGTTCGTCAACACCGACGGCCCCGAAGGCTGGGACGGCGAGGCGGCGTGGCGCGAGAGCCTGACCGGGGTCACCCGCGACGTGATCCGGCCCGGGCTGCAGCGCTACCGGGAGATGCTGGCCGACGAGCTGTTGCCGGTGGGGCGTCCCGACGACCGCTGTGGCCTGCGGTGGCTCGACGAGGGCGAGGCGCTCTACACCTCAATGGTCCATCACCACACCACCCTGGATGACCTGACCCCGGACGAGATCCACGACCTGGGTCTGGCCAAGATCGAGAGGTTGCAGAGCGAGTACGCCGAGGTGGGCGCCCGACTCCTCGGCAACTCTGAGCCGGCCCAGATCTTCGAGCGCCTGCGCACGGATCCCGAGCTGAAGTACGGCAGCGCCGAGGAGATCATGGACGACGCCCGTGGGTGTCTGTCCCGAGCCCAGGAGGCCATGGCGGAGTGGTTCGGACGGCTGCCCCAGGCGCCGTGCGAGATCGCTGCGGTCCCGGACTTCCTGGCCGCCGACGCCCCCGGCGCCTACTACGTGGAACCCGCGGCTGATGGTTCCCGTCCGGGGACCTACTTCGTGAACCAGTGGCAGGCCGAAGAGCAGAATCGCTACGAGCTGGCGTCGGTGGCCTTCCACGAGGCCATCCCGGGACACCACCTGCAGCTGGCCATCGCCGGGGAGCTCGACCACCTGCCCCGGTTCCAGCGATTCTCGTTCGGCAACACCGCGTTCGTGGAGGGCTGGGCCCTCTACGCCGAGCGGCTGGCCGACGAGATGGGCCTCTACCGCAACGACGTCGAGTACATCGGCATGTTGGCCGGCGACTCGTGGCGGTCGGCCCGCCTGGTGGTCGACACCGGGCTGCACGCCAAGGGGTGGAGTCGCCAGCAGGCCATCGACTTCATGGTGGAGAACGTGCCGGTGGATCGGGACGGCATCGAGGTCGAGATCGACCGCTACGTCGCCATCCCGGGCCAGGCGCTGAGCTACAAGATCGGCCAGCTCGAGATCCAGCGTCTACGCCGCAAAGCGGAGGGAAACGGCAGCAACGGCTTCGACATCAAGGCGTTCCACGACCGCGCCCTCAGCTCCGGCTCCGTCAGCCTCCCGGTCCTACGCACGCTCCTGGCGACCTGACCGCTACCGT
>DASXTK010000404.1:0-5642 GCA_036505485.1 Acidimicrobiales bacterium
CTTCTTCGACTTCAGCCGGGTCCGCTCCAGCATGTTCATGAAGTCCATGTTCCCGCCGAAGTTCAGCTGGTAGGTGTGGTCGATGGTGGTGCCACGGTCCTCGAACAGCCGAGCCAGGGTCCGGTGGACGATGGTGGCGCCGACCTGCGACTTGATGTCGTCGCCCACGATGGGGACACCGGCCTCGGTGAACTTGGCCGCCCACTCCGGGTCCGAGGCGATGAAGACCGGGATGGCGTTGACGAAGGCCACGTGGGCATCCAGGCACGCTTGGGCGTAGTGCTTCTGGGCCTGCTCGGATCCGACCGGCAGGTAGGACACCAGCACGTCGGCCTGGGTGTCACGCAGAACCTGCGTCACGTCGACGGGCTCCTCGGGCGATTCCTCACAGACCTGGCGGTAGTACTCGCCGAACCCGTCGAAGGTCGGTCCCCGCTGCACCGTGACCCCGAGCGTGCCCACGTCGGCGAAGCGGATGGTGTTGTTGGGGCCGGAGAAGATGGCCTTGGCCACGTCGACGCCGACCTTGTCGGCATCGACGTCGAACGCCGCCACGACCTCGATGTCGCGGATGTGGTAGCCGCCGAGGTCGACGTGCATGAGGCCGGGCACGGCGTCGGCCGGATCGGCGTCGCGGTAGAACTCGAGCCCTTGTACCAGCGAGCTGGCGCAGTTCCCCACTCCGGCAATGGCGAGACGGATCTTGCTCATCGTTGTCCTCCAAGGTCAGGGTCGGATGCGTCGATGGCGGCCTGTTCGGCGTCGATCAGCCGATCGAGCCAGGCCAGGTCCCCGGCGATCGTTTCGGTGTCGCGTTCGAGCAACGAACGCAGGTAGGTGTTGAGCCGGCTGTCGGGGCGTGAACCCCGGCGCTGCTGCTCTCTTCGAGCCAACAGTTGGTCGCGCCGAGCCCGGAACAGCGCGAGGCGTTCGGCCCGGTCGAGGTGGTGACAGAAGGCCAGGCGGATGGCGAACTCTCGGTCGTCGACCACCTCGGGCGCCCGCAGCAGCTCGTGGAGCCGCGCCTCGCCCTCCTCGGTGATGCCGTACACCTTCTTGCCCCGGCTTCCCCGGCTCTCCTTGGTGGTGCTGCGCCGGTGGGCCCGGAATGCCGCCAGTTCGCCGGCCAACGATCCGCTCATGGGGGCGGCCGGTGTGGCAGAGGTGACGTGGGTGACGGCCTTGACCAGTCCGGTCCGCTCGAGCCGGGCCAGCGCGGGGTAGAGCGAGCCGAACGACACCGTCGGCCGCCAACCGGGCAGATCGCCCAACCGCTTGCGCAGTTCGTACCCGTGGAGGTCGTGGTCCTCGAGCAATCCGAGGATGGCGATGTCGATCATCGGGCAGTCCCGTCAGTCATCCAGCAATCCCAGCCAGCAAGCCCACAGCGTGAAGTCACGATCCGATCATATCGACGACACATATCGAATTGATATATCGACCGGGTTTCCGACAGTGAACACGACTCGGACGCGCAGGTCAACGCGGGATGGCCGGAAGGAACAGGAGACGGCTCTCGGGGTCCCCCGCTAGGTTTGCGAGCCATGAGCTTCCGGCCGGAGGCAATCCGCGGCACCGGGTTGACCGGGGACATCGACTACCGGTTGGCGCGCCACCAGGTGATCCAGGAGTTCCGCAAGGGACGGGTATCCCGGCTCGACATCTGCGACGCCCATCCGGAGTTGCGTCGTGCCGCGGTCGGGGCCAGCCAGCCGACGCGCGAGACCTGCCCGATCTGCGAGGAAGAGCAGCTGGTGTTGGTGACCTACGCCTTCGGCTCGCGGCTTCCGGCCAGCGGACGCTGCATCACCAGTGCCCGTGAGCTCGCGCGCTTGTCTCAAGGCCGGGCCCAGGTGACCTGTTATGTGGTCGAGGTCTGCCCCGGCTGCGCTTGGAACCACCTCACCCGGGTGTTCCACCTCGGTGACGGCTGAGAATCTCCTCGGCCGCTGGGCGCGGATCGCAACGCACCGGTAACCTGCCTCTTCCGTCATGGCTGGATCCGACCGCCCAGGCTGGCCGTCTCGTCCCACGCCGGACTATCACCCGGCAGATTCCGTCGACTGGGAAGACGACGACGCGCCCTACCCGCCCCCTTCGCCTCAACCGACCCCCTCGGGCACGCGGTCGAGGAGCCGTCGCAACCTCCTGTGGCGCTGGCGCCGGGGGTTGTTCGTGGTCGGTCTCCTGGTCATGGCCATGTTCGCGGCGGCGGTGGCCGTGGTGGCGCAGGTCAAGTTGCCCCAGGCCGAGGAGCTGCAGCTCTCCAGCTACATCTGCGCCGCGGACGTGGCAGCGGGCAACTGCTCCAAATCAACGGCGGTGGCCAAGCTGTCCCAGGAGGAGGACCGCGACTACGTCCAGCTGGAGGACATTCCGCAAGTCGTGGTCGACGCAGTGATCTCGGCCGAGGACCGGGGCTTCTTCGAGCACGACGGCATCGACCCCGCCGGCATCGGCCGGGCCTTGTACCGCGACCTGCGGGGCGGCGGCGTGTCCCAGGGCGGTTCGACGATCACCCAGCAGTACGTCAAGCAGACCTACCTGAGCTCGGAGCGCAGCCTCAGCCGCAAGATCAAAGAGGCGGTGCTGGCCATCAAGGTCGAGCAGCGGATGTCCAAGGAGGAGATCCTCGAGGGCTACCTCAACACCATCTATTGGGGTCGCAACACCTACGGCATCCAAGCTGCGAGTCGGGGCTACTTCAAGAAGGACGTGCAGGAGATCGGGCTGCAGGAGGCGGCGTACCTCGCCTCGCTCATTCGTGCCCCCGGCAGCGCAGACGCCGCCAAGCCCGAGCAGTTGGCCGAGGCATCCCGTCGCCGCCAGACCGTGCTCGACGCCATGTTGGAGGAGGGCTACATCGACCAGGCCCAGCACGACATGGTGAGCGCCATCGATCTGACCAGCTACGTGAATCCCAGGGAGAGCTACAGGCTCACGACGACGTACTGGGGGATGTCTCCGGACGGCGTCGGGCCGAACCAATACGGGATGGAGTACATCACCGCCTACATCCAGTCGGAGGTGAAGAAGGCGCTGATGAGCCGGGGCTACGACGAGACCGGCGCCGAAGCTGAGATCGCCGCCGGCGGGCTGCGCATCTACTCGACCATCGATCTGAACATGCAACCCATCGCCTACGACTCGGTGTATCGCAACACGCTGGTCGACCCGGCGACCGATCCGTCAGCCGGAATGGTGGCCATCGATGGCGAGGGGTACATCCGAGCCATGGTCGGTGGTCGAGACATCACCGCACAGAACAGCTTCGCCCAGAACAACTTCGCCGTGGGCAACTCGGTCGGCCGTCAGGTGGGCTCGACCTTCAAGCCGATCGCCCTGGCCGCGGCCCTCCAGGACGGGGTTTCCCCGGAGAAGACGCATCTTCCCGCGCCGGCCGAGCGGGAGTTCCCGCCAGGCGGCCAGAACCCGTGCGACCACTGGACAGCGCACAACTACTCGTCCGAGGACCCCGCGACTGGCTCGCTCGACCTGTTCCAAGCCACCGCCGAGTCCTCCAACACCGCCTTCGCTGGGTTGATGGCCGAGCTCGGGCCCCCAAAGGTCATCGACATGGCCGGGAAACTGGGGATGGACAACACCGACATGACGGCGTGCCTGCCCACGGTTCTGGGTTCCGAGGGCAGCAGTCCGCTGGAGATGGCCGAGGTGTACTCCACCTTCGCCAACCGGGGCATCCACCGCGAGCCCACGATCATCACTCGCATCGACAAGGTCGACAAGGACGGCGTGGCGACTCCTCTGTGGGTCTGGGAGAAGCAGGAGCAGCAAGTCCTCACCCAGACCACCGCCGATCTGGTCACCGAGGCCCTCGTGGGCGTGATCGATCACGGCACCGGACACGCGGCCAACATCGACAAGCCCGCCGCAGGCAAGACCGGTACGACATCGTTCAACCGCGACGCCTGGTTCGTCGGTTACACGCCCGGGCTGACCGCGGCGGTGTGGATGGGCTATCCGGAGAAGCAGACGCTCCCGGACTGCAATCCCGATCTAGCTCCGGATCCCGAGGACCCGGACACCTGCGCGCCCCAGATTCCGCCGATGCAGGGGATCCTCGGGCGAACATCCATCACCGGGGGATCGATTCCGGCCGAGATCTGGCAGAAGTTCATGGTCCTCGCCACCGCCGGTCAGGATGCCGAGTTCGTGATGCCGACCCCGGAACAGGCCCGGAGCGGCCGGCAGCTGGGCGACGGCGGCGGATACAGCGACGAAACCACGACGACGATCGTGGACGAGCCCTCGGACCCCAATCCGTCGTCGACGACATCGAGTCCGCAGAACAGCACGACGTCGACGACCGAGAACACCGATCCGCCCATCCCGCCATCGTTCCCCTTCCCGACGACGACCTCCACCACCCGGCCGAGACCGGGCGGGGGTGGCGGCAGTCCTCCTTAGCCCTCCACCGGTTGGTGGGGGTAATGGGTGCGACAGGGGAAGCACCACCGCTCGATCTCGTCCACGACGTCGACCCGTTCCTCGGTGTCCCAGGCCTCGGGCGTGACATAGACCCGGCGGATAGCCACCAGCTCCTCATCGGTCGCGCCACATGATGTGCAGGTCTGGGAATCAGCCCGCTGGGTCATGGTGTTGACGCTACTGGCGTGGCTAGATCGCGCCTAGCCAAGCGTTCCGAGCACAACTACGGTCGGAGATACCGCCGGCAGCCATGAGGCGCTGGACGGAGAAGGAGGTGTGCCAGATGAGCGCACGCAACGCCCCTGCCATCGGGGCCCGCAAGGTGCGGGACGGTGGCGAGCCCCTGGTGATGATCACCGCATACGACGCGCCCGGAGCGCGGCAGGGCCATGCTGCCGATGTCGACCTGATCCTGGTGGGGGATTCCCTGGCCATGGTGGTGCTCGGCTACGAGGACACCCTGCAGGTCACCGTGGAGGACATCGCCCATCACGTCGGAGCGGTGCGACGCGGGCTGACGTCGTCCACGGCGGACAACCCCAAGCCCCTCGTGATCGGGGACATGCCGTGGATGAGCTACCACACCACTCCTGAGGAGGCCGTCCGCAACGCTGCCGCCCTGGTGCGCGCCGGTGCGGAGACAGTGAAGCTCGAGGGTGGGCACAAGCGGCTCCCGGTGATCGAGGCCATTCTCGATGCCGAGATTCCCGTCATGGGCCACCTGGGCCTCACGCCCCAGTCGGTGCACGCCATGGGTGGGTTCAAGGTTCAGGGCCGCCAGCACGCGGCTGCGATGGCCTTGCTCGACGACGCCAAGGCCCTGGCCGCGGCCGGCTGCTTCTCGCTGGTGCTCGAAGGCGTTCCTGACGAGGTGGCCCGGCTGGTGACCGATGCGGTGGACGTCCCCACCATCGGGATCGGAGCTGGGCCCCATTGCGACGGCCAGGTGCTCGTCTACCACGACATCCTGGGGATCGAGGATCGGGTGCGGCCGAAGTTCGTGCGCCGTTACGCCGAGGTGGGTGCGCTGTCGACCGACGCCCTGCGGTCCTATGTCGACGACGTGCGGACCCGTCGGTTCCCCGCCGACGAAGAGAGCTATCACCTGGCCGCCGACGTGGCCGAGAGCCTGGCCCTCTACGGCGCCCGGTAGCCCATCGATCAACGTATGCGCTGCTCGATGCTTGATCTGA
>DASXTK010000405.1:0-6212 GCA_036505485.1 Acidimicrobiales bacterium
GAGGCGTTTGGCGCGCTATAAGCGCGGGAAACGCCTCAATTTCGTGATCGTCTCGTTGCCGTCAGCCTGTGTTCGCGGACTCGCCGATCGCTTTCGAGGGGTTGGCTATGAAGCGACCGGCCGCCTCTATGGCGTCGGCGGCCTCGGGCAGGAACGACCAGAACAGCTGGAACACGTGGGCGTCGACCGGGTAGAGCTGCATCTCGGTCGGCACTCCGCACTCCTGGGCCCGCTCGTGCAGAGCTTGGGCGTCGCCGAGCCACATGTCGCCGGCCGCGGCCTGGATCAACAGCGGTGGCAACCCGGTGAGGTCGCCGAGTACCGGGCTGACCAGGGGATCGCGTTCTGAGTGGCCCGCGAGGTACATGTCCATGCACCGGCGCGTGACCTGCACGTACATGTGCAGGCGATCGGCGGCCTCACCCTCGAGCGTGGACAGGGTGGCGTCGACCCCCGGGCACAACAGGGCCGCGCCGGCGGGAAGCGGCACGCCGTCGTCCCGTAGGCGCAACAGCAAGGCGAGCCCGAGGCCGCAGCCCACGGAGTCCGCAGCGACCACGAGCTGGGCGGCGTCAGCGACGCGCTCCAACATCCACAGGTACGCGGCGTGCGCATCGTCGAGGGCGGCTGGGAAGGGATGCTCGGGCGCCAGGCGATAGTCGACCACGAGCACACCGATGCCGCTGGCCAGCGCCAACGCCCCGGCCAGCGGCCGGTTGCCGAAGGCTGAGCCCAGGACATAGCCGCCTCCGTGCAGGTACAGGACACCGGGCGGGTCGGTGGGCTCCTTGGCCACCAGCAATGCGGGCACCCCGCCGGCGTTGATCGGGCGCACGTGGACCCCGTCGGGCACGTCGACGTGGGCCATCATCGCCTCGTAGGCCGTGCGCAGCTCCTGCACGTCGCCGTGGTCCGCCGCCTGCTCCCCCACCGGCTGCCAGAGCTGCATGATCCGGGCCGCGATCACGCCCCCGATGGACTGCACCGCCAGGACCGCGTCGTCGACCTCCCGCAACAGCCGATGGGCCCGCTCCAGCAGCGCCTCTCCGGCCAGGGTCAGCTCGACCCGGTGGGTGGAGCGGCGCAGCAGTTGGGATCCGACCAGCCGCTCCAGCGCCCGGATCTGACGGCTGAGCGCAGGCTGGGTGATGTACAGGCGCTCGGCTGCCCGTCGGAAGTTCAGCTCCTCGGCGACCGCGACGAACGACCGCAGGTGGCGCAGCTCGATGGCGTCGGCCGCCCCGGGGAACGCGATCACTTGGGCCTGTCTAGCCCTCATACCGCCGATTATCACGCCGGGCGGTCGCCGGCGGTGATGCCGATCCGGCACGACGGCGATGCCCAATCGGCACTTCCGTGCCCTCCCGGGGTTCGCCACGATCGTGGCCATGACCGAATCACGCGCATCCAGTAGCCGATCGAGGGATGGAACCGACATCGCGTTCAGCCAGATCGGTGACGGGCCACCGCTCGTGCTCATCGACAGCGCCCTGTGCCACCGAGGCGTGGGACCCAACCGCAAGCTGCCCGATTGCCTGCGGGACGACTTCACGGTGGTCACCTACGACCGCCGCGGCCGGGGCGAGAGCGGCGACACCACGCCCTATGCCGTCGAGCGTGAGGTCGAGGACATCGCCGGGCTCATCGCCGCGGTCGGAGGGTCCGCCTCCCTGTACGGCATCTCCTCCGGCGGTGCGCTGGCGCTCGAGGCGGCCCGCCTGCTCCCGGACCTGGTCGAGCGGGTCGCGGTGTACGAGATCCCCTTCGTCGTCGACGCCAGCCGCCCGGCCGCCGCTCCCGACCTCGTCGACCGGCTCGAGCAGCTGGTCGCAGCCGGACGCCGCGGCGAGGCGGTCAAGCTCTTCATGCGGGAAGCCGTGTCCCTGCCGTCGTTCCTGGTCAGGGCCATGCCGTTCTTCCCCGGATGGAGCGCCAACAAGGCGCTGGCCCACACCCTGGCCTACGACGTCTCGATCATGGGCGACGGGCAGCAGGGCCGGCCGCTGACCGGGGACCGGTGGAGCTCGCTCACCGTCCCCGTCCTCGTGGCCAACGGCGCCAGGAGCCCGGACTGGGTCCGAGCCGCCGCCGTGCAGCTCGCCCAGGTCCTGCCCACCGCCAGCCGCCGGTCGCTGCCCGGCCAGCGGCACTACGTCAAGCCCGATGCCATCGCGCCGGTCCTCACCGAGTTCTTCAGCAGCACCACCAACAGCACCGAGCACAACCACAACGAGGTGACACGATGAACCCGAACCAGATCACATCCAAGGACGGCACCACGATCGAGGTCGAGTGCTCCGGCACCGGCGACCCGGTGGTCATCATCGGCGGGATCGTCGGGGACCGCTCCCAGCAGGCGCCGGTGGCCGAGCTGCTGGCGCCCCAGTTCACCGTCTACAACTACGACCGTCGGGGCCACGGCAGCAGCGGACTCACCCCGCCCTACAGCACCGACGGCGAGGTCGAGGACGTCGCGGCAGTGATCGACCTCGCCGGCGGCTCGGCGTGCGTCTTCGCCACCTCCGGCTGCTCGGTGATCGCACTGCAGGCCGCCGCCACCGGAGTCCCGATCACCAAGCTGGCGCTCTGGGAGCCGCCGTTCATCGTCGACGACACCCGCCCACCGGTCCCCTCGGACTACCGCCAGCAGCTCGAGGCCCTGCTCGCCGAGGACCGCCGCGGCGACATGGTGGCGCTGTTCCTGACCGCCGCGGCCGGGATCCCGGCGCCGTTCGTCGACCAGCTGCGGCAGTCCCCGTTCTGGGCTCCCCAGGAGGCCTTCGCCCCCACGCTCATCAACGACGCCACCATGATGGGCGACTACTCGGTCCCGACGAGCACGGTCTCGGTCGACGTCCCGACCCTGGTCCTCGACGGCGGCACGACACCGTGGCTGACCACCGCCGCGGACACCGTCGCCTCCGTCCTCCCCGACGCCCAGCGCCGGACGCTCGCCGGCCAGCAGCACAACGTCGAGCCCGAGGCCATCGCCCCGGCGCTCGCCGCTCACTTTGGAGGGTGACCGCCGCAGATCTCACGTTGCTGGCAGTCTGGGCGTTGATCGGTCATGGGGAGCAACAAGACTCACACGACTAGCCGGCTAGGCGGCGTCCCCACGGTGTTGCCGTCTGGGCACACCATCGGGGACGGCGCCGCGCTCCAGCAGATGGCGCTGCCGTTGGCGGTCGAGGCCGACGAGCGCGAGCCCTGGCAGGAGCTGCTTCCCGGGGTGGTGCACGTGGCCGGCTGGCTCGACCTCGACGCCCAACGGGCTCTCGTGGAGGACTTCCGCCGCTGGGCCGTTCCGCCGGCCGGGCTGCGACACCCGCGGGTGCCGACCGGCCACCTCATGACCGTGCAGTCGGTGTGCCTCGGCTGGCACTGGTATCCCTACGCCTACACCCGGACCGCTGACGACACCGACGGGGCGCCGGTGAAGCCGATGCCGGCGGAGATCCGTGACCTCGGACGTGCCGCGGTGGCTGCCGCGTACGACCCGACCCGTCTGGTTCATCCGGTCGACGACGACCCGGAGTCCTACGAACCGGATGCGGCGATCGTGAACCTGTACGGACCCGACGCCCGACTGGGCCTCCACCAGGACGGCGAGGAACCGTGTGCCGCACCTGTTGTCACCCTCAGCCTCGGCGACGCCTGCGTGTTCCGCATGGCCGGCGTGGACCGTCGGACCGGACCGTTCACCGATGTCCGGATGGGCAGCGGAGACCTACTGGTGTTCGGCGGACCCAACCGCCGCATCTTCCACGGCGTCCCCAAGGTGTTCATCGGCACCGGGCCGCCCGACATCGGCCTCCCGGCCGGGCGGTTGAGCATCACCCTCCGGGAGACCGGCCTCGAATGACGGCGTTCTCGGCAATTGGTCAGCCGGTGAAGTCCGGCGGGACCTGGACCGGTTGCGCCGGAGGCGGGGTCGGAGCCGGCGGCTGAGACGGAGGCGGAGTGGTCGGCGGCGGCGTCTCGCCCCCACCGTGGCCGGGATGGCCGTGGACGTCGCAGTGGAGACCACTTATGTCGACTCCACCGAACCGGTGACCGCACTCGTTGTCCACGATCCACACGTGCATCATCGGCGGCTTGGAGAACGGGTGCCCGGAACTGCACTGGCCGTCGGACCCAGGGAACCCGGCGAACGTGCCCTGGTCGTTGACGCACACGTTGGAGTGCGTGTGCCAGCCCGGCATCCAGATCAGGTCCTCGGGGATGTTGGTCAGGTCGTACTGGCTCGGCAGGAAGAACATCGCCGACACCAGCTTGAGCTCCTGGTCCTGGGTCTCGGGGTTCCAGGTCCATTGGAAGACCACCGACTCGGGATGTGACGGATCGAGGATGTACGGGTCGTCGAACCAGTCCCAGTTGATGTAGTGCACGTAGCCGCCCGGGGCGGTCGCCCCGAAGTCCTTGAACCCCATCTGCATCAGGTCCGCGGGATCGCTGAACGCCGGCAGCTCGGTCTCGGTCCGGTCGATCAGATCGAGCAGCGTCATCTGCTGCTCCTCGGTCCAGTCGCCCGGTGGCAGCAACCCGTCACGGTGCTCATGCTCCTGTCCGAACGCCGCGCGCGGTGCGACCGCGACGGCCACCACCAGCATCCCCAACGCTGCGAAACGCGCCAACCACGACCGGCGTCCGCCTCTTGCTCCCATGGCTCCCCCTTTGAACAACCGTGCGTCGTTTAGCACACCCGAGCGGAACCCCGCTGGCTGTCTGGGCTTTCGGGCCCGAGTTGGGTTGGGCGGAGGCGTAACCTTTGGTCCGATGGTGGGGGTGGAGTGATGGCGGGTTTGTCGGTCGCGAGCGAGCGGGCCCTGGCCGAACGGGTGGAGAGCGAGATCTACTCCCGCGGCGATGTCGCCCACGGGCTCGAGCACGCCAGTGCGGTGGCCCGGCTGGCTCGCTGGCTGCTCCAGGGAACCGGGACCGCCGGAGCCGACGAACGCATCGTGGTCGCCGCGGCCTGGTGCCACGACCTGCGCTCCCGGGCCGAGGCCGGCTTCGCCGACGCCACCTCGGCCTCGGCCGCCGAGGCCCTGTGGATGCTCGGCGAGCTGGGCTTCACCGACGAAGAACGGCAGTCGGTCGCGCATTGCATCACCACCGCCTCCTGGGAGCACCACGTCGCCGGCGGGGTCCCGGCCACCATCGACGCCGAGATCCTCCGCGACGCCGACTGGCTGGACGCCATGGGGGCCCACGGCCTCGCCCGGGTCTTCGCCTTCGCCGGTACCTACGGCGTGCCGCTGCGCTGGGTCGAGGGCGATCCGACCCATCCGACCCGCTTGCCCACCGACAGCCAGCGGGCCGACCCCTCCCCGTTCCACCACTTCTACTCCAAGCTGCTGTGGCTGCGGGACGGCCTCCGCACCCCGCGGGCCCGCCGCGAGGGGGAGCGCCGCCATGGCGTTCTGGTGCAGTACCTGCAGGACTTCCAGAGCGAGATCAACCGCACCACGCCCATCGGGAGCTGACAATGGAGCTGGCCAACCTGGCGCTCGGCCTGCTCGGGCTGGTCGGAGGTCCGACACTCGTTTGGTTCTTCGGCAGCTACCTGCGCCGCGAGGTCTACGGACGGTTCGGCTCGGCCGACAAGGTGCGGAACCACGTCCGGGGCATGGTGCGCCGCCGCTCCTTTCCCTACAGCCAACGGGAGGCCGGGACCTTCGTCAGCGTCCCGTTGGAGATGTACGTCGACTTCCTTTCGGCGTCCTGCGACCCCCGAGATCGCCAGATCCTGGACCGCTACCTCACCCGTTGGATCGGGCTCCAGGACCTGGAACCCACCCTCATCGCGGTGCCGAAGCTCGGCAACGTGGTGCTGGCCTCGACCGTCGCCCGGCGGCTGGGACTCCCGCTCGTCGTCGTCTACCAGGGCAGCCATGACCTGCGCAGCCGGACCTTCGACGGGGTGGTGCAGGCGGGCGAGCGGGTCTTGGTGGTCGACGACGTCTCCGCCGATGCCACCTTCCACCAGCAGGTGATCGAGCGGCTGCAACGGGAGAACGTGCACGTGGTGGGTGTCGTGGTCCTGGTGGACCGACCGGAGGGCGGGTGCGCCCGGATGTTCGAGGACGCCGGCATCCCCTTCTTCCCGGTGCTCAGCCTCGACGATGCTGCCGTACGGCGACTGCACGCGCCGCGCCGCGCAAGGTCCGCCCCGTGAGCGTCACCGCCGCGGCCCACACCCGGACCGACCG
>DASXTK010000406.1:0-19262 GCA_036505485.1 Acidimicrobiales bacterium
GGAGTCCCCATCGTGGTGGCGGTCGACGACCGGATGCTCGAGCGCACCGGGATGCGGGCCGCGCTGGCCTGGCTGCGTCTGGCGCTGGCCGCCGGTGACCGGCGGACGCTGAACGGGTCCGACCTGGGAACCGTGGTCCGCCGGCCGTCCCGCAGCCTCAGCCCGGGCATCGTGAAGGCCCTGGGCCGGGGGGAGTGGGGCTTGTCCCGCATCGCCGGATTCGCCGAGGACATGGACGACGCCCGGTTGCGCAACGGGCTCAGCGGCCTGCACGACGACCTGCAGCGGCTGGGTCAGATGGTCCGGGCCGACGTGTCGACCGTCGAGCTGCTCCTGGACGTGCGTGATGTGGTCGGACTTGGGCGGGCTCTCGGGCGCCTGGACCAGAACCGGTCCGCGTCGTCCAGCACCCACACCGACGATCTCGACGCCCTGACCCTGGTGGCTCGAGCTCATCCCGACCCCCGGGACTTCGACTCGTGGCTGCGCCAACGCCTGAGCCGGAGCGGCGGCGGGGGCGGGGTCGATGCTGACGTCGCCGCGGGCGTGACCCTGTCGACGGTGCACCGGGTCAAGGGCCTGGAATGGCCCCACGTGGTGGTCTGGGATGCCAGCGAGGGGGTCATGCCCCACCGCCTCGCCGCCACCCACCGGGAGACCGAGGAGGAACGCCGGGTCTTCCACGTGGCGTTGACCCGGGCCTGCGTCACGTCCACGGTCCTGGCCCGCAAGGGCTCGCCGTCGCCGTTCCTGGCCGAGATGGACGGCACCGCCCCCCACCTGCCGCCCGAACGTCCCGAGGTGCGGACCCGACCGGCCCGGGCCGCGTCGACCGCGGCCGCCGTCGGCGACAACGGCGTCGAGTCCTCGCCTGCCTCTGAGGCGTTGCGGGAATGGCGGCGCCGTCGGGCCAAGGACGACGGGGTCCCGGCGTTCGTGGTCCTCCACGACAAGCATCTCGACGGAGTGGCCCGCCGCGCCCCCACCACCCTCGACGAGCTGGCCGACTGCGACGGCATAGGCCCCACCAAGCTCGACCGCTACGGCGACGAGATCCTCGCCGTCCTCGCCGAGCTACCCGACGCCTGACCAGTGAAATTGAGGCGTTTCTCGCGCTTATAGCGCGCCAAACGCCTCAATTTCGGCTGGTGTCGAGCCGCCGCTCTCAGGCCGAGAGTTTTGGGTCGCCGTAGACGAGCGTGGTGTTGATGCTGGAGTTGTCGGGAAAGCCACACGAGTTGTCGACCATGTCCAGGCGGAGCCGCAGCCCGTTGGAGACGTCCACGTCGACCTCCACCGGACGTCCCAGAACGACATCGCCGCTCGCCACCGGCTGCCCGTCGAGCAGGACGGTGAAGGTCACCGAGGAGTCGGCCGACGACGCGTCCTCGATGCCAACGGTGGTGGTGAAGCGGGACCAATCCCGCGACAAGTCGAAGTCCGCCCACGCGTTCGCCGTCTCGCAACCGGTCCAAGCCAACAGGCTGTGCAGGTTCGGGACGCCGTTCAGCTTGGCCTGGTCGGCCTGGGTCTGCGCCTGGACATGGGCGTAGAACCCGCCACCGCTGTCCACCTGGTCGAACTCGTCGAGCCAGACGGCGTTGCCCAGCAGAGGCGAGGTGGGATCGGTGGTGTCGTCGGTGGTCGAGGTCGTGGTGCGCCGGGTGGTGGACGTCGTCGTCGGATCGTCCCGCTCGGTCGTCGTCGGCGCCGCCGTCTGGGTGTCGTCGCCGCGGTCGGCCAGCTTGGCTCCACCCACCGCGGCCGATGCGGTGACGGTCAGGGACACCGCCACCTTGATCACGGCCGACAGCGTGCTGCGCTCCTTCTTGGGCTTGGGCGTGGAGGGCGCGGCATCCTCGGCGGGCACCACGACCGGCCCACCGACCGATCCGGGAGGCGGCGGGGTGCCGACGGGCGTCATCACCACGGTCATCGACGACGACAGCCCGTCCCGGGCCCGGTTGAGCCAGGCTCGACAGCCCCGAGGCCGCAACGTCGGGTTGGGATGCAGCGCCACGGACACCGCGTCGGCGGTGGCCACGGGCACCCCGGCGGCGGCCAAGCGTCTCCGAGCCTCGGCCACCACATCGCCTTCCGACGACGGATGCTCGCCGGTCAGGGCATAGAGCACGACCCCGCCGAGGGCATAGAGATCGCTCGCCGGACTGTAGGGCTGGCCGTGCCGCAGCTCCGGAGCCACGTAGCCGGCGGTGTAGCCCACCTCCGAGGGCGCGACCCGGGTGATGGCCCGCATCAGCCCGAAGTCGACCAGCACCGCGGCTTCCATGGCCGCGCCGGTGGGCAGGGTCGTGGTCCGCACCAGGATGTTGCCCGGCTTCACATCGGCGTGGACCTGGCCGGCCGCGTGCAGCTCGTCGAGTGCGTCGGCGACGTTGCCGAGGACCTGGGTCCGGTCGGCACCGGCAGGACGATCGCCCAGCCAGCTCCCGAAGTCGCGGCCCTCGATCCAGGCCATGACGAAGTAGGCGACCCGACCCTCGGGGACGACTCCCCGGGGATGGGCCGGCGGTCCGAGGAACGCCTCCTGCACCCCGACGAGACCGGGGTGGCGCAGGTTCCGCAACCGCGCCGCCTGGTCGGCCCAGCGGGCCGCGACCTGCTCGGCCGGCTCGCCCGCGGCGCCGAAACGATCCGGCAGCATCACCTTGACCGCAACGTCGAGGTGCCCGTCCGCCAACGCCTGCGTGGCCCGGTAGACCTTGCCCTCGGCGCCGCCGCCGATCACCGCCCACAGCGTGTACCGATCCGGTTCTTCGACCGGTCCCGCCCAAAGCTCTTCGCTCACGCGCTTCCTCCCATCCCCTATGTCCCGCCAGAGGAGAAGCGAGGAGATTGTGGCACGCGACGAAGGGGGCAGCGGACGAAGCGTCCCGAAAACTCAATGAAATCGGGCCAACTTGTTAAGTACTAGGTATTGACTACTGGATAGTCAGTACTCGATACTTAGCGCATGGCAGTGCGCGAAGGCTTGTTGCTGTTACTGGCGGAACGGCCCCGTCATGGCTATGAGCTCAAGACGGCGTTCGAGGAACGCACCGGCGGCCTGTGGCAGATCAACACCGGCCAGGTGTACACGACCCTCGAACGCCTCCAGCGCGACGGGTTGGTCGAGCCGATCGAGGTGACCGACGACGCACCCAACGGCGACCGGCGCCGTCCGTACCAGCTCACCGCCGATGGCCACGACGAGGCCCGGGAATGGCTGACCGCCGACGCGCTACCCGGCGCTCCGCCCCGCGACGAGCTGATCATGAAGGTGTTGCTGGCGGCGAACAGCGACATCGACGACGCCCACACCGTGATCGACGCCCATCGCCACCAACTGCTGGGCCAGATCCACGAGATCCGCCAACGCCAGCGCCGTCAGTCCGACGCCGACGACCTGACCGCCCGGTTGTGCATCGACGCGGTCACGGTCCGGCTCGAAGCCGACCTGCGCTGGCTCGACCTCTGTACCGACCGCCTGGCGGCGGCAGCCCGGAAGCCCCGTTCCTCGAACGGGGCGCCGGCCGCGAAGCCCACCCGGCGGTCCAACCAACCCACAAGGGGGAACCGATGACTGGGGTGCTCGAGCTGTCGGGTATCACCTGTCGCTTCGACGACGGCGGCGAGGTCCTGACCGCATTGGACGACGTGTCGCTCACGGTCGACCGCGGCGAGCTGGTCGCGGTGATCGGACCCAGCGGCAGCGGCAAGTCCACGCTCATCCACGTGGCCTGCGGGCTGATCGCGCCCGACGAGGGAACGGTCCAGGTCCTGGGCTCGGCGCCCCCGGGGCCGGGGCGGGGCGGCAAGGCCGGCCGGGCCCGGTGGTGGGCTGGCGCCCGCCGCCAGTCCATCGGGGTGATCCACCAACGGCTGAACCTGGTTCCGGCGCTCAGCGCCATCGAGAACGTGGGGTTGCCGCTGCGCCTGGAGGGCATGGCCCGGAGCCGGGCTCTGGCCGCCGCCACCGAGGCCCTGGCCGAAGCCGACGCCGCCGGGTTCGCCGGCGCCCGGGTCGACCGGCTGTCCACCGGGCAGCAGCAGCGGGTCGCCCTGGCCCGGGCCACCGTCGGCGGCCGCGAGATCGTCCTGGCCGACGAGCCCACCGCGGCGCTCGACACCGTCGGCACCGAGCGGGTGGCGGAGCTGCTGTCCAAGCTGGCCGAGGCCGGTCGGGCAGTGCTGATGGTCACCCACGACAGCCGCTTGGCCACGTGGGCGGATCGGGTGATCGTGCTGCGCGACGGTCGAGTGGTCGATCGGCTCGAACCCCAGCTCACCTCGGACCCGGCGGCGGCGGTCCGATGAGCGACTCGGGCGTGGTGCTCGGCCAAGTGGTGGCCGGTCTGTCGGCCAACCGCGCCCGCGCCGTCACCGCGGTGGCGGGCATGGCCACCGGCGTCGCCGTCATGTATGCCGGGACCAACGCCAAGTCCCTGGGGAGCGGGGGCGGAACCGCGGGATTGCTGCTCGTAGCCATCGTCACCGCGGCGGTCGCCACGGCGGCCGATCCCCGGCAGCTCCGGGCCGCCGCGGTGCTGGACCTGATGGGTGCCACCAGGCTCCAGCGGCGGATGGTCGTGGCCGTCGAGGCGGTCGTGCTGGGGCTCCTGTCTCTGCCGCTGGGCCTGGCCGTCGGCGGGGCCGTTGCCGGCGCCAGCGGCACCGAGCGGCCGGCACCGGCCGGCATCGTGGCGCAGGTCCTCTGCCTCACCTTCGGGATAGGAGTGTTCGCTGGCCGGACCCGCACCGCGGTCACCGTGCTCGACGCCCGCGGCGCTCCTCCCCTGGTGTCCGGGCGCCGCATCCGGGTCGCGGCCGTGGCCTTGCGGGTGGTCGGCGGCGGCGTCCTGATGTTCCTGGGGTATCTCCTCGCCTCGCATTCCACGTCGTGGAGCGATCTGGACTTCGTCCTGTGGCCCTCCATCGGCATGATGTGGCTCGGCCTGGCGTTGATCGTGCCGCTGGTGCTCGACGGCGTCGGCCGGATTCTGCACCGGTCTCCTACCGTCGCGGCCCACCTCGGGGGCTCGCTGCTGCTGGCCCGGCGTCGGCTGGTCGTTCCCGCCATGCTGCTCGGCACCACCGGCGCCTTCGCCATCGCGGTCCACGCCATCCTGGGCGCCGGGCTGGTGGAACGGGAGGAGCGCCGCCGCACCGAGATCGGGGAGCGCTACACCTTCGCCGCCGGACTCGACTCCCGGCAGATGGTCGCGGGCCGGGGCTTCGGCCTGTTCAGCTCGACGCTGTGGGGGTCCTTCATTCAGACCGAGGGTCAGCCGGATGCCTCGTTCGTGCAGATTCCACCCGAGGTCATCGACCAGGTGCGCGCCACGTGGCCGGATGCCGCGGTGGCCCCGATCGAGTACCTCCCGTTCGTTGTGGGCGGCGACCCGGTGGTGCCCCGCCCGACGGGTCGTGTTGCGGCTGTCGGGACGCCAGAGCTCCTCACCGCCTTGGGTCTGGAGCGCCACGCCGGTGACCTCGAAGCCGGCCGGGCCGTCGCTCTCGACCCGAGCGCGGTCCAGGACGGCAAGGTCGAACTGGTCCGTCGTGACGACGGAACGAGCGTCGAGTTCCGCAGCGTCAACGCGGTCGTGGCCGATCCGCATCGGGTTCCCGTCCGACTCCCCGCAGCGCTGGTCCCGGCCCAGGCTGTCGCCGACTGGGACTCCACGTCGAGGGCGGCGGCCCCAGTTGCGGTGGCGGTACGGCTTCCCGAGCCTGTGACCGACGCCGACGTCGCGCGGCTGGCGGGGGTCGCCCAGTCCGACTCGGACATCCCGTCGTTCGGGGTCCAGGCCTGGGCCGGAGGCGAGATCGAGCGCCATCCATTCAACGACGGACGGCTCGACGGCAGCGGCACCGTGGCGTTGCGAGAGCCTGGTGAGGTGCGTCTGGCGCTGCTGGTGATCGCCGCGGTGGCGGTGATCGGGCTGCTGGTCGCCTTGCGGTTGGCCGCCGTGACTCGGCGGGCCGACGAAGAAGTCATCGAGCTCGTCGGGGCGCGACCGGCCACTATGCGCCGGGTCGCCGCCTACCAGGCCGGAGTGCTCACCGCGCTGGCGACATCGCTCGGGCTGGCCCTCGGCATCGTGGTCACCCGGTGGGGCGTGTCCCGGTACAACACCGACGGCCGTTTCGGCAGCGGCACCGGTGGCACCGACCTGCCGCCGATCCCGATGATCGTCCCCCGCGAGCTGCTCGTCGCGCTGGTGATCGTGCCGCTGGCGGCAGCGTCGGCCGCGTGGATCCTGGCCCTGCGCCGGCCCCGGCCATCCCCGACGTCGGTGTCGGATGGGCTGCTGTGGTGAGGTGGTTGACTCTCCCCTTGCGGGAGACCTCACGCTGTGGGCACGAACCCGCAAAGGAGACCTGACATGGCCCTGCGTCTTGGCAACGTGACCTTCGACTGCGACGACACCCTGGCGGTCGCCGGGTTCTGGTCGGCCGCCCTGGGTCGATCGATCGATCCGGATCCCACCGAGGTCTTCGCCTCGGTCGGCATCAGCGACGAGGAGACGCCGAAGTGGTACTTCGCCAAGGTTCCCGAGTCGAAGGCGGCCAAGAACCGCTGCCACGTCGACCTCTATGCCGAGAACCGGGACGCCGTCCCCACCGAGGTCGAGCGCCTGGTCGCCCTAGGCGCCACGGTGATCCGGGATCCCAAGGAGGAGTACGGCGCCTACTGGGCCACCCTCCAAGACCCCGAAGGCAACGAGTTCTGCATCGGCGGCTAACCGCCCGCGGCGCCGTCAGCCCCTTCCGGGCGTCAAAGCGATTGGGTGGCTGAATCGATGATGTCCTTGGCCAGGGCGACGGCGGAGGTGGCGGGGCCCTTGGGGCCGAGGATGGCACTGCTGGTTACGAGGCCGTCGATGACCAGCAGGAGCCGGTCGGCGAGGCCGCCGGGGTCGGGGGCGCCGGCTTGCTTGGCCAGGCGGCGAAGGCGGGACCGCAGCGACCGGAAGTAGTCGGCTGAGACCTGGTGGACGGGGTGGTCGGGGTCGTGGAACTCGGCGTGAGTGTTGCGGATGGCGCAGCCCCGGAAGCCGGGGTTGGTGGTGTCGCCGGCGATGGTCCGGACGACGGCCAGCAGCTGGGCCCGGGGGTCGTCCAGCGACTCGGTGGCGGCGTCGAAGGCGGCCTCGCTGTCGGCCCGGCAGCGGTCCAGCCAGGCGACGACCAGGTCGTCCTTGCTGGGGAACTCGCGGTACAGCAGGTTCTTCCCGCACCCGCATTGGTCGATGACCTGCTGCAGCCCGACCTCGTGCACGCCGTGGTCGTAGAAGAGCTCGGCGGCGACGTCGAGGATCCGCTCTCGTGCTCCGGGGGTGGGCTTGCGGGCCATCGCTACCTCCTCGGCCCTCGACCTTCTCCGAGGACTTTAGCGGACCGAGCGGTCTGATTGGGTGTTGACAGCGGCGCCTGTCGGGATGACAATGCGGACCGATCGGTCCCGGACTGCTCAGTCCGTTATCTCGGACCGCAACCACTCCCAACCCCTGACCCCCGAGGGAGCCTCGCCGTGCCCAGACCCGCATCGTCAGTCCTCGACCCACCCGGCGCCGCGGCCGACCCCGACCGGCTCGACGCACGCGCTTGGGGCGTGCTGCTCCTGCTGTGCGGCGCCCTGTTCCTCGACGCCCTCGACGTGTCGATGATGAACGTGGCGCTGCCCTCCATCGGCGCCGACTTGGAGCTGACCCGACGCTCGCTGCAGTGGGTGGTCAGCGCCTACGTGCTCGGCTACGGCGGGTTCCTGCTGCTGGGTGGGCGGGCCGCCGACCTGCTGGGACGGCGCCGCATGTTCCTCGGCGCGCTCACGGTGTTCCTGGTGTTCTCGGGCATCGGCGGGCTGGCGCAGGGCGGGGCGCTGCTGATCGCGGCCCGCTTCGTCACCGGCATGGCCGCCGCGTTCACAGCACCGGCTGGCCTGTCGATCATCACCACGAGCTTCGCCGAGGGCCCGGCCCGTAACCGGGCGCTCACCCTCTACACCGCCACCGGGGCGAGCGGGTTCGCGCTGGGCCTGGTGGTGGGCGGGCTGCTCACCGAGGTCAGCTGGCGCTGGGTGTTCTTCGTACCCGTGCTGATGTCGGCCGCCATCCTGCTGGGCGGGATCAAGCTCGTGCCCGACACCGGGCGGCCACCCCGCACGGGCCGGCGCTTCGACGTGGCCGGCGCCGTCGCCCTCACCGCCAGCATGCTGCTTCTGGTCTTCACGCTGGTCGAGGCTCCCGAGGCTGGTTGGGGATCGGGGCGCACGGTCGGGTCGCTGGCCGGGACCGCGGTCATCCTGGCGGTGTTCGCCGCCATCGAGCGACGCTCCCCTGCCCCGCTGGTCCGCCTCGGCATCCTGCGCTCGGGGTCGCTGTTGCGAGCGAACATTGGCGCCATGACGCTGCTGGGCGGCTGGTTCGGCTGCCTGTTCGTCGCCACCCTCTACATGCAGGACGTGCGGGGCTGGTCGGCCACCGCTACCGGCCTGGCCGTCTGCCCGTCCGGCCTGGTGGTGGCGGTCCTGGCGCCCCGCATCGCCGCCCCGCTGGTCGGGCGCTTCGGGGTGACACCCGTGATCCTGGCCGGGCTGGGCGCCACCGTCGTCGCCTATGCGCTGTTCCTGCCCATCGACCTCGACTCCGGTTACGCGGCCGCCATGCTCCCCACGTTCCTGCTGGTGGGCGTCGGCTTCGCCCTGGGCTACGGGCCGCTGAACATCGCCGCCACCAACGGCGTCGCTCCTGAGGAACAGGGCCTGGCCGGCGGCCTCCTCCAGACGTCGATGCAGCTCGGCCCGGCCCTGGTCCTGGCCATCGTCACCGCCGTCAACGAAGCCAACACCGGGACGGGCGGCACTTCCCAGGCCCAGCTCGACGGCTTCCACGCCGCCCTCGTCGTCCCCCTGGTCGTGGCCCTGGTGGGCACCGCCGTCACCGCCCTCGGCCTCCGCCACCCCCGAAGCGCCCGCCTCGTCCGAGAGGAGCAGCCGTCATGGAGCTAGGAGTCTTCGGCCTCAACGCCAAGGCCGCCCACGGCCCCGCCGCCACCGCCCGCCTGGCCCGCCGGGCCGATGAGCTGGGCTACGAGTCGTGGTGGGTGGGCGAGCACGTGGTGGTCCCGACCGGCCCCGGCCCCCGCCCCATGGACCCCACCGACCCGATGCTCGACCCGCTGGTCCACCTGGCCTACGTCGCCGCGGTCACCGAGCGGCTACGGCTCGGGACCGGCATCGTGATCCTGCCCCAGCGCAACCCCTTGGTCCTAGCCAAGCAGGTCGCCAGCCTCGACGTCCTCAGCGGCGGACGGGTGCTGCTGGGCGTCGGCGCCGGCTGGCTGGAGGCCGAGATGAACGCCCTCGGCGTCCCGATGTCCGAGCGGGGCCGTCGCACCGACGAGTACCTCACCGCCATGCACGCCCTGTGGACCGAGGATGCCCCCAGCTTCCACGGTCGCCACGTGTCGTTCGACGCCGTCGACGCCCACCCCCGCCCGGTCCGACCCGACGGGCCCCGCATCGTCGTCGGCGGCCACAGCCCGGCCGCGTTCCGGCGGGCGGTCGCCCACGGCCACGGCTGGTTCGGCAACGGCAGCAGCCCCGACGACCTGGCCCGCCACCTCGACGGGCTCGCCAAGGCCGCCACCGAGGTCGAGCGACCCGACCGGCTTGGGCCGCTGGAGGTCACGTTCATGCAGCTCGACCCGGTCGAGGTCGACCCGGCCACCGCCCGCCGCTACGACGACCTCGGCGTCGACCGACTGCTGCTCTACCCCCTGCCGCTGGTCGACGTCGACGACATCACGGTGTTCCTGGAGCACCACACTGGGCTCATGGCGTGACGGCCGGCGAGAAGCGAAGGCGACGTCGCCACCAGGACGGCGCGGGCCCTCGCCCGCCGCGGTCACATCCGTCGGTCACGTCCGCAACTCCGACCGGGAGAACGGCGCGTCGATGTCGACCACCAGCGTCCGCCTGGTGCCGTCGCGCTGCTTGACCGCCTCGACGGTGCGGATTTCAATGACCCGCCCGTGGTCGGTGATCAGCAGGCGGTCGCACGGCCGCTCGACGTCGGCCAGGTCTTGGGTGGTGAGCAGCACGGCCGTGCCCCGGGTCCTGGTTCAGCCGGGCTAGGAACCCACGCACCGCCTCCTTGGAGACGATATCGAGGTCGATGGTGGGCTCGTCCAGGAACAAGATCGAGGGGTCGTGCAGCAGCGCCGCCGCCAGCTCGCCCCGCATCCGCTGGCATAGACGGCTGACGACGCGCTCGTCGCTACGCGGCCAAGGTCCACGGCCTCGTCCTGGCCACCCGCGACGAACGGGCCAGAGACACCTATCGCGGGCTGAACGTCAAGTTCGAGTTCTTCGCATAGCCGCACGCTCTGGTTCTTGGTTGGCGCTCCTTGACCGAGGCGAAGACGGCCAAGAACCGCTGCCACGTCGACCTCATGCCGAGAACCGGGACGCTGTCCCCACCGAGGTCGAGCGCCTGGTCGCCTTAGGCGCCACGGTCATCCGGGATCCCAAGGAGGAGTACGGTGCCTACTGGGCCACCCTCCAAGACCCCGAAGGCAACGAGTTCTGCCTAGGGCGTGTCCTGCGAATCATGGCGCACGCCTCTCGTCTGTTGCCGCCGCCAGCCTGCGGATGACGTCGCCCCTGGCGCGGAGATCCGCACACCGGATTCACAGGACACGCCCTAGGCGCCGACTAGCGCAGTCGCAAGAGTCACCGCTCCTTAGCCCGTGCGAGGAGCTCTGACACCCCCAGTTCCGCTGCCCATCGATCGAGGTAGTCGTAGTCGAGCGTGTCGGCGCTGACCGCGAGCACTGTGGCGGCGTCCGCCAACTGACGATCGGACCCGCCGATCGCGGCCCACTCGAGCTTGGCGAGCACAGTGTCTTCGGCGGTGGCGACATAGAGGTCGACGTCGAGGGCTCGCGCCCGGACCCGCCGCGCAAACTCGCTGCGGCTGAACGGTCGGTCCTTGCGGATCATGAGGTCGACTTTCCAGCCGGTCGTGAAGTCGATCAGGTTGAATTGATCGCGACCGCCGAGCGCTTCCTGCGCTGTCGGGCTCACGTAGATCCTGTCCGAGCTGAAGGCGGTGACGAAGCGCTCGAGAGCGTCTGGCGTCGGGTCGATCACGATGTCGATGTCCTGAGTCGCCCGTGGCGCGCCGTATGAAGTGCTGGCAAACGAGCCAACGAGCATGTGGGGTATGCCCGCCGCGTCGAGGGCGCGCACTACCTCGCTCAGCAACTCGGCGGCGCTCACGGGGCGACGAGCGGAGCGTCGGGCCAGACTTCACGGAAGAGGTCGTCGCCCAGGCGGAGCCGAAGGAGTGCCCATCTCACCTCGTCGTCGCCGTACCTGGCGTGCCTCGCGCGGATTCCGCTTGCGGCAATTGCAAAGACTTCCTCGGACATTTCGACTGCGATGCTCACCCGACGCTCCGGTGACATCGATCGATACACGTCGAGCTGCAGAGCATGGATCTCCGGCGAGGTGTCCGCACTGCGCACGTCATCAGGGTACGCGGCCGGCACCATACGACCGCGGAAGGGACCGTGCCGCCGTCGCCGCCGAGATCGAGGGTGCCTATTTGCTTGTCGCCGCCCATCACGACGGGCCTCCGAGCGGACGGGCAGTCGCTCGTCCTCGGGAAGCTCGGCCTGGGCGAACCAGCTCTCGAGGTTGGCTCGGGCCACGTTGCGCCACAACGATGGACTCCTGGCCAACCTGAGCGACGACGTGGTCGGCGATCCGACCGGGATACTCCGGGACCGCGGCGCCATCCGGCAGCGCTACCAGACGCTCTTCCAGGACCTCCAGGAGGAGAGCATCATCCCGATCCGCCGGCTCTACGGCGACGGGTTCGTGGTGGACGAAGCGATGTGGAAGCGCAAGGCCATCGGTCACTTCCTGGGCATCGAGGGGCGGGTCGGCCGCTGGAGCTCCGGATGCTCCACGTCTGTGAGGTCGCCGGCGGGAAGCTCACGTCCGAGCAGGTGTGGCTGGATGTGGGCGCGGCGATGCAGCAGCTGATGGGCTGAGTCCGACGGTCAACCCGCGGGGGCTCGCCCCGGTCGATCTTGAAGAACCCGGGCGGGCCCCACGCTCGGAAGGTCTTCTCCTTCCTCAGGTCTGTTGGGTGATGGTCAGGTCATCGACGCCTGCCTCGATGAGACTGCCGGTGGCCGCGTCGGCGGTTTCGATGAGGATGCGCACCGTCTGTCCGGCGAAGGACGTCAGGTTGGCGGTGGCGACCCCCCAGGCGCCGGGCCGGTTCACCGCCGCGCCGAGCTGCTGGAACACCATCGTGGTGGTGGTGCCGGAGACGACGCTTATGCGGAAGAAATCGGCATTGGTGGCGTTGTTGAGGTGGGCCAGGTACCACTGGGTGGACAACGTCAGCGTCCCGGTCGTCGGCAACGTGATCAGCGGGGACCGGATCGACGTGGTCCCGCCGTCGACGTCGTTGACTCCGGCGCTGGCGCCGGCCAACCGGGCGGTCACCAGATCGTTGACCCCGCTGGTGGTGGTGCCCAGCTGCAGGGTCGTACCGCCGGAGGTCGTGCCCTCCGGATCACCCCGCTCCCATTGACCGGTGGTCGCCGTGTCCGTGCCGTTCGGGTTGGTCACCCAGCCGTTCGCGGCCTCGAAGTTGTCCGAGAACACCGTCACTGGTGGCTGTCCGGCGGTGTGCCGCGTCGCCGAGATGAACTGGTTGAACACGCTGCCAGCCGGGGCCTGAGCCCGCGAGTAGATCGACACCGCCTGGCCGTTGGCGAACGACGAGGAGATGTAGTCGCCGACCATCCGGCCCTGGTTGGTGTTGGCCAGCCAGCTCGGCCGCATGATCCCGACCAGGTCAGAGGGCGCCGACCACGTCTGACCGCCGTTCTCGGACGAGATGAAGCCGACCCGCAGCTCGCAACCGTCCCCGGTACAGCTGGCGACGGGATAGTAGTAGTACGTCAACGCCAGTCGAGCGGTGGCCCCCGACGTCGTCTGGTCCACAGCCAGGCCGGGGATGAAGTGCTCTCGGCCGCTGTTGACGGCGTCGATGGGGATGCGCACGACCGGGGTCCAGTTCACGCCATCGGTCGACGTGGTCATCACGATGTCGTTGGAGGTACACCCGGACCGGAAGCGGCAGTCGTGCCACACCACGTAGACCCGGCCCCCGGCATCCACGTCAGAGGACGGGATCGGGCCGTGGCGGATGTTGCCGGCCACGTCGTGGACCTGGGTCGCGGTGATGTTGGTGGTTCCCGTCCAGCTCTGCCCGCCGTTGAGGGAGCGGAAGGCCTGGATCGCCCCGAGGTTGGCGGTGCCGATGGGCACGACCACGTTGCCGTTGGGCTGCGGGACCGGGATCCCACCCAACCCGGTGCCGTTGTTGGCGGTGTTCAGCGTGGCGCCCCAGGAGGCTCCACCGTTGGTGGAGGTGCTCATCTTGATGCGGTTGCCGTCGCTGTTCTCGTCCCATTCGGTGTAGCAGTTGCCGAAGAACGGGCTGTTGGCCCAGTTGTCGCAGGCCGTCCAGTTCTTGTCGGGGAAGCTGCCGGTGCCGACGGTGATCGGGTTGCCCCAGCTCAGACCGCCGTTGGTCGAGCGGCTCACCACGACCGCCTGGGGATCCACCGCGAGCGGCTCCAATGCCAGCGGACGCGGGAGGACCGGGAACACTGGCGTAGCGGCACTTTCCACTGCCCCGAGGGTGCCGATCAGCCAGGTGTTGAACCGGGCGCTGAAGGCCACGGCCGGATCAGTGGCGCGGGTGAAGGGGCCGCCGCCCGGTCCGTTGACGGTCAGTCCGGGCAGGCCTCCGGTCGTCCAGGTTTGGCCTCCATTGGTGGAGGTGGCGAAGTCGACATTCGACGCTGCACCATCGAAGAAACGGCCCGATTGGGTGGCCACGACGACGGTGTTGCCAGCAGAGAAGGAGTCAGGCTCGACCTGGGTTCGGTGCTGGCTTGCGGCGTTGGTGTAGGGATCGGCACTGACCTGGATCGGTGGACCGGGTACTGCAGTCACAGCGGGAGCGTGCAGGTAGACCGCCCCGGTGGTCAGCACAGCGGCACACAGAACGCCTCGAACGACGCGCGACGTTGGTCTCGTCGGACGCATGGAATCCCCCCTTTGTACGCATGGGACAGTCAGACGAGCGCGCCGTGCCGATCAATCGGCACTATTTGTGCATATTCCCCCGTAGTTCATTTACCTTTTGAGCGCGCAACTATCCCGTACGACTTTTACCATGCCGCGACTACCTATTCACCGATTCCAGGGTCTGCTTCATGACCTGGAGGCCGGCTTCCATGAGGTCGCTGACCGCTGGACCGAACGCATCGGGTAGGCAATCGGTTATCCATACGAAACGGGTGCCGCCGGAACCGTCGGCCACAACCTGGGCCGAGGCGCTGTGTTGGACGAAATCGAACGGGCCTTCTACTACTGAATAGACGAGACGGCGTGCACCCTCGTCCACTCCAACCAGCACCTCCCGGGCCACGGCGCCGGTCTTGAAGGTGACGATGCGGGCGGCGTCACCGTCGGGATGGCTAGCGACGACGAACCCGGGGGCGAGCCGTTGGTGCACGGCCTGGAAGTCACGCAGCGCGTCCCACACGTCGTCGGGCCGGGCGTCGATCGCGATCTCCTTGATGATGGAAGCCATGCCGTCATCGTCGGGCCTCCCCCAACAGGAGAGTCAAGAGACACCCCCACTTCTCCAAGCGGGGCAAGGTGGATCGTCGTACCGTGAGTAGGGATGTCCCGCTCGTTCCGGTTCGTGCCGCCGGAGCCCCGGCCTGACCTACTCGTACGACCGCGTCTGCTGCGTTGCCTGGTCGGGCGGTGGCACCATCGGGTCACCTCACTGACCGGTGGTCCCGGGCTGGGGAAGACGACGTTGCTGGCCCAGGCCATCGCCGAGAACCGCCTGGCCCGCCGGGGCGAGGACACGTGGATCGGCCTGGAGCCCCACGACGCTGACGCCGAGCGGCTGGCCCGGATCACCGTGGCCGCGCTCAGCGACGGCGGCCGGGTCGAGGCCGGCGGCGCGGGCAACCTCGATCCGGCCACGTTGGATCCGGTGACCGTGGCCGACGCGGTGTGGCACCGGGCTCCGACCGAGGCCTGCCTGGTGCTCGACGACGTGCATCTGCTCCCGGCCGGCTCCACCGGCGCGGCCTGGCTCGGCGCCCTCGTGGCCGCGCTTCCGGCCAACGGACACGTGGTGCTGGCCAGCCGGTCCGAGCCTCCGGTTCCGCTCAGCCGGTTCGGCACCCAGGGCGAGGTGCTGCGGCTGGCCGAGGAGGACCTGCGGTTCTCCGACGACGAGCTGACCGGTTTCGCGGAGCGGCGCGGGCTGGATCCCGGGCGCCTCGACGGGACCGGTGGCTGGCCGGCGATGGCCGAGCTGGCCGCCAGCGTCGAGCAGCGCTTCAGCGGCGAGTACCTCTGGGAGGAGGTGCTCGAACCGCTCGGGACCGTGCGCCGCCACATCCTGGCCGTGCTCTGCGATCTCGGCGGGGCCGACGACCAGCTGGTGTCCGCCGCGGTGGGGACGCCGGTCGATCTGACCAGCGCCCTGGACGGCGTTCCCCTCGTGGCCCGGGGAGCCGACGGCTGGCATGTCCCCCACGGGTTGTGGCGCACGGCCCCAGGGCTCGCCCTCGACCCGAGCGAACGGGCCGGGATCCGGCGGCAGGCCGCCGAGCACCTGACCGATCGGGGCCGCTACGACGACGCCTTCTCCCTCCTGCAGGAGGTGGAGCAGTGGGACGCGGCGCCGGCGGTGTTGCGGGCCGCCTGTCTCGCCAGCGACCGGCTCGTGTCCAGCCAGCTGGGCCGGTGGCTGTCGGCCAGCCCGCCTACCGTTCGGTCGTCCTCTGCCGGCCAGCTGGCCACCGGCATGCACACAGCGCTGTCGTCGCCGGGCCATGCGTCGGAGGCCCTGGAGCAGGCCGCGACCCAGTGTCGAGCCGACGGAGATGTCGAGGCCGAGGTCACCGCCATCGCCCAGCTCGGCCGGCTGGCCTGGTGGCGCCAGGACCTCGACGCTCTCGTGTCGCTGGGAGCCCGAGTCAACGAGCTGGAGCTGACCGGGAACCCGACGGCCCGGGCCCTGGCCACCTTCGGCCGGGCCATGTTCGCCGATCTGCTGGGCGACGACGAGGCGGTGCTGGCCCAGCTTGGCAACATCGAGGCCCGGGTGCTCGATCCGGCGTGGGAGGTATTCGCCAGCGGGATGTACGCCTCGGTGCGCCTGGACCTGGGCGACATCGAAACCAGCCACGAGATCGTCGCACGGCTGGCCCCGACCGCCGATCCGGTGCTGCGCGGCGTCCTGGACATCATCAAGCTGCAGGCCTGGTTCGCCGCCGGGCGGGTCGACGAGGTGGTGGAACAGATTCCGGTGGTGGAGGCGACCATGCGCACCACCGGCGTGAAGTTCCTCTTCTACCTGGGCCTGACCGGTGCCGCCCTGGCCTATTCGCACACCGGCCACATCGAGGCGGGTCGGCGCGCCCTGGCCGAGGCCCTCGAGACCGCGCCGCCGCTCCCCGAGGGACAACGTCTCTCGGTGCGGGCCGCGGTGAGCACCGCTTCGATCCAGCTGGCCGAGGGCGACGAGTCGGCAGCCGCGGCGACGCTCGCTGAGGCGGTGCAGGTCCACGGGCTCGATGTCGGTCTCGATCGTCGCATGTGGCGCCAGAACCTAGGGCTGAGCTACGTGCTCGTGCCCGAGTCCCGGCCGCACTGGGATGCGGTTCCGCTCCAGGGGCATCTGCTCACCATCCGGCGTCTGGCCGCCGCGGTCGTGGCGCTGCGGGCCGGGGAAGGTCTGGGCCACATCACCGGGGCCGACCTGGCCGACCTCGGACGGGTGCGGTTCGCGCTCCACTTCCGTTTCGCCGCCGAGCTGGCCGTGGGTTTGGGCTCGGCAGGTCGGCCCGAGGGTCCGCCTCTGCTCGACGCCCTGGGTCCGCCCGGGCGCACCGCGGTGCGGGAGCTGATGGCCGCCGTCCCTCGCCGGGCCAAGGAGGCACGGTCCTTGCTGGCTGCGGTTCCGGCGCCCCCACCGGAGCGGACGTGGCTCGGGGTGCTCGGACCCATGGCGCTGCACCGGGGTGTTGTTGTGACCGGATCGCCGATCGTCCACGCCGACTTGCGGCGCAAGCGGGTCCAGGAGCTGCTGGCCTTCCTGGTCGGCCATCGCCGGGCCACCCGGACCGCGATCGTCGGAGCGCTGTGGCCGGACCTCGACGAGCGCTCGGCCGGCAACAACCTGGGCGTCACGCTGAACCATGTATTGCGGCTGCTCGAACCGTGGCGGGACAGCGGTGAGCCGGCGTTCCTCTTGCGCCTCGACGGGCCGACGGTCCACCTGGTCGCCGGCGAGCACCTGCGCATCGACGTCGACGAGTTCGACCAGCACCTGGCGGCCGCGGCTCGGGCCGAGTCCGACGGGATCCCGTCGCTGGCCCTGGAGCACGACCTCGCCGCCGTGGCGCTCTACCGGGACGAGCTGTACGCCGACCTGGAGGAGGCGGAGTGGTTCGTGCTGGACCGGGAGCGGTACCGTACCCGCTTCGTCGGTGCCGCGGTCCGGGCCGGCCAGTTGTTGCTGGCCCGGGGCGACACGCCGCAGGCCGAGTCCATGGCCCACCGGGCTCTGACCGTCGACCAGTGGTCTGAGCAGGCCTACGGAGTGCTGGTCGGTTGCGCCCTGGCCCACGGCGACCGCTCCGGCGCGCATCGCATGCTCACCCACTGCCTCGCCGCGCTCGCCGACCTAGGCGCCGAACCCTCCGAAACCACCCAACAACTACGCCGCCGAGTCCAAGGCGCTGCCGCCTAGCGGACGAGGCCGCGGCCGGTGATCAGGGGGAGGTCTAGGGCGGTCAGTAGGCCTGGTGGGGCTTCGGTGACTGCGGGGACCGCGTTCACGAGACGCATGGCGGTGGCCTTCAGGCCGGCGGTGTTGTGGTCTCCATCGGTGCCGACCAGCTGCATGTCGACCGTGTAGTTGGGCTCGCCGGTCAGTTGGACCCGGTAGCAGCCGAGTCCGGTGGGTTGAGGCCAGTCGGGGGCCAGGTCGTCGCGCAGCCGGGTCACGTGCTCGAGGACGACCACCGGACGCCCGTGCCACATGCCCCGGACCTCGAACCGCAGGGCCGCCGCGGTCCCCGCCTCGATGGTGCCCGCGTCCACCTCGAAGGTCTCGGGCGCCTCGACCCGCTCGTAGAACTCCTCGGTGCCGTCGAGCTCGACCCCGAGTCCGGCGGCGATCTGCCGGACCACGCTGCCCCAGGCGGTGGTGAGCACCCCGGGCTGCAGGATCAGCGGCACCTCGTCCAGGGGCCGGCCGAAACCCATGATGTCGAACAGCACCATGGCCTGGTTGTAGGTGGCGTAGTTGAGGATCTCCATGCAGCGCACCTCCTCGATGCGCTCGCATATTCCGGTCATGACCAGGGGCAGCCAGTCGTTGGCGAACCCGGGGTCGATGCCGTTGACCCACAGGCTGGCATCGCCGTCCAGGGCGGCCTGGCGCACCGGGTCGATCATGGAATCGGGCATCACCCCGTCGGGGTACTGGAGGAACACCGGGCCGCTCGACACCACGTTGATCCCGGCCCGCAGGAATCGGGACAGGTCGTCGAGGGCCTCGCCCAGCCGGTGGTCGGCCATGGCGGTGTGGACGATGCAGTCGGGCTGCAGCGCCAGCAGGGCCTCGGCATCCTCGGTGGCAACCACGCCCAGCGGGTGGTCCAGCCCGGCCAACTGGCCGGCATCGATGCCAGCCTTGGCCGGACTCGACACCCACACGCCCACCAACTCCAGGTCCGGCCTCGCGTCGATACCGGCAAGCGAGTGCCGCCCCACGTTCCCCGTACTCCACTGCACCACTCTGTACATCAGCCCCCCAAAGTCAGAGCTCTAGCCGTCATGCCCGAGGTCGCCGCTCGAGTCGCACGCCGCCGCCGCCCTCGTCTGGAACGGATCCTGGGGCGAAGCCCCCGGGATTTGGTCCCAGCGCAAGGCCTCCACCTCACTCACAGGTCCGGGAGTCCCAGGTCGAGGTTGGGTTGGTCGAGGCCGCCATCGACCTCTACCACCTTGCCGGTCATGTAGCTCCCCGCGGCTGACGCGAGGAACACGACCGTGGCCGCTATGTCCTCCGGTGCGCCGATGCGGCCCAGCGGAGTGGTCTGTTCCATCTGGGTGCGCAGGT
>DASXTK010000407.1:0-2302 GCA_036505485.1 Acidimicrobiales bacterium
CGCAGGGTCATCCCTGAATGGGCGGGGTCGGTCAAGAGTTGTGGCCGGCCCTGTTTTCGACTCCCGACCCGGTGCTTGAGCGCGCCGGACCAGGGGTCGGTGTCAGGGCTCGGGCGGAGCCCGACCGCGGAGCGGCCGGAGTGAACCGCCCTGGATCTCCCGGAGGGTGCTGATCTAGCAAGGGAGACTCAGATCATGTCGGCACCGAGGAAGTACGACGAGGAGTTCCGTGACAGGGCGGTACGGATGTACCGCGACCGGCTGGCCGAGCCGGGAGAGACGAAGCTGGGAGCCCGCCGGCACGTGGGTTCTCTGTTGGACCTGAATCAGGCCACGTTGCGCAACTGGGTCGAGGACCGCTACACCGGCGAGGGCACCAAGTTCGGGCCGGGCCGGGGAAGTGAGTCTGATGAGGTCAGGGCGCTGAAGAAGCGCGTGGCCGAGCTGGAACGAGCCAACGAGATCCTCAAGACCTCTGCGGCGTTTTTCGCCCAGGCGGAGCTCGACCGCCGACTCAAGTGATCGTCGACTACATCGAGACGTACAAGTCTCGGTTCGGCGTCGAGCCGATCTGTGCCGTGCTGTCCGAGCACGGGTTGAAGATCGCGCCTTCCACCTACTACGAGCGGCGCCGGCAGCCGGTCACTGACGCCGAGTTCGAGGACGCCTACCTGGCCAACGCCCTGGTCACGCTGTGGCGCGAGGAGTGGTGTGTCTACGGGGTGCTCAAGCTGTGGCACGCCGCCCGCCATGCCGGCCTGGATGTCGGACGCGACCAGGTCGCCAGGTTGATGCGGATAGCCGGGATCCGCGGTGTCGTCCGCGGCCGCCACGGCACGATCACCACCCGCTCGGACCGCGGGGCGCCGCGGCACCCGGACCTGGTCGGCCGGGCCTGGGACGCCCCGACCGCGATCGACGAGCTGTGGGTCGCGGACTTCTCCTACGTGTGGACTCTGGCCGGGTTCGTCTACGTCGCCTTCGTCGTCGACGTCTACTCGCGTCGGATCCTGGGATGGCGGGTCAGCGGCTCGATGCGCACCCAACTGGTCCTCGACGCCTTCCACCAGGCCCTCCACACCCGGCACCGGGCCGATGCCGCGTGGACCAGCGATGGGCTGGTCCATCACTCCGACGCCGGGTCCCAATACACCTCGGTGGCGTTCACCGCCGAGCTGATCGAGGCCGAGATCGCCGGCTCGATCGGCACCGTGGGCGACGCGCTGGACAACGCGTTGTGTGAGTCCACGATCGGGCTGTTCAAGACCGAAGCGATCGACGACGGCGGACCCACCTGGACCGACCGCTCCGCCGTGGAGTGGCAGGTCGCCCGCTGGGTCCACTGGTACAACACCCGACGACTCCACTCATCGATCGGCTACCTGTCACCGATTGCGTTCGAACACCAGCAGCCGCAGGCTAGGACCACGACACCGATGACGGCCCCCGACCCGGAGGTCGCCTAACCAACCACCCTCCGACGAATCCAGGGCGGTTCAGCCCGGCTCGTCGGCCGAGTCCTTCAAGGCGCTGGGCTCCGAGACGGCCGGATCCACGGCGTGGTCGTGGTAGCCGGGCCCGTCGGATACTTCGGCCGCCACCGGCGACACCGGAGAAGTGAGAGCTGCTCCCGCGGCCACACACACGACGGTCAGGGTCGTGGAAACGATCAAGATGCGCACTGCAAGTCCTCCCGAGACGAACAATTGGGAGGCAGCATGACACCTTTGAAGCGATTCGTCACCGACTCTCCCGGGCGGGTGCCGTTGCCCCTTCGGCCTGCAATCGGACAGGCGCGCGGAATGGGTTTCACCCTCCCAAGCCGCCCCAGGATGTCTAGTCCGCGCCGGTCAGCAGCTCGGCCGGAACCCACTCGGTCACGGTGGCCCAGCGACCCGTTCGCAGCTGCGCCGGATAGATGACCAGCCCCTCGAAGCGACCCAGCTCGACCTTGCGCCACTCGAGCAGCAGCCCCGGCCGCGGGCTGTTGGAGTCGACGGGCAGCGAGACCCAGCAGTGCCGCGCCGGACAGGGCGGTTCGACCGGAGGCGGTGGGACCGGCGGAGGGGGCGGCTCACCGGCGCCACGGCGTACTCGGTCGCGCAGCGGGATCCCACTGCCCTTCCCGTAGCCACCAGCCGCCATACCTCTGAGAATAGAACATATGTTCCCTTTCGCTCACGCTGTCATCCTCAGAGTCGACCTGCGGGGTTGCGTTGTGGACGGTTGTCCGTGACGTGGCTGTCCTGAGGTCCGCCGTGTGCGCGTGCCAGTTGGTAGCCGGCCGGCATACCGGAGTCGG
>DASXTK010000408.1:0-9210 GCA_036505485.1 Acidimicrobiales bacterium
TCGGGGCGCGCTCGGTCGGCTGAGCGGCCCGGCTCGTCCGGAGCCGGCCAACCCAGGGCCACCGCGCCAAGCGCCCGCCAGCCGTCCGGAACCCCGAGCGCCGTCAGGGCCGGCTGCTCGTGCTCGAACAGCCCGTAGAACAGGGCGCCCAGCCCGGCATCGACCGCACCGAGCAGCAGCGTCTGCACCGCCATCCCGCCGTCCACCCACCAGTAGGGCACCGGCCAGTCGTCGAGGGACTCGCCCAGGGCCGACCCGGCCTTGTCCGGTTCGGCATACCGCGTGACGTAGGCGTCCGGCGAGACCAGCGGGATGATCACCACCGGCGCATCGATCAGGCCCCGCCAGCGGAACGGGGCACGCCGGGCCTGCGGCAGGGTCACATCCCAGAGCCGACCGGTCTGGGCCGAGCCCTCGAGCACCACGAAGGCGCACGGCTGGGTGTTCCCGGCTGATGGCGCCCGCCGTGCCATGTCGATGAGATGGTCGACGGTCTCCGGGGATACTGGCTTCCGCTCGAACGCTCGGACCATCCGCCGCCGGCGGATGGCCTCGCTCAGGTCCATCCGAGGGAAGCTACGCGAGCTTGCGGAGGTCTTCCTCCATGGCCCAGCCAAAAGCGATGAGGCTGTCGCCCTTTTCCGGGCGAACCTCCTCGAAGCGGGCCGCGGTCTCCTCGTCGATGCCCTCGGGGTGCAGCGTGGAGTGGTCGAACACCTCGGCCGGTCCGCTGCCGTCACCCCGAGCCAGGAAGGCCCGCTGGTCGTAGGCGCCGTTCTCGATGCCGAAGCGCCGGGCCAGACGGGAACCCCACGCCCGCTCCTCGCCGGTGGCCTTGTGATCGGCCCGAGGAACGATGTCGTTGAGGTTCTTGAAGGCGTCGAACCCACCAGGCTCGCCGAACCGGGCGCCCACCAGGACGTCCTCGTCGGGGAAGGCCAGCACCGCTCGCCGCATCTGGTCCAGGAAGATGCCGCGCAACACGCTGTCGCGCTTGGACGTGCGCCGGACCGAGGCCATGCCGAGCAGCACGCAGGGCGTACCGCCGATGCGCTCGAGGGTGCAGAAGGCGAAGCCCTTCAACTTGTCGTTGTCTCTGACCTGGGTCACCAGGACCCAGGCTTCGGCCTGCTTCGACAGCGCGCCGACCTCGTAACGCAATGGCCCATCTGCGCACAGATCGGCCATTTCGGCAAGCTCGGCATCGCTCAGTGCCGTGCAGTCTTTGGTATCTACCGCGATCGACATGCTCTGCGTAGCCCCCGTAAGCGACAGCAACGTCCCTCTAGTCCAGTCAAATCGCACGGCTCGTGCAACTCGCGTGAGCGAACACGCGCGCGCCGTGAGGATGAATAGCAGGCCTCAGACACCGCTGACCACGGCTCCTGGGCCCAGAACTGTGCTTATTTCGCCCAGCAAACCGTTGCTCGCGTCAACCTGCCACCGCTCCGGGAGCCGGAGGATCTGCCTGTCGCCCAGGTGGAGGAACACCGGAGATTCGCCGGGATGGCCGGCCAGGACGGTCTTCAACCGTTCGACGGTCGACGACGACACCAGCCGGAGCGGGACCTTCAACCGCAGCGGCTCGGCGTGGGAATCGGACACCTCCAACAGATCGATCACCTGGGCCATGAGCTTGGGCATGTCGTCGCGCTTGTCGACCCGGCCCCGGACCACCGCCACCGCGTCGTCGGCCAGCTTGTGGCCGTGCTCGCTCATGGTCTTGGGGAACACCATGACCTCGATGGTGCTGGCCAGGTCCTCCAGCGTGAACACCGCCATCAGGTCGCCCTTGCGGGTCCACTTGCGCTGGAGCCCGGTGATGACCCCGCCTACCTGGGTGCTGGCCCCATCCTCCAGGTCAGCGACCTGCGTCACCGTGACCTCGGCCTTGCGGGCCAGGGCGGCCTCGGCCCCCAGCAGGGGGTGGTCGCTCACGTACAGACCGAGCATCTCCTTCTCTGCGCTCAGCCGATCCCGCTTGCCGAACTCCACGTCCGGGATGGTCGTCCGCTCGAAGTCGGCTGTGCCCTCGTCGCCGTCACCGCCGGCATCCCCGAACAGGCTCATGATGCCGAGGTCCTGCTCTTTGCGACGGGCCAGGGTGTGGTCGACGATCTGCTCGAACACGAAGAGCAGGCCCTGGCGGGGATGACCCAGGCTGTCGAAGGCGCCGGCCTTGATCAGCGACTCGACCGTCCGCTTGTTGAGGACCGCGGGATCGACCCGCTGGCAGAGGTCGTAGAAGTCGGCGAAGGGTCCGTTGGCTTCCCGCTCGGCGACGATGTGGGCCACGAGGCCCTCGCCCACGTTCCGCACTGCGGACAGCCCGAAGACGATGTGCTGCTCCTCGGTTCCGTCCTCCGTGGTCACTGCGGCCGGTGTGAAGTCCGAGACCGACCGGTTGATGTCGGGGACCTCCACCTCGATGCCCATCGAGCGGCACTCGGCCAGGTAGATCGCGGCCTTTTCCAGACTGGTCTTGACGCTGGTGAGCAGAGCGGCCAAATACTCGGCGGGGTAATTCGCCTTTAGATACGCCGTCTGATAGGCAACATAGCCGTATCCGAAGCTGTGTGATTTGTTGAAGGCGTAGTCGGCAAATGGCTCGATGATGTCGAACCATTCATGCCCGAGCTTGTCGCCGTAGCCGGTGGTCTCGCAGCCCGAGACGAACTTCTCGCGCTCCTTGGCGATCAGTTCGCGGATCTTCTTACCGCAGGCCTTGCGGAGGTTGTCGGCCTCCGCCAACGAATAGCCGGCGAACTTCTGGGCGATTCGCATGACCGACTCTTGGTAGATCATGAGCCCATAGGTCGACGCCAGGATCTCCTCGGCGTCCTCGTGGAGATACGCCACCGGCTTCCGGGCGTTCTTCCGGTCGGCGTAGTCGTTGTGCATGTTGGCGGCCATCGGACCGGGCCGATACAGCGCCACCAACGCCGCCACATCCTCGAAACAGGTCGGGGCCAGCGACCGCATCAACGCCCGCATCGGCCCGCCTTCGAGCTGGAACACGCCCACCGACTCGGCTCGTTGCAGCAGCTCGAACGTCGGCGGATCGTCGAGCGGCACGTTGTCGATATCGAGCGTGACGCCCCGGGTCCGCTCGATCATCTCGATGGTGTCGGAGATGACATCGAGGTTGCGCAGACCCAGGAAATCCATCTTGAGCAGGCCCAGCTCTTCGACGCCGTGCATCTCATACTGGGTGACGACCGGCGCCTCTTCGATGCTCTGGCCGTTCTCGGGCTTGCGCTGGATCGGCAGGTACTCGGTCAGCGGTTCCTTGGTGATCACCACCGCGGCGGCATGGATGCCGTCCTGGCGGCGCAGGCCCTCGAGCCCCTTGGCCACGTCGATCACCTGACGGGTCTCGGCCTCCTCCTCGTACATCTGCCGCAGCTCGCCGGCCATCTTGTAGCCGTCCTCGTACTTGGGCTGCTCGTCGAGGCAGGCGTAGAGCGGCGTGTCGCGCCCCATGATGAGCGGCGGCATGGCCTTGGCCACCTTGTCGCCCACGGCGTAGGGGTGGCCCAGCACCCGGGCTGCGTCCCGCACCGCGGCTCGGGCCTTGATGGTGGAGAAGGTCACGATCTGGGCCACGTGGTCCCGGCCGTAGCGCTCGGCCGCGTAGCGGATCATCTCGTCCCGATAACGGGAGTCGAAGTCCATGTCGATGTCGGGCATGGAGATGCGCGACGGGTTGAGGAACCGTTCGAACAGCAGGTCGTAGCGGATCGGGTCGAGGTCGGTGATGCGCAGGCAGTAGGCCACCGCGCACCCCGCCGCACTGCCCCGGCCCGGACCGACCCGGATGTTCAGCTGGCGGGCGTGATCGATCAGGTCCCAGACGATGAGGAAGTAGGAGCTGAACCCCATGTCCTCGATGACCTTCAGCTCGTAGGCCAGCCGCTCGATCACCGGATCGGGCAGCTGCTGGCCCCAGCGCTGCCGGGCCCCTTCGAAGGTCAGGTGGCGCAGGTACTCGGCGTCAGTGTCGAACCCCTCGGGCAGGGGGAAGCTGGGCAGCTGGGGCTTGCCGAAGGAGATCTCGACGTCGGCCCGCTCCGCGATCCACAGGGTGTTGTCGCAGGACTCGGGCACCTCGGAGAACAGTGAGCGCATCTCCACCGCGCTCTTGAGGTAGTGCTCGTCGCCGTGGAACTTGAACCGGTTGGGGTCGCTCATCAGCGAACCGGTCTGGACGCACAGCAGGGCGTCGTGGGCCACGGCGTCGTGGCGGTGCACGTAGTGGCTGTCGTTGGTGGCCAGCAGCGGGGCGCCGATGCGCTTGGCGATCTCCAGCAGCTGGGGGTTGGTCTTGTGCTGCTCGGGGATGCCGTGATCCTGGATCTCCACGAACAGGTTGTCGCGCCCGAAGATGTCCTGGAGCCGGCCGGCCCGGGCGATGGCGTCCTCCGCGTCGCCCCGCATCAAGGCCTGGAGCACGTGGCCGCCCAGGCAGCCGGTGGTGGCGATCAGACCGGCCGAGTGTTCGGCCAGGATGTCCCAGTCGACCCGGGGCTTGTAGTAGTAGCCCTCGAGGAAAGCGCGGCTGGCCAGCTGGATGAGGTTGCGGTAGCCGTCGTTGTTCTCGGCCAGCAGGGTGAGGTGGTAATAGAGCTTCTGGCCGCCCTCGGCATCGCCGCCGCTGTCGTCGACCCGACCTCGGCGGGCCGGTCGCTCGAACCGGGAGTCGTGGGCCATGTAGGCCTCGGTGCCCAGGATGGGCTTGATCCCCTGCTTGCGGCACTCCTTGTAGAAATCGAGGATGCCGTACATGTTGCCGTGGTCGGTGATGCCCAGCGCCGGCTGACCGTCGGCCGCCGCCGCGCCGATGACCTCGCCGATCCGCGCTGCGCCGTCGAGCATCGAGTACTCGGTGTGCACGTGGAGGTGGGTGAAGTTGCCCCGACCCATCGAAGTCGTCGACCCTCCTCGCTCGTCGCTGCCGTTACGCCGGGCCCTCCCCGGCTCTACGGAATCGCCCGGTCATCCACAGCCCTGTGGACAAATCACATCCCTGTGATTCCTGCCCCGAGGGTAGCGCGCCAGCCCGGTCTCCGAGCGCGCTCGAAAGGGGCCGAAACCGCGGCGGCGGGGGCGCACTAGCTGACGCTGGTGGGGCCGAGCAGCGACGACCAGACCGCACCCATGGCCTCGTCGTCGTCGGGCGAGGTCAGCGAAGCGCTCTGGACCTCGCCCAGGTGCAGCCCCCGGCTGCGCAGGTAGGCGGCGATGGCGCCCCGCAGCCGTCGCTCCAGGCTGTGGGCCTGGGTCCGGTCGGTGCCGGGGAGCACTACGGCGAACCAGTGCTTGGCCCCGTCGGGCAGATGGACCAGGTGGTCGATCATCCGGGCCTGGATGAACTGGTGGCCCAGCTCCCGCAGCAACGCCACCTGGCGCCGATAGGGCAGAGCCTGGAACGGCTCGTCGGGAACCTGCACCATCACCACCGAGAACGGGGCGCGGTTCATCCGAGCCTCGTCGCGGGCCACGCTCAGACGGTCGCGGAAGGAGCGGGCGTTCCAGAGGCGGGTCTCGGGGTCGATGCCTTCGGAGCCACCGGCTCCGCCCGGGGTGCGGTGGCCGGCTCCGCCGCCGGGACCGCTCGGACCCTCGGGACCTCCGCCGTTGCTGTACGAGCTCGGACGCGTCTGGGAGTTGCTGTAGGTGTGGACCGGACCGTGCGCCCCCCCGTTGCTCGATCCGTTGGTCGACGAGACCGCGGCCGACAGACGCGGTCCCGAATCGCCCTCGAGGTCCTTGGGCAGGAACAGCTCGCCGGTGTAGCCGAGCGGGATGTTCGAGTCGCCCAGCGGGACCGTGGCATCGTCGACCCAGCCGGTCGGCACCGTGGGCGCGGGCGGGACGTACTCGTCCCAGCGCGAGGCCGTGCTCGCGGGCACGTCGTCCCACTCGTCGTGCCAGCCGCCGTTGTCGGCCGCCAAAGGTGCCTCGGTGGGAGGTCCCCAGGTCGCCGCGGCCGGAACTTCGGGAGGCGGCACGTCCGTCACCGGATCGGCCCAGCGATCGACCGGTGCATGGTCGGACGGAACCGGCGCCGCCGCGGCGTAGGCGACCTCGGCGTAGTCGTCCATTCCGTCGGCCCCCACGGGACCCTCGGCGCCCACCGGCTCGTACTCCGGCACCGGATAGGCCGGCGGTGGGTACTCCTGGCCCGCGTACTCGGGCGGCGGATAGCCCGCCGGGACCGGCTCGGGGGCCGGATATTCGGGACCTGCGTAATTCGGCGGCGGGTAGTCCGGCGCGCCGTAGTCGGTGGCGTACTCCGGCGGCAGATAGGCCTGAGCGGCCGCATCCACCCCCGCCTCATCCAGGGATGCGTAGGCCACGGCGTCGTCGTCGCGAACCGCGGCTCGCCGCGGCTTGCGCTGGCGAACGGCCGCCCCGAGCATGTCCGCCAACCGTCGCTCCACCATCGGGGTGGCATAGGCGACGGCTACGTAACAGGCGGCCCGGGCTGCGACGAGCATCACTACCCCGAAGGTCCCGCTCGAGCCGGTGTCACCGAGACGCAACACCAGGTAGACCAACGTTGCTGCACCCGCCGCGGCGTAGCCGACGGTGCGTCCGCGCAGCATGGCAGCCATGAAAACCCCAGCAAAAAGAAGAGTTCCTACGACCTCGACCCGGTCGACCCCGGCCAGCGCGAACACCAGAGCTACCGCGACAACGCCTCCGGCCACGACCGCGGCCGGCAAGAATGGCGAGCGCTCAGAGCTTGCCCCCACGCCGGGCAGCCTAGTGCTGCATCAGCTGGCGCTCGCCTCGTTCACCCCGGGACCTGCGCCCCGACGTAATCGCAGGGCGCGGTCCTAGAGGTACGTGCCGGGCCGTTGCTCGGCGTCCGGGCCAGGCTGCGGTGTACCGGCGGGCAGGCGACGGCGCATCTCGTCCAGCTGTTGGCGAGCGGCCATCTGCTGGGCGAACAGGGTGGCCTGGATGCCGTGGAACAGGCCTTCCAGCCATCCGACCAGCTGGGCTTTGGCCACCCGCAGCTCGGCCTCGCTGGGCGGTTCGTCCCCGGCGAACGGATGGGCCAGACGTCCCAGCTCCTCGCGCAGGTCGGGCGACAGCGCCTCGCGCAGCTCGTTGACCGAGGTCTCGTAGATGTCCCGCAGTCGGTCGCGGCTGGCTTCGTCCAGGTCGGAGTTGCGGACCTCCTCGAGCAGCAGCTTGATCATCGAGCCGATCCGCATCACCTTCGCGGGATGCTCGACCGCCTCCGATTGACGATCCTCGCCACCGGGTGGAGCGGTCACCACCTCGGGATGTTCGAGCACCTGCGGCTGGTCGGAATCAGACATGGGGGCCATCCTGCCATGGGTCAGCGGCCGGCCGACAACAGCGGTACCAGCATCTCGGCCGCGGTCAGCGACCCGTGCCGTCCTATCAGCTCGAACGGCCCGGTGTCGTAGGGATCGTGGAACGCGATCGGCTGATGGGCCACCAGCGCCACGTCGCCGAGCCGGGACGCGGCCAGCTCGGTCACCTTGGGACCGAGCCAGCCCTGAGCCAGCAGCTCCTCCCGCTCGAGGACCCAGGCCACGTCGGTGTGCTTGTCCACTGCCGCCAGGTAGAGCTCCCGGGCCCGGCCGGGTCGGGCGTGCAGCCAGCGGAACCGGCCCTCCCCGGACTGCATCGAGCAGCTGGCCAGCACCTCGGGAGCGACCGGAAGGACCGCTTTGCCCACCTCGACCTGACCGTGGTCGGCGGTGACCACCAGCACGGCCCCGGGGGCCAGGCGGGACAACAGGTGGTCGACGACCCGGTCCACGAAGTTCAGCTCGGCCGAGTAGTGGTCGCCGAGCCCGTACTCGTGAGCCACCTTGTCCAGACCGTCGTAGTAGGCGTAGATGAACGGCTCGGACTCGTGCAGGAGCCGCTCGATCTCGGTGACCAGGGTGGCCACCGTGCGATAGCCCCAGAACCGGACACCGTCGAGGTGGGCGCCGGTGAAACCGGACCGCCGATACTCGGCCCGGGTCACCACCGGGGGGCGCTGGCCCAGGAACGGGGCGATGGGCTGCAGCTTGTCGGGCGGGATGGTCTGGCGGGCATCGCCGGCCGCGGTCGACCACCGCAGCACGTTGAGCACCTCGCCGTGCACGGCCAGGCGATAGCCGACCATGCCGTGCGCGCCGGGCGCGGCGCCGGTGGTGATCGAGGTGAGGGCGGTCGCGGTGGTCGAGGGGGCCACGGTGGTGATGGGACCGCCGGCCATCGTCGCCAGGGTGGGCGCCAGCGCCCGGTGGGACTGCAGCTGCTCCCACCCCAGGCCGTCCAGCACGAGCAGCACCACTTGGCGAGCCTGGAGGACGGCTTCGGGAATCCAGTCCGGCGCATCATCGGGCAGGCCTAGCAGCGCCGGCACGAGACCAGCGACGCACCGCCCGCCATAGTCAGGAAGTACCGGTTGGGGTTGCTCTTCCATGTGCCTTCCGGATCACGCTAACCCGCGCATGACCACGCGCCGCAGCAACCCCCCGAGCTGGCGTCCCGCATGGCGGTTTCCGCTACCCCGTACAGTTGGGCGCCATGAAGGTGTCGACGCGGGGTGACTACGCCAGCCGAGCGCTGTTGTCGCTGGCTCTGCACCCCGACGACCCCGGTCCGACATCGGTGCGCGACATCGCCGAGCGCACCGGTCTGCCCCAGCCGTATCTCGAGCAGATCCTGCTGGCCCTGAAGGGCGCCGGGCTGGTCCGCTCCAAGCGGGGGGTGGGTGGCGGATACGTGCTGGCCAGGGATCCGTCGACGATCCATCTCAGCGAGATCGTCAGCGCGGTCGACGGTCCGATCACCTTGGGCGACTTCGGCCAGCCCCACCAGGACGGCGCCTGTGACCACGAGGGCCAGTGCGTGCTCCTCGCCATCTGGGGCGTGGTCGGCGAGTACATGCGCCGCCACCTCGAGGCCCTAACCCTCGCCGACATCGCCTGCATGGCCCGCGGCGAACAACCCTGGCCCGAGCTCACGCCCGCGGACTAACCGAAATTGAGACAGAAACGCCGCTATACGCGGCGAAAGTGTCCCAATTTCGGCTCTTGTGACCTGTCCGTGGGTCGAGTTTCGCGGCTCGGTGACGCCATGGGCTGCTCTCGGTGGCTAAATGACGCTTCGAGGGAAGGGCGGCGGTCAAACGAGCTGGCCCCGAACGGTCTTTGTGGCTCAACCCGATGC
>DASXTK010000409.1:0-8672 GCA_036505485.1 Acidimicrobiales bacterium
AGAAGCGCCGCACCCGCGACCGCATCTACGACGCCGCGGTGGAGCTGTTCGCGTCCCGTTCCTACGACGAGGTCACGGTCGAGGCCATCTGCGAACGAGCCGAGGTCGGCCGGGCCACCTTCTTCCGCTTCTACGGCTCCAAGGCCGGACTGCTCAGCGAGTTCAGCCAACGTCTGGCCGAGCAGATCGCCCGGCGGCTCGACGACCACCCCGACATCACCGCCACCGAGCAGCTGTGGATCGTGCAGGACGAGATCACCACCGCGTGGGGCCTGAGCGCGCTGTCGACCCGGGAGATGGCCCGGGAGTGGATCCGCAACGCCACCGCCTCCGACCTGCAGGAAGCCACCCCGCCCGAGCTGATGGCGCTGGTGGCCGACATCGTGCGCGACGGTCAGGCCTCGGACGAGTTCACCCGGGTGTACGAACCCGATTTCGTGGCGTGGATCATCCTGGCCGCGCTGTCGTCGATCACCGCCGGCTGGCTGGGCTCGGCCGGAGACGACGAATCGTTGGCGCAGGGCACCCGGGACACCGTGTCGTTCCTGCTGAGCGGGCTGAGGGGGCCATAGTGCCTGACAACGGAGACGGGCCGTACGCCGGCAAGGTGGCGCTGGTGACCGGTGCGGCCCGACCTCGGGGCATCGGCCGGGCCACGGCGTTGGGGCTGGCCCGGGGCGGGGCCGACGTCGCCTGCCTGGACATCGCCCGCCCCTACGACGAGGCCCCTATGCATGGCACCGCCAGCGCCGACGATCTGGACGAGGTGGTGCGCGAGATCGAGGCCCTGGGCGGTCGGGCGGTGGCGGTGCGGGCCGACGTGTCCGACGAGACCCAGGTCGAGGCCGCGGTGGCCGAGGCCGGCGACCGCCTCGGCACCGTCACCCTGGTGGCCAATGTGGCCGGGGGTAGCGGACCCGGCTTCGGGTTCGGACCGCTACTTTCACTCCCCCAGGACGAGTTTCGCCGGGTCTTGGACGTGAACCTGATCGGCACCTGGCTGGTGTCGAGGGCCTGCGCCAACCGGATGGTGGCCGCGGGCGTGCCCGGGCGGATCTGCAACGTGTCCAGCCAGGCCGGCAAGCGGGCGTTTCCCCTGCTGGGGGCCTACTGCGCGGCCAAGTCGGCGGTGGTCATGTTCACCCAGTGCCTGGCCACCGAGCTGGGCCCGGCAGGCATCGCGGTCAACGCGGTGTGCCCGGGCACGGTCGACACCGACCTGGTCAACCCCGCGGGCATGTTCGAGCAGCTGATGGGCGGGCCGGAGGGGCTGGAACAATGGGTGGAGCGGGAGATCCCGTTGCGCCGCCTGCAGTCCGCGGAGGAGATCGCCGCCACCATCTGCTGGCTGCTGTCCGATTCCGCCGCCGCGGTCACCGGTGAATCGGTGAACGCCTCAGCCGGTCAGACCATGGTGTAGGTCCGTCGGTCGCCAGCCCGTACAGCCACACCCCGCCGACGGTCAGCACCACCACCGTTCCGGCGAAGAGGCTCCACACGGGCACCGGCGGGTGGAAGCCGTCGGCGGTCAGCCAGTTGAGCGGCCCGTGGACTCCTGCGGTGTAGCGCCGGGTGGCCCAGATGTGGGCGTAGAGCTGACCGACCACCCACATGGCCAGGACCGCTCCGACGAGTTGGCGGAGGAACCGGTCGGGCAGGCCGCGCTCCTTGTCGATCAGCAGGGTGGCGAGGATCGGGAGGCCCACCGCCAGGGGCAGGGTGTAGCGGCCCTGCCACGGGAACCCCTGGGTCTCGGCCCGCGGCACTTGCAGGATCACGGGGAGCAGGACCACCGCGGCGGTCACCCCCAGCAGAACCAGCCGCTGGTACCACGACGCTGCAGCCAGACCGAGGAGCACCAAGGTGCCCAGCGCGAACAGCCAGAGGTAGATGGTCAAGGTGGCCGGCCCGGTGTCCAGCCATCCGAAGACGCCGATCATCTGGTCGATCTGCCCGCCGGTGGTGCCGAGGGCGATGCGGGTGTTGGCCGCCAGGCTGTCGGAGCCGGCCAGACCCCCGTTCGTCGTGGTGAGCGTCCCGTAGTGGCTGACCCACAGCAGGGTGGACAGCGAGGCCAGCCCGACCGCGGCCACAACCGGCCAGGTCCGGCGATCGCGCCCGACCTCGAAGACCCGGCGGAGACCGAACCACGCCACCAGGACGACGGCGATGAGGGCGACCCACATGGGCGAGCCCGGGCGGCTCAGCGCCAGGGCCGAGCCGGCGACGGCGATCCGCAGCAGGAGTCGGCCCGATGGCTTGGTGTCGGACCGCTCGAGCGCGGCGTAGAGGGAGGTCCACAGGCAGATGCTGGCGGCGATCTCGACGCCGCTGGGGTTCACCGATCCGCCCAGGAAGAACAGCATCGGGGTGGCAGCGATGGCGATGCCCCCGATGACCAGACGCGGCGACCGGGTGTGGCGGGCCGAGGCGATCGCCGACGCCAGGAACGCACCGCACAGCGCGGCGTTGAGCGCTCGCATCAGGTACACGCCCTTGGCCGACGGGAACACCACCGAGGGCAGACCCACCACGGCGTAGTAGGCGGGGGGGTAGAGACCGGCGTTGGTCTCGACCTTGGTGGTCTCGGTGCCCCCTTCGAAGGCCGGGCCACAGTCGGCCCCGATGTCGCCCTGGAAGGCGAAGCACATGGGAACCTGACCCGAGAGCGCGAAGACCTCGGGGACCTCCACGTAGGTGCTGTACTCCCGCTCGGTGCGCTCCCCCGGCAGGATCTGACCTCGGCTGGCGGCCACGGCCCGGACGACGTGAGCGGGTTCATCCGGCGAGCTGAACAGGGGGCTGGCCAGGGCCCACAGGCACCCGACGCCGGTGAACACCGCCGCGGTCACCCACCAGGCCCAGCGCGCACCGTTGCGCGGTGTCTCGGCGGAGCTGGGCTCCGGTGTGGCTTCGTCTTCCTCCGGTGGGTCGAGGACCTGGACAGTCATTGCCCTGATCCCACGCCCGACGACTCGGCCGGGTCCTCGGACGGCTTGTTCAGGCGGCCGTTGAGCTGCTGGCGCATCCGCTGCCGGGTGGCATGGCCGCCGAAGGGATCGAGGTGCACCTCCAGGCGCCGGCCTTCCTGTATGTCCAGCATCAGCGCCGAGACCAGCAGGTTGGTTCCGGCCAGCAACGGGCCCACCGACAACAGCACGGTCCCGGTGGAGGCCACCGGTTCGCCCAGCGTGTGGGCAACGGTCCAGGCGCCGACAAGGCTGCCGAACAGGATCAGGCTGAAGCCGGCGAACAGGAACAACGCCACCGGCGAGAACGACCAGAACACGTACTTGCGCATGATCCGCCGGAAGAAGCCCTTGAAGAGCAGGTGCATCATCTGGGGAATCACGTGACGGAGCTTGATGCTCGACTGCTCGTCCCCGTAGACCGCCGGTACCGGCACATCGGCCACCCGGGCGCCGACGATGTTGAGGTTGATGAGGAAGTCGTTCTCGAGCGAGTAGCCCTGGGCGATCGAATCGAGCGGAATCGCCTCGAGGGCCTCCCGCCGCACGGCGAGGTAGCCGTTCTGCGGATCGAAGACATGCCAGTAGCCCGACGCCAACTTGTTGAGGAACGACAGGACGACGTTCCCGAACACCCGATATTTGGGCATCCCGGCGAAGGACTTGGAGGAGAAGAACCGGTTGGCCTTGGCCATGTCACAGCGGCCGTCGGCCACCGGCTCGACCAGGCTTCCCAGGTACGCGGGATCGCACTGGGCGTCACCGGCCATGATGCACACGATGTCGACGCCGAGCTCCAGCGCCCGATAGTGACCGTCGATCACCGCCCCACCCACGCCGGTGTTGCGCTCGTGCTCGATGAGCACCAGCCGCGGATCGTTGGTGGCCAGGGCGGCCTTGGAGGTGTCGTCGGTGCTGGCATCGTTGATCACGATGACGTAGTCGACGAACGCCGGCATGGTGGTGATGACCTGGGCGATGTGGCGCTCTTCGTTGTACGCCGGCACAACGGTGGCAACGGTCTGGTCTCGGTACATGGTCAGTCGAGCAGCTCGTGGATGGTGGTGGTGATCCGGTCGAGGTCGCCGTCGCTCAGCCAGGGATGAACCGGCAGCGATAGGACCTCGCGTCCGGCCCGCTCGGCCTCCTGGAGGGATCCGTCGACGACCACCCGGGGATGCCCACGGAAGCAGTCGTACTCGTGCAGGGCGCGGGGGTAGTAGACGCCGGAACCGACCCCCCGGGCCTCGAGCTCCTTGGCCAGGGTGTCGCGGTCCAGACGGGCCGCCGGGCCGACCCGGACCGTGTACTGGTGGTACACGTGGGTCCGCCCGGGCTGTTCGATCGGTGTGGTGAGGCCCTCGATCCCGGCGAGACCGGTCGTCAGCTGGGTGGCATTGGTCCGGCGTCGTTCGGTGCGAGCCGGCAGGTGCTGGATCTCGGCCACGCCGACCGCGGCGTGAAGATCGGTCATCCGGTAGTTGTGACCCGGCATGTCGTAGGCATAGCGCTGCCCCATGCCCTGGTTGCGGATGGTCCGCAGACGATCGGCCAGAGCGTCGTCGTCGGTGGTCACCACACCGCCCTCGCCGGTCGTGAGGTTCTTGGTGGCGTAGAGCGAGAAGCAGCCCAGACCGAAGGATCCGACCGGTCGGCCGGCCACCGCGGCCCCGTGGGCCTGCGCCGCGTCCTCGACGATGACGGCGCCCGATGACTCAGCCAGCTCGACCAGCGCCGGAAGGTCAGCCGGGTGGCCGTACAGATGGACGGGAACGATGGCCCGCGCCCGCGGTCCCACGGCTTGCTCGGTCGCCGTCGCATCGATGGTGAAGTCGTCAGCCCGGATGTCGACCAGCCGGGCCGTGGCTCCCCGGGCCAGGATGGAGTTCACCGTCGCCCCGAACGTGAACGGTGTGGTGATGACCTCGTCGCCCGGCCCGACCCCCGTGGCTTCGAGCGCCAACTCCAAGGCCGTGGTCCCGTTGTTGACCGCGACGGCGTGGGTCGTTCCGCTGATCTCCCGGAAGGCGGCCTCGAAGCGGGCCACCATCGGTCCCTGCGCCAACTGGCCGGAGTGCAGGACCTGGAGGACGAGGGCGTCGGCCTCGGCGTCGAGGTGGACCTCGCTGACGTTGATCATTTGGTCGCTCCGGTCAGGGCCGTTGGGCGACCTATGGCCGTGCCGTCGATCTCCGCCGCCACCAGATGGGGTGGCAACAACGACGCCCGCTCGACCACCGCGTCGACGTCGCCGTGGACCAAGCGGACGAAGTGCTCGAACTGCAGCGCCAACGGCTCGCCGGCATGGCGCACGAACGGGATGTCGATGATGGTCTCGGCCTGGTAGCCCGGCGGGCTGCCGCCCTGGCCCTGGCGAACGTTCCGGTAGACAGTCACGTCCTGGCGCAGGAGGTCCACGTCGAACAGCTCGGTGGACGTGCTCACCAGCAGCGACCGGATCTTGCGCTGGCTGACCCGGCTGGCGGACAACGTGCCGACGGCCCCGCTGCTGAACCGCAGGATGCAGTCGGCGACCTCGGCGGTCCCGGTGGCCGCGTCCTGGGGTGCGGCACCGACGGCGGCCTCGACCGTGCTTTGAGGGACCAGACGCATGGCCAGGTCTATGTCGTGGATGAGCAGGTCGTAGACCACGCTGGTGGCGATGCGCGGCGTCGGTGGGGAGTGCCGGGTCGACAGGATGTGGATCGGCGCCTCGTCCAGCAGCCCGACCGCGGTGGTGACCGCGGCGTTGAATCGCTCCACGAATCCGCACGTCAGGGGGGTGTCGTTGCGTTCGGCGGCATCGATGAGCTTCTCGACCTGGCTCAACTCGGAGGCCAACGGCTTCTCCACCAACAACGGCATCCCACGGTCGAGGAGATCGAGAGCGATCGCCGTGTGATGCTCGGTCGGGCAGGCCACGATGGCGGCGTCGCATTTGTATAGAGCGGTGTGGTCCGACGCCGCGGCCGCACCAGCGGAGTCGGCCAACCGCTCGGCCTGTTCCGCCACGGGGTCGACCACGATGGTGAGATCGGCCGACAGCGACGTGGCGACGACCCGGGCGTGGTTGGCGCCCATCGCTCCGGCGCCGATGAGTCCGACCTTCAGACGTTTGGTCACGCGTCCCGCTCCACCATGATCGTCCTTGCACCGAGCCGATGGGCGAAGTCGAGCTCGTAATGCTGATCGCCGGCGTAGACGGTCTCGGCGTCGCCGCGGTCGCCCGCCGTGGCCTCCAGGCAGACGGCGAAACCGGCCGAGAACCGGCCGAAATCAGTCTTCGGGCCTCGCAGCATCTCCCGTCCGATCACCACCGACATCCGTTCGCGCAGGGCTGGATGGCGGTCGCAGAAGGCGTCGACCGCAGCGACGCTGTTGCTGGTCAACACCGCGAACCCGGCGACTCCCGCCAAGGCGTCGACGATGGACCCGACGGGCTGCGCCACCAACGCTGCCTCGTACTCGGCCGCGCTCACCACCTTCCACGCCTCCTCGTCCGCTTGGGAACGAGTCCAGAGCTCCGCGATGCGGCTGACACCGAGTTGGCGCCGCAGAGCATCCCAGTCGACCGGGAGCCGGGCCACCGTTCCGTCGAAGTCGACGATCGGCGCGGGCCCGAGGTCCAGCTGGGGCAGCACGGCGCTCATGATGGCCCGTCCAGGTCATCGAGCACGTGGGGCCAACGGTCGAGCTCGTCCTCGGGGACGAGGGCGAAGCCCATGTCCACCATCCGCACCCAGTACAGACCGGCGGGCAACGGCGATGCACCGGCGGCTTCCACCTCCTGGCCCAGGGCGCAGCGCACCAGCATGTCGGGCATGTTGAGCCCGGCGGCGGCGAAGAAGTTCGAGGTGGTGAAGAACCGCCCGGCGTTGATCTCGGTCACCTTGGCCTGACCGTCGGCCGCTTCCTTGATGTCGATGCAGAAGACGCCCGACGGCTCCGGGTCCAAGGCCCGCACCGCGGCGATGGCCAGCCGGTCCAGCTCGGGGATGGAAACCGTACGGGCGATGGCCGGAGTCGAGGTCTGACCGTGCGGGGTCAGATGGCCATAGAGGTACTCGACCCGCTCCCGGGCCTGGCCGGCCAGCATCTGACCGTTTCGCCAGATGCTCTGGTAGGCGAACTCCCGCCCGGGCAGCATCTCGGCGGCCATGAAATCGCTGGGGGCAAGGCCTTGCTCTGCGGTCCACCACCGCAGCCAGTTCTCCGCCTGCTCGGCGCGGCGCACCGGCAACGAGGCGCGGGCACCGGCTCCGACCCGAGCCCGGACCCAGACCCGCTCGTGACGGGTCAGGAGGTCCGCGGTGGCCTCACGGACCGAAGGCCAGTTCACGAATCCTCGGGACTCGGGGACCTGGACACCGGCGTCGCTCATGGCCCGGGCGAAGGCGCTCTTGTCCTCAGCGGTCTCGAGCGCGGCCTGGGTGGGCAGGAAGGTGACCGCTCCGATCTCGTCCCGCAGCCGACCCAACGCCATCACCTCGACGTCGGGCTGGGCGTGGACCACATCGGCGCCCCACCGCTTCACCGCCCAGCGCAGCCCATCTGCGTAGCCGGGATCGGACGCCCTGGGCAGCACACAGCGTTCGTCCGCGGTCGAGAGATGGAGGCGGATCGCCGCGGCGTCCGCTCCGATCACGCGGTAGGGGACGTCGCTGCGGCGGAGCGCGTCGAGGAAGTTGGCGCCGGCCGATCCTCCGGCTCCGGTCAGCAGCACGACAGGTGCGGTCGGGCTCATGCTCGCTCGGCGACCACGTAGAGCTCGGCGCAGTGGGCCGGGAACCGTTGCCCGACGGCGTGCAACGCCCGGATCAACGACCAGTCCCAGCCCAGCATCTGGCTGTTGGACAGGGCCTTGAGGAAGATCCCCTGCCAGTGCAGCGGTCGCAGGCCGGCCGCCTCCACGTCACGGCGCAGGGCGTCGAGGTCGTACACCCGCCGGTGCCCGATCCGGTGATCGGAGGTCGACAGCTCGGCCCGGTGGGACAGGATGCCCATCTCCACCCCGACGAGACGGTGGAGCGAATCGGCGTTGGGCACGACCACGTGCAGACGCCCACCTGGGCGCAACCACGAAGCCGCCCGCTGGAGCACCGGCACCGGTTCGGCGACGTGCTCCAAGGCGCAGACATGGAGGATGTCGCTGTAGCTGTCGGCAGGGATGAAGTCCTCCCACAGCTCGGTGAAGAAGCGTGCCGTCGGCACCCGGCTCTCGGCCGCCTTGACGTTGAGCGAGGAACCCTCGACGACGTCGTAGCGCTGGGCCTTGGGAGCCATGAGCGAGGTCAGCTCACCCGTCGCACAGCCCATCTCCAGCACGTGCTCTCCGTGGAGCCAGGGGCCGATGACCTCCACGTGGAGCCGCTTGGTGAAGTAGTCGAACTCGTCCTCAGGGTTGGACGGGTCGTAGCCGGCGGCGACGGCTTCCAGACGAGCCGTCTCATCGAGTCCGTCGAAGGGGTCAGCGAGGGTCATGCGGCGCTTTCGCGAAGGAACAGGTGGCGGGAAACGCGGGCACGACGAACCGGTGTTGAGGAATCCAGCGGACGAGCCCGTGAACAGTGCCCCGCCGTCCGCAGCCGGAGAAGTTTAATCACGCCGGTCTGTCGTGGTCCCTACAGGGTTGTTACGTCGGCTGTCGTCAGCCTTTCCGGGCCCAGTCCAGGTACGTCGCCCCGCGGGGCGACAGGCGATACC
>DASXTK010000410.1:0-3003 GCA_036505485.1 Acidimicrobiales bacterium
AGCACCCGGATGCGGTCCTCCATGTCGCTGACCCGCCGGGGGGTGAAGCCCCGGGACACCAGCGCCCGCATGTGGCCGTGCCGGGGCGAGTCCATGGCCAGGAACGACATGGTCCGATGGGCGTTCGGGCCCGATGCCGACGGGTCGAGCGAGACGCCGTGGCTGTTGGAGAACCGGGCGGAGTCCCGGAACGCCGCGGTGACGTCGTCGTGGCGGGACAGGGCCCAGAAGCCCAGCTCGTCGTTGCGGTAAACCGGCGCGGCGGCCCGCAGCCGGGCATAGGTGGGGTACGGATCCTCGTGGACGGCGTAGTCGTACGGGCTGTACCGCACCTCGCCGCCGAGACCGGCCTCCTGCTGGATCGTCATCGCCCCCCTCTCGAAGTCATCGTCGGCCCGTGACCACCTTGGCCACGGCGGTCATCACCGGCACCAGGTCGGCGTAGGGCATCTCGCCGACACCGCCCCGAATCAGGGCTCCGGAGAAGGCCAGGTCGAGCGTGTCCACCCCGGCCGGGTCGGCGGCGTCGCCGAGGGCACGGGCGAACCTGTCCCGGAACGCCGCCCCGATCCGTCGGCGCAGCTGGGCCACCCCGGGCTCGTTGGCGAGCATGGCCGTGGTGGCCGCGGCGGCGACCGCGGGTTCGTCGGTCACCAGCTGGGCCACGTCGGCGATGGCTGCTGCGACCCGGGCGGCCGGCTTGGCTTCTCGCCCGGCCGGCGTCGACTCCACCTCGGGCAAGGCCTCGAGGAGGCGCCAGAACGCCTCGGCCACCAGGTGGTCCTTGGACTCGAAGTGGATGTACGCGGTGGCCGGCGCCACCCCGGCCCGGCGGGCCACGTTGCGCACGGTGAGTCCGTCGTAGCCCTCGGCTCGGATCTCCTCGACCGCGGCCGCGGCCAGCCGGCTCACGGTGGCGGCCCGCCGACCCGGCCGACCGGTGGTGAGCTCCGCGGACATGGACATGTGTCTAGACACTAGTCTGGTTTCGTGGATGGTCAAGAACGAGACGACTACGCCGGACCCTTCGATCCCGACTTCCGCTACGAGGACCTGTCCAAGGACGCCTTGGTGCGGTTGGTGCGGGAGTACGCCCTGACCGTCCATCTGCTGGACCGGTCCTGCCTCGCCGCGGTCGGCATGCGCTACGGCCAGGAGGTGGTGGAGGAGATCGCCATCGAAGAGTGGCGTGGCGCCAGTCCGATATACGGGGAGCGGCTGCGCCGGATCCTCGGCATCGAGGGGGACGACGTGGCTGCCATCTTCAAGGTGCTCCAGGTCGATCCGGGCTTCCCCCACCACTACATGGACGTGCGCTACGAGGTGGTCGACGAGCGCCACGGCTTCTTCGAGCTGGCCCACTGTGGTGCCCTGATGGATGTCGAGCCCTGGGGCGACCGCGCCGTGACCGGCATGTGCCACACCATCGAGGACGGCACCTTCGACCCCACGGCCCAGGCGGTGAACCCCAAGGCCCGGATCCGCCACGTCCATCGACCGCCGCGGTCGTCGTCCGATCAGCTGCCGCACTGCCGCTGGGAGCTGGTGATCGACGACGACACCGAGACCCTTCCCGAGGCCGACATCACCACCATGACCCGGGGCACCACCGCGGCCACCTTCGAGTTCCCCCCGCTCCGGGACGGCACCCCCCACCACCCCGGCACCCCCGTGACGATCAGACCTCCAGCAGGATCGTGACCGGGCCGTCGTTCACCAAGCCGACCTGCATCTCGGCCTGGAAGCGACCGGTTGCGACAGTGAGACCCAGGCGGCGGAGCTCGACGACCACGGCGTCGACGAGGGGTTCCGCCTGCTCCGGTCGGGCGGCGGCGACCCAGGACGGCCGCCGGCCCCGGCTGGTGTCGCCGTAGAGGGTGAACTGGCTCACGACCAACACCTCGCCGCTAGCGTCGAGCACCGAGCGGTTCATCACCCCGGTCTCGTCGTCGAGCACCCGCAGATGGGCCAGCTTCCCGGCCAGCTTGACCGCGGTGGCCTCGTCGTCGTCATGGGTGACCCCGACCAACGCCAGCAGCCCGGCACCGATGGCGCCCACGGTCTCGTCGTCGACCTGGACGCTGGCGCGTCGCACCCGTTGCACCACAGCTCGCATGGGGGAAGACCCGAACAGTCGACCGACCGACTAGCTCGGGGAGGCCAGGGCGTGCGAGTCGACCAGCTCGACGATCTTGGCCAGGTCGGCCGCGAGCTGGTCGGCGTGGTCCTTGCCCAGGGCCGCCTGCAGCGCGCTGTTGAGGTCGTCCAGTTCGCCCCGCAACCGGTCCAACGTGGCCTGGCCCCGCCGGGTCAACGACAGCGAGAAGGCCCGCCGGTCGTCGGCCCGGGCCTCCCGTTGCACCAGCCCGGCCTTCTCCAGGCGACGGATCATCGTGGTGATGGCCGACTCCTGCTGGCCCAGCACGGTGGCCAGACTGCGCTGGTTGCGACCCGGGTCCGACTCGATGGCGAACATGACCCCAGCCTGCGCGGCGGTTATCCCAGCGATCTCGAGACTGCGCCGATCAGACACTGTTCGCAGCCGATGAGCCGCCAGCTGCAACACGAAAGTGAGCGAATCCTCGGCTTTCGTCACGGCTTCAGTGTCGCAGATTCCACGGGGCTACCCCGCTGACCCGCAAGTCATGCACTAGTGAAGGAACTTACCCCAAAGGGGCAGGTCAGGTTTGCGTTGGAGGGGCTTCCGGGTACGCGGAGTGGTGCATCACCACGCACTGTGGTGTGTCAATGCTGAACACGAGCTGCCGAGGCTCGTGCCGGCGGGTGCGACCAACATGAAAGGGAGCAACCCAGATGAGTGAAGGCCAGAGCATCTTCGACAAGGCCAAGGACACGGCTGGCAACGTCGCTGACAAGCTTGGTGACATGGCCGGTGACGTGAAGGACAAGGTCAGCGACCTCGTCAGCGGTAAGGAAGACAAGATCGATTCGGCCATCGACAAGACCGGTGACTTCGTCGACGACAAGACCGGCGGCAAGTTC
>DASXTK010000411.1:0-2425 GCA_036505485.1 Acidimicrobiales bacterium
ACCTCGCCGTGCTGGCCGCCGACTCTTGCAGCGACGCGGTGGCGGCGGAGCCCGGCCGGCCCATCACCCTCGACGCTCCCGAGCCAGTGGTGGTGTCCGGGGACACCAACCACCTGCGCCAAGCCATCGACAACCTCGTGACCAACGCGCTGCGCCATACTCGCACGGGAACCCCGATCGAGGTCGCGGCCCGGCTGGACGGCAACGGCGACGGAGACGGCGATGACGGGGAGCCTCGGGCGGTGATCACGGTCCGGGACCACGGCGACGGCCTGAACGACGTCGGCCTCCGCCATGCGTTCGATCGGTTCTGGCAGGCCAGTCCGTCGCGCTCGTCGGTGGGCGCCGGCCTTGGCCTCGCCATCGTGGCTGCGATCGCCGCTGAGCACGACGGCACGGCCAGCGTGGCCAACGCTCCGGACGGCGGGGCAGTTTTTGCACTCAAACTGCCAGTAGGTAACCGCGGGTAGGACAGGGCGGGTCCAGACGTCGTAGCGTCCCCTCCCGGTTCCCGAGAATCGACCAGTAGGTGCAACCAGCGGTTGCCGAAGAGAGGAGAAACCCGTGCCCCATGCCTTCCTGTCCGAGGAATGGTTCAAGGCCGTCGAAGCTCTGCGTGACGAGGCTCCCGAGCCCACTGCGGCGATGAAGGAGCTGACGCTCAACATCGTGGTGACCGGTGGTCCCGACGGTGACAAGGAAGTCCACATGTCCAGCGGTCAGTTCGACCGTGGCCTGGTGGACGGCGCGCCGACCAAGCTGACCGTGCCCTACGACGTCGCTCGTTCGATCTTCATCGAGGGCAACCAGCAGGCCGGGATGCAGGCGTTCATGAGCGGCCAGATCCGGGTCGAGGGCGATATGACGAAGCTGATGGCCATGCAGGCCGGTGCCGGTGCGGCGACGCCCGAGCAGGCCGAGTTCCAGCAGAAGCTCAAGGACCTCACCGAGGCTTGAGACTCCCGGCGATTGATGCGGTTTCCGTGGACTAGCGACGGAAACCGCATCAATTTCGGGTTTTAGCCGGAGACGTTCGGGCCGGCCCGTTCGACGGTCAGCCGGAGCAGGACCCGGCGGTCGGTCTCCATGACCCGCCGGTAGTCGTCCCAGTCGGGGTGCTCGCCGGAGATGCGGCGGTAGTACTCGACGAGTGGCTCCAGAGCCTCGGGCATGGAGACGATCTCGACCGGCCCCTCGACCTGCACCCAATCGCCGAAGAAGCTGTCGTTGAGCCCGAGGTACGTCGCGTAGGGAATCGCCCGCAGGTGGCGCACCTTGTAGGCGGTCTCACGGGTCGAGATCTCCACGTGGCCCTCGTCGTCCACCCCGCCGGTCACGGGTGAGAGCTGCGGTGTTCCGTCGGCCCGGGTGGTCGCCAGCACCCCCCGGTGGTTCTTGCGAATGAAGTCGAGCGCGGCGTCGCGGTCCATGGCCAAACCCTACGACGCGGCCTCCGACAACCGGCCCAGAAGGGTGTCCAACTCGACCAGCGCGGGGCCCGGCGGGTCGGGCACCAGGATGCTGTGCATCCCGATCGAGCGAGCGCCGACCAGGTTGGTGTCCACGTCGTCGAGGAACACCGCACGCTCCGGTGGGATGCCGCCGAGCAGGTCGAGCGTGTAGCGGAAGATGGCCGGGTTGGGTTTGCGCATGCCCACCATGGAACTGTCCACCACCACGTCGAACAGCTCGTCGACCGGGATCATGGCCCGCCACCGGGACGATCCTTCCCGCACGTTGTTGGTCACCAGCGCGGTCCGGAACCCGTCGACGCGCAGACCGCGGATGTGGTCGACCACGTCCTCGTGGACAGTCATGGTGTCCAGCAGCGCTTCCATCGGCCGGAAGTCGAGGACCGTGCCGGCCTCCTCGGCCAGGGCCTGGACCGCGACCAGCCACTGCTCGATGCTGATCTCGCCCCGCTCGACCTGGTGCCACGGATGGTCGGTGTCGTCGCCGTAGGGACCCACCAGCAGCTCCAGATCACCGTCGGCCGTGGAGGCGATGGCGCCCCACGGCGACGACGTGAGCACCCCCGAGAAGTCGAACAGCACAGCCTCGATCGCTCGATCCATGCCGGACAGCATGCCGGCCCGGAGGAACTGCGGCAGATCCGGGGGATCAGCCCAGGGAGCGGAAGACCAGGCCAGTCTTCGGTTTGGGGTGGAAGAAGGTGGTCTTCGGGGGCATGCGCTCGCCGCCGTGGGCGGTGGCGTCGATCTGGGCCACCGTGGCCGGCCGGAGCAGCACGCCGGCCTGGACTTCTCCCGACCGCACCGCCCGGCGGACGTTGTCCGGCCCGTGTTGGAACCGCAGGTCGAGGTCGATGTCGTTGGTCGCCGCGATCCCGGCAAGGGCCACGTCGAGCCGGGCCGAGTCGAGGTCGCGGGCATCGGCAAGGGCCTCGGCCCGCGGCCGGATGAGC
>DASXTK010000412.1:0-3952 GCA_036505485.1 Acidimicrobiales bacterium
CGCCCCAGGACCGGCCACTTCTCTCGCAGCACCGCCGCCATGAACCCGCTCAACGGGACACCGCTGCCACCGATGCGCACCCTCAGCAAGATCTACTCTGCCGGGTGATTCCACGTAACTTATAGGTGGTACCAGGTCCACTTCGCCGGGCCGCGCAGCTTGGTGATGTCCCACGACCACACGTGGTTCGGTTGCGTTGCAACGAGTTCGGGTTTCAGTCGCCGGGTGCGTGGCGTGCCGGCGGCGGTCCTGCCCGCCGTTGGTCTCGCCGCGGGCGCGCAGCAGCCGGTACATCGTCGGGACCGAGCACAGGTAGACACCCTCGTCCAGCAGGGTCGCCTACACCGCCTCCGGCGCGGCGTCGACGAACCGTTCGGAGTGCAGCACGTCCAGCACGGCGGCCTGCTCGGCCTCGGTCAGCGCCCGTGGTTGCCGTTTCCTCGCGGCAGGGGTCGGGGCCGGCCCGTGCAGGACCGGACCGGCCGGGTGGGCCCGGTAGTGGCTGGCCCGGGAGCGGCCCACCGCGTCGCAGGCGGCCTTGGCGCCGACGATCGGGGTCAGCTCGACGACCGCGGTGTCGATCATCGCTCGGGCTCGCTCTCGGGCCGGTCCACGCTCTGGTTCGAGAGCTGCTGCAAGAGCGCGGACAGTTCCCCCCTGGACCCGGATCACCTGCCGGGCCTTGTCCAGCTCGGCCGCCAGCCGGGCGTTCTCCACCGTCAGTCGTTCGTTCTCCCGCGCCCGCGGGTCGGTCGGCTTCGGGCCGCGGCTCGTGGCAGACAGAGCCGCCAGGGCGCCCCCGTCCCGCTGCTCCCGCCACGCGCTGATCAGCGACGTGTACAGGCCCTCGCGGCGCAGCAGGGCGCCCTTGCCGGCCTTGTCCAGCCGCTCGTACTCGGCGAGGATCTCGAGCTTGTACTTCGCGGTGTACGTGCGCCGCGACGCTCGCTCACCGACCTCCGGGTCCGGGACGTCCTCCGGACAGAATGCCCACCCTGCACCGACGGCACGGCAGGTGCGGTCTGCGTCATGGAACTTGATCTCCAACTCTCGCCCTCAGAACTCAGTAATCAGCCCTGCTGAGGTGTCTCACGAGAGGTTGACAGAGAGGGGATGTGCCCGACCCGGACGTGCGCGCCGACATGGTGCTCGCGCCGCCCGGTCCCGAGGTGTGCCGATTCAGAGGCACCAGCTGGCGACGCCGACGCGGGTGGCCGACACTCTGGGATGGCTGGTCCGCCGCCTCAGGGATCAGCCACGATCGTCAACGCGCCGCTGACCGACGCGTGCTACGTCTTGGCGACCGTCTTCTTGGTGCCCCTCTTCGTGGGCTTCTTCGGGGCGACGAGGAGGTGGGTCTGCGGGCGGTCCGGATCCACCCTGCTTGCCCGGAACTCCTGGTTCACCTTGTCGACGAAATCATCGACGTCGCGCACCTGGGGGTTGTTCCGCAGCACGCGCTCGATCATCAATGTGCGCGACTCGGTGTAACTCGCTCCGCTGGGTAGGCCCGCGAGGTAGTACTTCGGCTCCTCCCCCCACGCCATGCCACGCCCGAGACGGGAGTAGAAGGGCGCGAAGCTGTTCACGATCGCGTCCTCCCCGACCGCCCCTTCGATCGTCGCGGCGAGCCGGTTGCCGACCTTGTCCGTCACCTCGTGGGACCCGCCGGCGAACTTGTAGTAGACGACGAGCTTGTCCTCTTTGAACAGCTTGTCGGGTTGCGGCGCCCTCGACAGGTAGATCTTGAACTGCCTGAAGTTCGGCCCCACCACGGGATCGGTGAAGAGCGGGGCCAACGCCCCTGCGACTCGGAGTCCGTCCTGCTGTGTCTTGACGTTGACGATGATCCGTCGAGCACGTCCCTTCAGCTTGGTGTCGGCTTCCGGATGAGCCGTGTTGTGGATGTGGAAGTAGTCACCCCGCCCGAGCGCCTCGTCGAGGCTCTTTGGACCCGTCGGCTCCGGCGGCGGCGCTGCGGTCGGATTCGCGTCGTACGCGGCCTTCGCGTCTTGATACGTCTTCAGCTTTCTTTCGTACGCGTCCATCTTCTGCGCAGTGATTTCGCTGTTCGGTATGGCCTTCAGCACGTCGAAGTTTTGCTTGCTGATTCCGTCCTTCGCATAACCGGCCGTGCCCAAGGCCAGGAGGTCGTAGAGAGCCTGATCATACTTGCCCTCCGCCCTTTGGGGGTGGGGCTTTTTCAGCGTCCCGTCCTGCCGGTAGTACTTCGCATAGACCTTCTCCAGAGCCAGCCTGTTCGCCTCGGTGCTCTCCCGGTGTTGGTCCACGTTCTGCGGCGGGTTGGTCAGGGTCACCGATCGTCGCTTGGTCTTGACCAGTTTGATCTGTGGAGCGGTCGGCGCCGGCGCCGGCTGGCGTGGCGGAGTCTGGGCGGATGCCGGGGCTGGCTGTGCCTGCCGAGCTTGCTGCTCGGGCTGACCCTGGTCGGGCGGCCGCGCCGACTGGTCGGGCCCTGGGGCCGCGTGCGGCTGACCCGGGCCGGGGGGAGGGCCCTGATGCGGCGCGGGAGCCTGCTGCGGTGCGGGCGCTGGTTGGGGCGCGGGAGCCTGCTGCACGGGCTGTGGCGCCTGCCGGAGCCGCGGGGGGTGTGGCAGCGGCTTGGGCGTTCGCCGCGCGAGTTGGCCCAGTTGGGGTGCCGCGACCGGCTGCCCGAGTTGGGTCGTCGCCGGGGCCGTCCCCAGAGCCGGCGCCGTAGCCGGGATCGGGGCAGGCACCATGGCCGTGGTCGGGGCGGGCGCGGTGGCCGTGGTTGGGACAGGCGCGGTCGCCGTGGTCGGAGCGGGCGCGGTCGCCGTGGCGGTGCTCCCGGTGGCCGCGAGCCGCCGTGTCTTTCGGGAGGAGGGCTTCTTTCTGGGCATAGCGGTTCCCCTGTCAGCCGGAGAAGGGGACGAGGTGGCGGTGCGGGCTCTGGGTGGAGACCTTGTGCGCAGCCAACTCCCGTCGAACCTTGTCGGCGAACTCCTCCTCGGACAACGTGGGGTTGTCGGCAATCACCTGTGCGACGACGAGGCTGCGATCGTCGGTGAAACTGACTCCGGCGCCCTCGATGAAGTACTTCGGCTCCTCTGCCCAGGCCATTCCGTGGCCGATGTGCGAGTAGAACGGCGCGAACTGGTCGACCACCTCGTCCGGCCGAATTGCTCCCTGGGCAGCGGCGGCGATCGTGTCGCCAACCGTGTCGGCCGCGCCGACGTCCCCTGGAGCCGTCGCATAGTAAACCACCAGCTTGTCGTACTTCGCCGTAATCTCGGGGTCCCGTGTAGTGCAGAGGTAGACCTTGTACTGTTTCAGGCTGCGCGTGATGGCTCTGTTGTTGAAGAGATTGGTCAGCGTGGACGCTAGCCTGAGCCCGATACGCTGTTTCATGACATTGATGACGATCCGCCGTTGCCGACCACGCAGGTCGAGATGCCGGTCGAAGTTCGGGTTGAGGACGTGGTAGTAGTCACCTTCCACCGCCGCGGCGAAGGGGTCGGGCGTCTCCTGGGAGCTGACATTGCCCTCGTTCCGGCGCAGGAACGCTCCTAGTTCCTGGCGACTTATTGGGTCGTGCAGATAAAGTGTGTTCGTGTCGTTGGCGGCGAGCTCGTAGACATCGTCACTGATCTGGGCCACGGGCGCGGAGATCGTCCGGTTGCCGTCATCGTCGTAAAACGCTGAGTAGATATTCTTCAGGGCCTGCTCGTCCGCGCGCGCGCTGTATTCATGGCGGGTGGGGTCCGGAATGGGTTGGGTGAGCTTCACCGACTGCCGTTTCGTCTTGACGAGGTTGAGTACCGCCGGTTGGCCGAGGATGGTCACCTCGGACACCGCTCGCTTCCCTACCGCAGTCAGTTCTGTCGGCTGGGCCGGCTGCGTGAGCGGGGTCGGCGCGGGAACGTGTTGCTGAGGCGCGAAAACCTGCTGCTGTGGTGCATGTCCGGGCAGG
>DASXTK010000413.1:0-3427 GCA_036505485.1 Acidimicrobiales bacterium
CTCAGATCGAAGGCGGCATGCTCGATTTCGACGTCGCCATCGCCTCACCGGACATGATGCCGGTCGTCGGCCGGCTGGGCCGAGTGCTCGGTCCGCGAGGCTTGATGCCCAACCCCAAGACCGGCACGGTCACCCCCGACGTGGCCAAGGCCGTGGGCGAGTTCAAGGGCGGCAAGGTGGAGTACCGCACCGATCGCTACGGCAACGTCCACGTCCCGGTGGGCAAGGCGTCGTTCACCCCGGAGGCCCTCATGGACAACGTGCGAGCCGTGATCGACGAGCTGCAGCGCGCCCGGCCGGCGTCGGCCAAGGGCCGCTACTACAAGCGGATCGCGGTGTCGTCGACCATGGGCCCCGGCATCAAGATCGACACCTCCCGCCTCCGTACCGCCGCCGACGACTGACGACTGACCCAATTGCACGGCTAGTGCAGTAGGGTCGGCCCCGATGCGGTTATCGGGTGTGTTGGTAGCTGCGGCGCTGCTCGTCGTGGGCTGCTCCGGTTCGGATTCGGCGTTGAAGAAGGATGACGCGGCCACGCCGGAGACCGAGGAAGCTGCGGCCATCACCGCGGAGGAGCTCCCGGCCGACGCCGCCGACTTCTACACGGTGCCCGACCCGCTGCCGGCCGGCGAACCCGGCGATCTGCTGCGTTACCAGGGCGTCGACGGCGACATCGTCCCCGGGACGACGGTCTGGCGGGTCATGTACCTGTCCGAATCGGTCCAGGACGAGGCCATAGCGGTCACCGGCCTGGTCGCCATCCCGAACAGCCCGGCGCCGGCCGAGGGCCGCAAGATCCTGAGCATCGGGCACGGCACGACCGGGGTCCGCGACGACTGCACCCCGTCACGCTCGCCGGGCTCCGAGCTGGCCCTGCTGGGTCCGGCCGCCGATGCCGGCTACGTCATCGCCATGACTGACTACGAGGGCCTGGGTACACCAGGGCTGCACCCGTATCTGGTCGGCGAGAGCGAGGGCCGCGGCATCCTCGACGCGGCCAAGGCCGCTCGCCAGCTCCCTGATGCCGAGGCCGGTGACCGGCTGGCGATCTGGGGCTACTCCCAGGGCGGCCATGCGGCGCTGTGGGCCAACCAGCTGGCCGAGGAGTGGGCCCCTGAGCTCGACCTGGTCGGCACGGTCGCCGGCGGACCGGCCACCGAGATGCCCACGATCTTCACTGCGACCGGCTCGGTCGAGGCCCTCCGCGGGTTCTTCATGCTGATCATGGCCGGGTACTCCCAGGCTTACCCGGACGCCGATCCCTCGCTGGTCCTGACCGATGCCGGGATGACCGTGCTGGACCGCTTCGCCACCGGCGAGGACTGCGATGTCGACCTGAGCCCGCCGGACGGCCAGCCGCTGGTGCACAGCGACTTCGCCACCGCCGAGCCCTGGCCCACGCTCATGGAGGACAACGATCCGGGTCACGTCGCCGTCGACTCGCCGTTGCTCATCCTGCACAGCGCCGCCGACCAGGTCGTGCCGGCCAGTCTGAGCGAAGCCCTGTTCAACCGGTTGTGCGGTCTCGATCAGGACGTGGAACGACGGGTCTACGACCAGGGCGACAGCCACGTCCTGGCTGCGGTGGACGCCGCGACCGACGGTCTGGTGTGGCTCGAAGCCCGCATGGCCGGCCAACCAACGACCCCCAACTGTCCTTAGTGGATCCGACATCGATTCGACTGCTTTACGTATGAAGGGCGCGACTACGGTGAGATCACGACGCCGAGAACTGCCTCCGGCACTCTGGGGAATGGAAAGGGATGACTCGTGACGTCGGGTCACACCGATAGCGCCACTGCTTCCGCCGCCAATTCAGATCAGATCGGGGAATCGGGGGCTGCCGACGAGCGTGAGCGGGCCAAGGCTCGGGTCGCGACCCGCCACCGGATCCTCGATGCCGCTCTGGCGGTGTTCCTCGAGTACGAGCCCGAGAAGGTGCAGATCGAAGCCATCGCCGAGCGGGCCGGCGTGTCGACCGGCGAGTTCCTGGCCCATTTCGGCAGCCGCACCGAGCTGATGGCCGAACTGGCCGGTCGGCTCTACCTGCAGGGCTTCCCCTTCGACGAGGATCCGTCGAACCGCAGTTCCCTGCACGCGCTGATGCACACCTACCTGGCCATCCAGAAACGGCCGGAGATCAGGCTGATCTGGAAGCTCGGGGCCCAGATCGCCGCCGATCGCCCGGGCGGGCCGGATGCGGCGTATTGGCATCTCGTTGGGGAGATCGAGCTGCGGCTGACCGAGGCCAAGCTCGGCCCTGGGGTGGCCCACGAGCGGGCCCTTGTCCTGACACCGGCGCTGATGTTGGTGGCCGACCGGGCGGCCCGTGACCTGACCACGGCCCAGGAGATCGACGAGTTCGTCGACGCGGCGTGCAACCTCGGCCTCGCTGGCGCCGAGTAGTTCCCGCTACTCTTACCGTCTTCTACAACCGACTTCGCTCGCCGAAGACCTCCGGCGCCCCCGTGGCTGAAAGGGCAGACCTGCCCACCCGAGTAGGCGGACACCTCCGTTGCCCACGCCGATCAGCGATCGGTCGTGCACCTCGGGGCGTTCGCTCCCCCAAGCGAGTGCCCGACGAGACGAGAGGAGGTGTCGATGGACAACCCGAGACCGGAGAAGGTTGCCGTGGTCGACGAGGTGCGCAAGCGCTTCGCCGACAGCAGCGCTGCCCTGCTCACCGAGTACCGCGGGCTCGACGTGGCCGCGCTGGCGGAACTGCGCATCGCGCTGCGGGCGGCAGGTAGCGACTACAAGATCTACAAGAACACCCTCGTGCGGTTCGCGGCTCGTGCCGAGGGCCTCGAGATCGAGGACCTGTTGGTGGGACCGACGGCGATCGCCTTCATCCGCGAGGGAGCCGACGGCGAGACCACCGACCCGGTGGTCGTGGCCAAGGCCCTGCGGGACTTCGGCCGGACCAACCCGGCGCTGGTCGTCAAGGGCGGAATCATGGGCGGAGCGGCGCTGAGCGCAGCCGATGCCCGGGCCCTGGCCGACATCGAGCCCCGCGAGGTGCTGCTGTCACGCCTGGCCGGTGGTCTGGCTGCCCCCATGCAGGGCTTCGCCAGCCTGCTGCAGGCCCTGCCCCGCAACTTCGCCTACGGCCTCAAGGCCCTCATCGACCAGCAAGGCGGTGTCCCGGCGGAGGCCGAGGCGGCCCCCGCCGCAGACTCCGAGCCGGTCGCTGAGCCCGAGCCCGAGAACGACGCAAGTACTGAAACTGAGGAGAGCGAGTAGATGGCTACCAAGAGCCTGAGCAAGGACGAGATCCTCGACGCGATCTCGAACATGACCGTCCTGGAGCTGAGCGAGCTGCTCAAGGACTTCGAGGAGAAGTTCGGCGTCAGCGCTGCGGCCCCCGCCGCGGTCGCGGTTGCCGCCCCGACCGGTGGCGAGGCTGCCGCTGAGGAGGAGAAGG
>DASXTK010000414.1:0-3518 GCA_036505485.1 Acidimicrobiales bacterium
TCCGTCCTCGACGGGAACGGTCCCTTCGGGCTCGGTGTCATGGAGGTGGGCGTCCAGCGATTCGGCTGGATCGACCGAGTCGAACGGGCCGGCCGATGCATTCGGCTCGTTGGCGGAAGACGGAACGGCCGATTCGGCCGACCCGCTCGACTCGGTGGGGTCGGGCGGCACCGCAGGTTGGGGGGTCTGGGGGTTGAGGGTGCCGCCCTCGTTCAGGTGTTCGTCCGGCGTAGGCACATACCCAACCCTGGACCGACAAGCTGAAGCACCCCTGAGCGGAACCTGGGAGTTTCCTCCGATATCCCGCGTGATCGGGCCGACCGACCGGTGACCGACGGTTAGTTTGCCTACGAGGCATGGTGATCGAAGCACGCACTGTGCTGGGGCGGCGGGCTGTTCCGTCCAACGCGTGGCTCCGCAGTCCGCTGTGGCTGCGGCTGATGGCCACGGTTCTGGTTCTGGCGACCGTTGCACTGCTGGTCAGCGGCCTGATCGGAGGGCGGCTGCTGCGGAGCTACCTCATCGACGGGATCGACGACCAGCTGCGGGCCGCGGCCCAGCCGCCCAATCCCCGTCTCGGCGCGCTGCCGTCCTCCGGGATCGAGACCAGCGCCGCGGGGACCGCGTCGGCAGCGGCGCTGCCCAACCCGTACTACGTCAGCCGGCTTGATCGCCGCGGGCAGGTGCAGAGCGAGCTGGCCTCGTATCCGGTGAAGGGTTCATCGCCGACGGTGCGGGGGCTCACGCTGACCGCCGCGGCGGAACGGGCCGGCGAGCCGTTCACCACCCGTTCCACTTCGGGTCCCGGGACCTGGCGGGCGGTCGCACTTCCGCTGTCCGACGGCTCGGGGACGCTGGTCATCGCCACCAGCCTCGACGACGTCGACGCCAGCGTGACCGGGATGCACCGCCTCAACCTGCTGGTCGGGGTGGTGGCGCTGGCTGGGTTGGGGCTGGCTTGCTACAGCATCGTCCGCCACGCCCTGCGGCCGATCGAACAGCTCGAGCACACCGCGTCGGCCATCGCCGACGGCGACCTGGGGCGACGCCTGCCGGTCGACGACCCCCAGAGCGAGGTGGGGCGGTCGGCCCGGGCGGTGAACCGCCTCCTCGACCAGGTGGCGGCGGGCTTGCGGACTCGGGACGTCGCCGACGTTGAAGTCCAACGGTCTCGGGACCGCATGCGGCAGTTCGTGTCCGACGCCAGCCACGAGCTGCGGACCCCGCTGACCTCGATCCGGGGTTGGGCCGAGCTCTACCGCCAGGGCACGGTCACCGACCTGGAGGCGGTGCCGGACCTGCTCCATCACATCGAGCAGGAGGCGACTGGCATGGCCCGGCTGGTCGACGACCTGCTGCTCCTGGCCCGGCTGGACCAGGGTCAGGCGCTGACCACGGCGCTGGTCGACCTCGGCGCCGTGGTACGGGATGCCGTGGACTCCGCCCGCATCGTCGCTCCGGAGCGCAAGGTGCAGTTGGTGTCGCCGCTGGAACCGATCGTGATCGGCGACGAGTCCCGCCTGCGGCACGCGGTGGCGAACCTTCTCGACAACGCCCTACGGCACACGCCGGCCGGGACCCCGATCGACGTCTCCCTGATGCGGGTTCCGGGGGTCGACGACTCGGGCGACGAGGCCCGGCTGGAGGTGCGGGACTACGGCCCCGGGCTGAACCAGGACCAGGTGTCGCTGGTGTTCGAGCGCTTCTATCGGACCGACGCCGCTCGCAGCCGTGGTCTCGGCGGGGCGGGGCTGGGTCTGGCCATCGTGGCCGCCATCATCGAGGCCCACGAGGGGCGGGCCGAGGTCGAGAGCTTTCCGGGCGATGGCGCGGTGTTCCGGCTGCTGCTCCCGCTACCGCAGGCTCATCCGTAGCTCTGTCGCTGTCGCTGGCTCAGTCGCTGTGGCGGACCACCTGGTCACGAGCCAGGTCCAGCTGGGCCCGCGACGGAACGTCCAGGACATGGCCGAGGCGTCCCAACAGCGCTTCCAGGGCTTGGCGCTGCGACGGATCGTCCATCGGGACCTGGTCCAGGTCAGCGCGCATCAGCCAGTCGAACAACACCACCGCGTCCGCCGCCCACAAACGGACATCCACGAAATCCATCTGTCCTCCCACCCCGCAAGCCTGCACCTTTCCGGGCAGCCCCGCTCGCGGGAGCGGGGACGGATAGGGTCCGGCCCGTGGACCTCGGGATCGCAGACCGTCGAGCCGCCGTCGCCGCGTCGTCGGCCGGGCTGGGGCTGGCATCGGCCCGCGCGTTGGCGGCCGAGGGCGTCCGGGTCGCCATCTGCGGACGGGACAGCGACCGGTTGGCCGCGGCCGCGGCCGAGATCAAAGGCGCCATCGCCTTGTCGGCCGACGTTTCCACTGCTGCCGGCGCCGTCCGCTTCGTAGAAGAGGCCACGGAGGCGTTGGGCGGACTCGACATCCTGGTCCCCAACGCCGGAGGACCCCCGCCGGGGAACTTCGCCAGCACTCCGCTCGACGCCTACGCCCCCGCGCTGGAACTGAGCCTGCTGTCCACGGTGGCGATGTGCCAGGCCGCGGTGCCGGCCATGTGCGATCAGGGCTGGGGCCGGATCGTGGCCATCACCTCGATGACCGTGCGGCAACCGGCCCCGCAGCTCATCCTGTCCAACACCGCTCGGGCCGGGGTCACCGGGTTCCTCAAGACGCTGGCTGGGGAGGTCGCCGAGCACGGCGTGACCGTCAACTCGGTGCAGCCGGGATCCCACGCCACCGACCGGCTGCGGCGGCTGTACGGCGCCGACCTCTCCCCCGCCGCCGCCAACATCCCCGCCGGGGTCGTCGGGCGACCCGAGGACTTCGGGGCGACGGTGGCCTACCTGTGCTCCGACCAGGCCCGATTCATCACCGGGGCGGCCCTGCAAATCGACGGCGGCCGCTATCAAGGCCTGCAATAGGGTCGTCGGATGTCGCTACGCCATGTCGTCCTGTTCCGCTTCGCACCGAAAACCACGCCCGACCAGGTGGCCGCCCTGTCCGAGGGGCTCAGCGGCCTGCCGCTCAAGATCGCCGAGATCCGGGCCTACCGCCACGGCCCCGATGCCGGCATCAGCGCCACCAGCTGGGACTACGCCCTCATCGCCGACTTCGACTCGGCCGAGAAGTTCCAGGCCTACAGGGACCACCCCGACCACGTCCGCGTAATCCGCGAGATCATCGACCCCATGGCCGCGGAACGCGTCTCCGTCCAACTAACCATCGACTGACGCCGGCGACCCGGCGATCGCCCTCGGTGGCTCCGCCACTTCAACGGCCCCGGACCGTTGCTGTTACCAGATGAGGGCAACGATGGGCTCTCAAGCCAGCCCTGGAGGGGCTGGCTCGTTCCATTGTGTTCGCGGCACCTGACCGGGCGGTCAAGGGCACAGCCCGACGGCCCGGTCGCTGCGCTCCGTGCCGCCGAACTGACCCTTGACCGCCCTCGGTGGTCTCGCGGTGGATCCCCGAGGCAATGGTGCCCACGATGTCGAGCCTGAGGCGATAGTGCC
>DASXTK010000415.1:0-10019 GCA_036505485.1 Acidimicrobiales bacterium
GATGAGCGTGAACGCGCCGACCAGGTCGACCGAGGAGCTGACCACCGGGATCCCGTAGGTGTCGGGGTCGGCGCCGGTGCGGTAGGCCGCGATGGTGCCGTAGTAGGCCACGGTCACCACGAAGGCCATGGCCATGGTCCCGCCGATCAGAGCCACGGCCAGCATCTGAGGAAGGCCCGGGCTGGCCAGACCGAAGGCCTGGGCCACGAAGTTCGCGCCTATCCCGTTGAAGGCATACACCGGCAAGGCCAGGGTCAGCACCAGTGAGATGTCCCGCCGGGCCTCCCGGTTGGGCCAGCCCCGCGACGGCACCAGACCCAGGAACAGCTTGGTAGACATCCGACCGGACAGGATCCCGCCCAAGGCCCCGGCGCTGGACAGTTGGGCCGGCACGAGCACCAGGAGCGCCGGCAGGGCATCGAAGCGGCCCTCCGACCGGGCCAACGCCACCCCCGCGCCCGCGCTCAGACAGCCGGCCAGCACCAACACCGGCATGGACTCCCGCACGATCTGCCGCAGGCCCGGAAGCGACGACCGCCAACCCCACGTGAGCACCACCACCGCCAGCGCCACGAGCACCAGCCCCACGCTGCCCGACACGATGTGGATGCCGATCAGGAAGGTGGCCAGATACAGCGCCGGCACGGTCAGCACATCGCCCAGGGTGGAGACCAGCGGCGCGGTGACGTTGTCGAGATCCCAGTCGTAGCGCACCGCACCGGCGGTGAGTCCGAGCGCCGCGGCCAGCACCACCACCGAGGCCAGGGCACCGCCCGCGATGGAGATGGTGGACATGGCCAGGACGTCGATGGTTCCTTGGATGCCCACGCCCACCGCCACCGCCTTGGCCACCACGGCCAGTACCAGCGACATGCCCAGGGTGAGGACCATCGAGGCCAGCACGTTCTGGCCCAGCACCGTCTCCCGCCGCAACGACCAGCGGAACGTACCGGTATGGATGGCCGTGGACATCCGGTTGCCGAAGGCCCCGAAGATGTTGCCCCGCAACCCGATCGCCGCCGGGACCAACACCAGCAGCCCCGGATACTGCTTCAGCGTGTCGTTGATGGCGCCAAGGGTGATGCCGGCGATCAGGCTGGTCGACGAGTTGAGCACGAGCGCGACGAGACCCTGCCGGACGCCGGCCGCGTCCGGGCTGAACCGGGCGCGCAGGCGCGCCCACGGGAGTTGCTGCCGTGGCATCGCTCGGTTCGTGGAGGTCTATCCGCTGGTCGTGTGGACAACGGGAGTGGATTCCTGTGCCCTCTCAAGTCGGGGGACAGTCTGCAACACTCGACCTATGCCGTCGGACATGCCCGCCAACAAGCTCGCCGCCGACTCCTCGTTCGAGCCGCTGGCCACGGCCTATCTGGAGGAGCTGGTCAGCGACAGCCCGGCCATGGCCACCTTCCAGGGATGGGACGGGCTCGACGACCGCTCCCCCGACCTCAGCGCCTCGGCCATCGCCGACCGGGAGCGCCGAGCCGACCAGTGGCTGGAGCGCTTCGACGCCCTCGACGAGGCCGAGCTCACCGACTCGCAACGCATCGATCGGAGGCTGGTGCACGCGGTCCTGCGGGGTCGCCAGATCCGCCGCACGTTCGAGGAGTGGCGCCGCAACCCCGACGACTATCTCGGACCTGCGTTGATGGGCGTCTTCACGCTGTTCCTGCGCCGGCCGCTGCCCGAGCCCGAGCTGGTGGCCGCGGCCGAGGCCCGGCTGCGGGCCGTGCCCGAGCTGCTGGACGCCGGCCGCGCCAACCTGGAGCCCTCGATGGCCGCCCCGATCCTGGTTCGCCGGGCCCAAGGCCAGGCCGCCGCGGGCGAGGTCTACGCCCGGGACCTGGTCCCCGGCGAGGTCCAGGACCCAGCGCTGCGGCAACGTCTGAGCGACGCCGGAGAAGTGGCGGCCGAGGCCTTCGCCGACTTCGGTTCCTACCTCGCAGAGCTCGCCGAGAAGGCATCGGGCGACTGGGCGCTGGGCGAGGAGCGGTACTCGGGGCTGCTGCGCGAGGCCGAGCTGTTGGGATTCGACACCGCCGAACTGCACGCCCGTGGCGAGGCGTCTTGGGCCGAGCTCGACGCCGAGATGACCGAGCTGGCCCACGCCATCGACCCGCAGGCGTCGGGATGGCCCGAGGTGGTCGCGTCCTGCGGCGAGAACCGGCCGGCGACGCCTGAGGAGATGCGCGACGGCTACACCCAGGAGACCGCCCGCTGCCGGGAGTTCCTGGTCGAGAAGGGCCTCGTCAGCTTCGTCGAGGGCGAGGAGTGCGAGGTCGTGCCGTCGCCCCCGTTCCAACGACCGGTCCTGGCGGTGGCCTCGTACTTCCAGCCCCCGGCGTTCAAGCCGTCACGCATCGGCCGCTTCAACGTGCCCTATCCGCCCGACGGCTCCCCGCCCGAGGACGTGGCCAAGCGCATGGCCGACAACGGTTACCACGCCATGCCCACCACCACCGCGCACGAGGCCTACCCCGGCCATCACTGGCACCTCACCACCATGCTCAGCGCCTCGAAGCTGCGGCAGGTCCACCGCTCGTCGTACTTCGTCGAAGGCTGGGGGCTCTACGCCGAGAAGCTCATGCGGGAGCAGGGCTACTTCGCCGACCCGCAGGACGAGCTGATGCATCTCAACTTCCGCATCTTCCGGGCCGCCCGCATCGTGGTCGACACCGCCCTGCACTCGGGCGACATGACCGTGGAGGACGCGGTCACCCACATGCAGGAGAAAGCTGGAATCCACGAGCCGGTGGCCCGGGCCGAGGTGTACCGCTACTGCGCCTGGCCCACCCAGGCCGCCAGCTACCTGACCGGGTGCCTGGAGATCGAGCGCATGCGGGGCCGTTGGTTCGACGACAAGCGCGGGGACCTGCGGGAGTTCCACGACACGATCGCCGCCACCGGCGGGCTGCCCATCGCCCTGGCCGAAGAGGCCACGTTCGGATGAACCCCCAGCCACGCCCAGGTGGTCGGTGCGCGGCCGTGGTCGCGACGTGCCTGGTTGTGCTCCTCGTTGCCGGGGTCTCAGCCTGCGGCGCCGACGACCGTGACATGCGGCCGCCTTCGGCCTCGCAGACGACGACCACCGCGCCGGCGGTGGTGGCGCCCAGCGACGCCGTCGGCACCGGGACCCAGCTGGCGCTCCAGATGTCGTCTTCGGCCTTCGAGTCCGGCACGCCGATCCCGGATCAGTACACCTGCCGGGGTCGGGACGTGTCCCCGCCGTTGCAGTGGGCCAACCTGCCCGCCGGGGTCACCGAGCTGGCGGTGGTCGTGGTGGATCTCGACGCCGGCGGGTTCGTCCACTGGACCGTCACGGGCATCTCGCCGACGGTCGGTGGGCTGGAGGAGGGCCAGCTCCCGGAGGGCGCGGTGGCCGGTCCGAACGCCTTCGGCAGCACCGGCTGGCGGGGACCCTGCCCCCCGGAGGGCCAACACACCTACGAGTTCCGGCTGATCGCCCTGTCGGCCGCGCCCAGTCTTCCCACCGGGATCGAGGCGCAACAGGCGGTCAACCGGATCGTGGCTCTGCCCTCGCTCGCGGTCGCCACCATCACCGGGACCTTCACCGCGTAGAGGCCGCCCCGACGAGCGCTACTTCTGTGCTTTGGGCTCGTCCTCTTCTTCGTACTCGTCCTCATCCTCGTACTCGTCGTCGTCCTCGACGTCTTCGTACTCGTCCTCTTCGTCGTCCTCTTCCTCGTCGTCCTCGTACTCGTCGTCGGCGTCGAGGTCCTCGTCGGCCTCTTCGTCGTCGTCGGCGGCAGGCTTCGAGTCGGCGGCAGCGGCTTCCCGATCGGCCATGCGGCCGGCCATCTCGATCTTGCGCACCCCGAAGCTGGCGACCGCCAGGGCGATGACCGAAGGCAGGAAGAAGAACGCCCCCGGGACGAACATGACCAGGACCGCCAGCGCCAACATCCCCACCGTGAGCGGCATGCTGCGCCGGGTCCGCAGGAAGAAGACGTAGGCCACGATGATGACCAGCAGCGGCAGGACCACGTAGCCGAACGCCGCCGGGCCCTGGAAGGCCCACAGCGACTCGGAGTGGGACTTCACGTTGTTGCCGGTCAGGGCCGACCGAGCCCCGATGTAGAGACCCTGGAACCTCGGCGGCACCTGCTTGTCCCGATCGTCGAGCACCACCTTGAACAGGAACGGCGTGATCGCGAACGACATGAACGCAAACAGCACCGCTGTGAACGCTGCCCGGACCCCGGGCTCGCGGGCCTGGACGGCATCGATGCCGACGAAACCCCTCCAGCCCGGGGGAACCTCCACGGGCCCGGTGCCGCGGGCGGGCGTCCCTCGGCCGAAGAAGAAGCCGGAGCGGGACTTGCCGGAACCGGACGAACTCGAGGACGACGACGACGCCGCTCGTTTGGGCTGGCTGGCGTGCTGGCTGCGAGCGGCGAGCGCGGCTTGGCGCGCTCGGTTCTCCGCGGCTCGGCGTTGCTTGGCGGGTTGGCGCTTGGACGGCACGATCGTTCAAGGTACTGCCCACGGCGCCGGTGAGCAGGCAACGACGGATGGGGGCAAGCGATGCCGACAGGTTGGAGGCTCGAGGCGGACAGTCCGCTCCTGCCGTTCGTCGACCAGCGGACGGGATCGGCCCGCTTCGGCGTCGAGCCCGCGGTCGGGTCGGAGCTGGCTCCGGTCGACGGGCTGCTGGCCGGCGCGGCCGAGGTGGACATCACGCCCCCGCCCGGACTGCCCAAGGCCGGCTACTCCCGCAACGCCCACACCGGCACCGGGTTCCGGACCAGGCTGCGGGCCCGCATCCTGCACCTCCGGGCCGGCACGACCTCGATGGCCCTCGTGCAATGCGACCTCCTGGGCGGATCCGCGGTGATCCACCACCTGGTGGGTCGGGCCATCGCCGAGGACACCGACGTCCCCCTGTCCGGGCTGATGATCGGGGCGACCCACACCCATGGCGGGCCGGGTCAGTTCCTCGGCACCCGGTTCTACAACCGCTTCGCCTCCAACAAGGCCGGCTTCGACGCGGCTTGGGCCCAACAGCTGGCCAGCCGCATCGCTGGCGGGGTGGGCGCGGCGGTGGGATCTCGCCGCCCGGCCCGGATGGCCGTGGGGACCACCGAGGTCTGGGGCCTCACCCGCAACCGCTCGCTGGCGCCCCATGTCCGCAACCCCGCCGTCGACGACGACCGAGTCGCCCCGCAGCGCGCCTATGTATCGGTGAACCCGCGGCTCCACCTCATCCGGGTCGACGCGACGGCCGCCGACGGGGGTCACGAACCGCTGGCTGCCACCGTGGTGTTCTCGGTCCACGGCACCGGCGTCCCCATGCGCTCCCAGGAGTACAACGCCGACCTGTGGGCCTACCTGGTGGACGAGCTGGGTCACCGGATCAGCCGATCGCATGGGACCCGCCCGGTGGTGGGCGCCATCGAAGGCACCCACGCCGACGTCGCTCCGGCCCTGCATCCCGGCACCGCCGGGCATCTGGAGGCCCAGCGGGTCGGTCGGGGCATCGGAGCCGAGGCGGCGGCCCTGTACTCCCGGCTCGACAGAACCCTGACCGACCGGGTCGAGCTGGCCGCCGGTCTGCGGGAGGTTGATCTCAACCACAACCGCTCGATCAACGGCATCTCGCTCCCTCGCCGCCCGGCCGTCGGTGCCGCCCTCCTGGCCGGGGCCTACGAGAACGAGACCCCGGTCGTGCGGCACATCCCACCGTTTCGGGCCGGCTCGGGGAAGCGCCGACCTCGGGGCGCCCAGGGCGCGAAGTGGATCGTCGGCGGACCGTTCCAACGGTTGGTGCTGCCCCTGCACGGGTTCCCGCGGGTCCTGCCGATCCAGGTCCTGCGCTTCGGCGACACCGCGCTGGTCGGGCTGCCGTTCGAGCTCACGGTCGAGACCGGCCACCGGATCGAGACCGCCGTCCACGCCGAGGTCGCTGGGGCCGGCGTCGACCGGGTCATCGTCAGCTCGGTGGCCAACGAGTACTCCGGCTACTGCGCCACCCCGGAGGAGTACGAGCTCCAGCACTACGAGGGCGGACACACCCTCTACGGTCCCTCGACCCTGCCGTTCCTCGCCGCCCACGCGGCCAAGCTGGCGGCCGAGGCCCTCAGCGCCGATCACCCAGTGTCCGACATCCTGCGGGAGCGGCGGTTCGATCTTCGCCAACACCGCTATCTACCTCAAGCGGAGGCCGGGACCGTCCCCCGAGCTCTGCTCGGACCGCCGACGTTCACCGATGCCACCGCCCGCACCGACCCGATGTGGGAGCTGCGCTGGCGGGATGTCGCTCCGGGCAACCTGATCTGGCACGAGCCGCTGGTCCGGGTGGAGGCCGACGATCCGTCCGACGGCTGGCAATCGGCGCTCACACCGGGCGGGACGCCGGCCGATGACCAGGGCTGCGACGTCGAGGTGGTCCACATCGGGCCCGATCAGGACGGACACAGCTACGCCGCCCGCTGGTGGAATCCCTCGTTCCGTCGCGGCCGCCGCCAGCGGTTCGTGCTCCTGGCCAACGGTGGCCAGCCCGAGCTCACCTCCGAGCCCTTCGACTGACGGCAAGCCGATCCCTCCGCTGCGAGGTACGGTCAGCAGGGAGGGCTCCTCGAAGGTGACCACGAGGGGATGCATGGGCGATTCCGACGAGCCTCGGACGCTCGGCGCACGGCTGTCCGCCAAGGATCGGACGACCTTCGTCGGCCGTGCCGCTGAGTTCGCTGCCATCGCGGCGCTGCTCGTCGACGACCCTCCGGCCAGCATCATGCTCGTGCACGGCCCGGGCGGCATCGGCAAGAGCGCGCTGCTCCGTGAGGTCGCCCGCCGCGGCGAGGCCTCGGGCTGGTCGGCGGTGCTGGTGGAGGGCCGCGACCTCCCGCCGCTGCCCGATGCCGTCGACGAGGCCATCGCCCCGGCCCGAACGGCCGAACGTCCCCTCGTCCTGATCGACAGCTACGAGCGCATGACCGCCCTGGGAACACACCTGCGCCGCGTGGTGCTCCCAACCCTGCCCGCACGGGCCGTCGTGGTCATCGCCGGACGCCGCCCACCCGACCACGGCTGGTTCGAGGGCGGCTGGGAGAGCGTGACCCGTGAGCTGGAGCTGGGGCCGTTGTCCTCCCAGGACTCCTTGGACCTGCTCAAGGCCCATGGACTCCCCCGCACGGCCCGGATCCGCGAGCTGGCCACGTGGGCGTCCGGGTCACCGCTGGCGCTCACGTTCGTGGCTCGCGCCGCCGACGACCCGGGCTGGCGACCGGGCGAAGGCGGCGAACCACGCGATGTCGTCCGCACGCTGGTCCGCCGGCTGGCCGAGGCCGAGCTCGACCCGCAGCACCGAGACGTGCTCTGGCTGGCGTGCATCGCCCGGGTGACCACCGCGCGCCTGATCCGCGACGTCCTGCCCGGCATAGATGCCGAGGAGGCGACGGGTTGGCTGCACGAACGCAGCTTCAGCGAGCCGCTGGGCGACGGCCTGACGCTGCACGACCTGGTGCGCCGGGCCCTGCGGTCGGACCTCCGCCAGCGCGATCCCGAGCGTGAGCGCGACCTGCGCCGGCGCATCGCGGACAGCCTCTATGCCCGCGCCCTGGCGGGTCATCCGTTGCTCACCATCGATCTGGCCGAGCTGATCGAGACCCCTGAGCTGCGGGCCCTGTACGGCTGGGAAGGCGCGATGCGCAACCAGATCGACTCGGTGCGCGAGGGCGACGCCGAGGAGGTCGCCCGGCACCTCGCTGCCATCGGCAGCACCGCCTGGTGGGACGTGACCCGGCCCTTCTTCGAGGAGGCCCCGGAGTTCGTGGCCATCGCCCGGGGTGACACCGGCGCCCTGTGCGGCTACTCGATCACGATGACGCCGGCGTCGGCTCCCGCGGTGGCCCATGCCGATCCGTTGCTCGGCCCATGGCTGCAACACGCGCAGGACCTGGCCCCCGACGGCAATGCCATCCTGTGCCGCGACGCCGTCGACTTCACGCGGGACCCGGCGTCACGCATCCAGGCCATGCTCAACGTCTCGGCGGTGCTGCGCTCCGGCCTGCCCAACCCGCGCTATCTCTACCTTCCGGTCGATCCGCACCGGCCCGACGTCATGGCCTTCATCAGCGCTCTCGGAGCCCAGCACCTGGAGGAGCTCGATCTCGTCGGCCCGCCCGGCCGGGTCGAGTGCCACCTGCTCGACTGCGGCCCGGGTGGCGTCCTGGGCCTCGAGCGCGACCTCATCTACCTGGAGCTGGGCCTGGCGCCGCCCGGTGTGAGCCGCTCGGAGTCCCCCGACCCGGAGGCCGTGCGGGCTGCGCTGCGCAACCTGCGCCTGCCCCACCTGCTGGCGCGCAGTCCGCTCGCGACCGGTGACGGGGTGGAGGAACGCGCCGCGTCCGTGCGGCGTCGGCTGGAGGAGGCAGCGACGAACGCCTTCGGCGATACCGAGAACGAGCGGCTGCTGCAGCAGGTCCTCCACCGCGGCTACATCGATCCCGAGGGCAGCCACGAACAGACGGCCCGCGAGCTGAACCTCAGCCGCGCCACCTACTTCCGTCGGCTCAAGCTCGCCTCCGACCGGGTGGCCCAGTACCTGTCCGTGAGACCGGAGTGAGACCAGGTCGACACTGACGGGGCGATCGCTCCTACGTAGCGTCGCATCCACAAGTCCGTCCGCTCGGACAAAGGGGAAAATCATGGCAACTAGACGGAACGCGCGCGCCCTCGGTCGGCTGCTCGCCGTCACCGGGTTGGCCGTCATGCTGATGGGGGTGCGGCCCACGGTGGCGTCAGCAACACCTTCGGCGCCAACGGCATCCGGGCCTCCGGGCACGTGGCTGATCGACGCGGACAGGCTGACCACGTCCAACATTCAAGAGGACGGCTTCTTCTCGGACGGCGACGAACCGTACGTCGCGGTGATCGGCTTCCGCTCGACCTTCGGCGTCCCGAACTCGTCGACCGCGCAGTACCTCGGCGATCTCCGGGAGCTGTCCGACGGCGCCGACGATGGCGACGTCCTGGGGATCTCCGACGCCGAGGGACGTGCAGACTTCCCCTCGGTCTCGAGGATTTCGCTCGAGGACATCAGCAACGGAGCCAGCCCGGAGGTCATCGGCACGGTCACGGTCGCGGTGGAATCCGACGCGACACCGTTCTCGGTCATGGACTCGGCCTTCACCGACGCCGAGGACACCGTGAAGCAGTTGCTCGCCGCGACGGTCGAGCAGACGACGCTCAGCGACCTCCTTGGCGCCGCGAGCGATCCCGTGGTCAGGCAGCAGCTCATCGACCGTCTCACGGGCAAGGTGACCGACATCATGTCCGACGCGGAGCCGACCCTCCTGGACAAGATCCTCCTCTTCCTCGTGTCCTTCACTGACCCGGACGACGTCATCGACATGAAGGTCTCCGCCTTCCTGGCCGTCGACGACACACTTGGGGCTCTCGTCGATCAGGCGATAGCCGACAACGTGCCCGCGGGCGTGGGCGTCGCCGGTGCCCTGCGGAACCGGTCGTACTCACAGACGTTCAGCGGTGACGGAGCCACCTACGTCGTGGACTTCAACGTCTTTGCGCCCGACGCCGACGGCGACGGGTTGACCGATGACCAGGAAGCGGCGCTGGGCACCGATCCGAACAACCCCGACACCGACGGCGACGGCCTCACCGACGGCGACGAGGTCGGCCGAGGGACCAACCCCTTGTTGGCTGACTCCGACGGCGACGGCCTGTCCGACGGGGACGAAGTGGGTCGAGGCACCAACCCGCTCGTGGCCGACAGCGATGGTGATGGGCTGACCGACGGCGACGAAGTCGCACGCGGAACGAACCCCCTGGTCGCTGACTCCGACGCCGATGGCCTGTCCGACGGGGACGAAGTGGCACGCGGGACGAACCCCTTGGTCGCTGACTCCGATGGCGACGGACTGTCCGACGGCGACGAGGTCGGCCGGCGCACGAATCCGCTCGTGGCTGACAGCGACGGCGACGGCCTGTCCGACGGGGACGAAGTGGGTCGAGGCACCAACCCGCTCGTGGCCGACAGC
>DASXTK010000416.1:0-40669 GCA_036505485.1 Acidimicrobiales bacterium
CGCAGACGACCACATCCCCTTGACCGGCACCTACGTGGTCCGGGTGATCCACGTAGGCGGCGCCGACACGCCGTTCCTGCTCCGGTTCTTCGGCGACGGCTGATCGGCCTAGACGATCTCCAGCATCCGTTGGAGAGCGACGCGCGCCCACTCCGCGGTCTCGGGCTCGACGGAGATCTGGTTGACCACCCGACCCTCCACCAACTCGTCGAGCACCCAGGCCAGATGGGGCAGGTCGATGCGGTTCATGGTGGAGCAGGGGCAGATGAGCGGGTCCAGCGAGATCACGGTCTTGTCCGGGTTCTCCTGAGCCAACCGGTTGATCAGGTGGACCTCGGTGCCCACCGCGATGATCGAGCCCGCCGGCGCCGCGGCGACAGCCTTGATGATGAAGTCGGTCGAGCCGACCTGATCGGCCTCCAGCACGGTCTCGTGCGGCACCTCGGGATGCACCACCACGATCCCGTCCGGGTGCTCGGCCCGAAATGCCTTGATCTGCTCGGGCCGGAACCGTTGATGGATCGAGCAGTGCCCCCGCCACAACAACAGAGTGGCGTCCTTGCAGTCGGCCTCGGTCAGGCCACCGCGCTCGAACCGTGGGTTCCACACCCGCATGTCGGAGAGCGGGTAGCCCATGGCCACGCCGGTGTTGCGCCCCAGGTGCTGGTCCGGGAAGAACAGCACCTTGTCCCCTGACCCGGTGGCGCCGACCGAGGTCCGGCCGGCTCGCTCGCCTTGGCCCAGGGACCACTCCAGCACGGCCCGGGCGTTGGTCGAGGTGCAAACCGCGCCGCCATGTCGTCCGACGAAGGACTTCAAGGCCGCGGACGAGTTCATATACGTGATCGGGATGATGCGCTCGACGTCGACGACCTGTCCCAGCTCGTCCCAAGCCTCTTCCACCTCGTCGATGTCGGCCATGTCGGCCATGGAGCAGCCGGCGTTGAGGTCGGGGAGGATGACCCGCTGATCGTCGGTGGTCAGGATGTCGGCCGATTCGGCCATGAAGTGCACGCCGCAGAACACGATGGATCGGGCATCGGGTCGCTGCTGGGCCAGCACCGACAGCCGGTAGGAATCCCCCCGGGCATCGGCATGGGCAATTACCTCGTCGCGCTGATAGTGGTGGCCCAGGATGAAGAGGGAATCGCCCAGCGTGGCCTTGGCGGCGGCGATGCATTCATCGAGCTCAGCAGCGGGGGCGGCGGTATAGCGGTCGGCAAGGGGTGTCTGGAGCCGAAGCATGTGGGTCCTCCGTCGAGGGTGAGCCCTGGTTGGTGGACGGTGGGGACAGCCCGGTCGCCTCACCCACGGAGATGTCGTCCCCAGAGCTGATATGTCGCCGGTTCTACCGGGCCGGCGTGAGCCGAGTCTAAGAGGTCGTAGCCTCGGTTCCATGGTCGAGCGTCCGCCTGCTGGCACGATTCCTGACGCTCCCGGCTCCTATCAGTTCAAGGACCGGGAGGGTCGGGTCATCTATGTCGGCAAGGCCCGCTCGCTGCGGCAGCGGCTGTCCAACTACTTCCAGAACCCGGCCGGTCTGCCACCACGCACCGCGGCCATGGTCGCCGCGGCCGAGACCGTCGAGTGGATCCAGGTCCGCAACGAGGTCGAGGCGCTGATGCTGGAGTACAGCCTGATCAAACAGCATCGGCCGCGCTTCAACATCCGCCTGCGGGACGACAAGAGCTACCCGTTCCTGGCCGTGACCGTGGAGGAGGAGTGGCCCCGGCCCACGGTCATGCGCGGCCGCAAGCGCAAAGGGGTTCGCTACTTCGGACCGTACGGCCACGCGTATGCCATCCGGGAGACCCTCGATCTCCTGCTGCGGACCTTCCCGGTGCGCACGTGCAGCGACGCCAAGTTCCGCCGCCATCATCAGCTGGGCCGCCCCTGCCTGCTGTTCCACATCGAGAAGTGCTCGGGTCCCTGCGTCGGCGAGATCGACAAGGCCGACTACGACAAGCTGGTCTACGAGCTGCTGGACTTCCTCGACGGCGACACCGACACCGTGGTGCATCGGTTGGAGCGCGAGATGAAGGAGGCGGCAGACGAGCTGGCGTTCGAGCGGGCCGCCCGCCTGCGGGACCGGCTGGTCAGCGTGCGCAAGGCCATCGAGCGCCAGCAGATGGTGGCCGACCGCAACGAGGACTTCGACGTGTTCGGCATGGCCGAGGACGACCTCGAGGCCGCGGTCCAGGTGTTCTTCGTGCGCCGGGGTCGGGTGGTGGGCCGGAAGGGGTTCGTTCTCGACAAGGTCGAGGACGTCGGCCCGGGCGAGTTGGTCGGCAACATCCTCGAAGGGCTGTATGACGACCCGCCTCTGGGAGTCCCCAAGGTGGTACTGGTCCCGACCGAGCCCGATGACCCGGAGTTGTACACCGAATGGTTGTCGCACCTGCGTGGATCCCACGTTGCGGTGCGGGTACCTCAACGGGGCGGGAAGCGGGAGCTCCAGGAGACCGTCACCCGTAACGCCAAAGAGGAGTTCGCCCGCCATCGGCTGCGTCGGGCCTCGGACCACAACGCCCGGGCCAAGGCCCTCAACGAGCTGCAGGAGTACCTCGGGCTGCCCGACGCCCCGTTGCGCATCGAGTGCTACGACATGAGCCACATCCAGGGCAGCGACTACGTCGGATCGATGGTCGTGATGGAGGACGGCCTGCCCCGCAAGTCCGAGTACCGGCGGTTCAAGGTCCGGGAGGTCCCAGGCAACGACGACTTCGCGGCCATGGAAGAGGTCCTCACCCGGCGCCTCACCGCCTATCTCGAGGAGCGCCGGAGACCGGTCGAGGAGCGACCGGGCAAGTTCGCCTACCCGCCTCAGCTCCTGCTGGTCGACGGGGGCAAGGGTCAGCTCGGGGTGGCGGTCCGGGTGTTGGAGGAGCTGGGTCTGGCCGAGGAGATCCCGGCGGCATCGCTGGCCAAGCGGTTCGAGGAGGTCTTCGTCCCGGGCCAGGCCGATGCCCTCCGCATCCCCCGGGGTTCCGAGGCGCTGTACCTGCTGCAGCGGGTCCGTGACGAGGCCCACCGATTCGCCATCTCGTATCACCGGCAGCTCCGGGGCAAGCGCATGACCCGTTCCGTGCTCGACGACGTGCCCGGTCTGGGGCCGGTGCGCCGCCAGCGGTTGCTCAAGGAGCTCGGCAGCCTCCGGGGGGTGAGCCGGGCTTCCCTCGACGATCTCACCGCCTTGGCCTGGTTGCCGGACTCGGTCGCGGTGGCCGTGTACGAGCAGCTCCACGGGGGTCGATCGGCCGCGGCGCGGTGAAGGGTAAAATGCCACCGATCGTGAGCGAGTTCGTCGTCATCACCGGGTTGTCTGGAGCCGGACGGAGCCTCGCCGCGGACCATCTCGAGGACCTCGGCTGGTTCGTCATCGACAACCTGCCGCCCGAGCTGGTCCCCAAGGTGGTGGAACTGGCGCAGGCCGAGCGGTCCTCGATCGAACGGGTGGCGCTGGTGGTCGGGACCGGCGCCTACCAGGACGAGATCCTGCCCATGCTGGCGTGGTTGCGGTCCTCGGGGGCGCGGGTGCGGATCGTGTTCCTCGAGGCCTCCACCGATGCGCTGGTCCGCCGCTACGTGAGCACCCGCCGCCGCCATCCGCTTTCGGGTGGCGCCGAGAAGGAGCATCTGGCTGCGGCCATCGAGCGGGAGCGCGGGCTGCTCGACCCGGTGAAGGCCGAGGCCGACGTCGTGGTGGACACCACCGACCTGAACGTCCACGACCTGCGGCGTCGGGTGGTCAGCCTGTTCCCCCACGAGGAACCGGGCGGAGGGATGCAGACCACCGTGTTGTCCTTCGGTTACAAGCACGGCCTGCCGCTCGACGCCGACCTGGTGTTCGACTGCCGCTTCCTGCCCAACCCCCACTGGATCGACGAGCTGCGCCCGCTGACCGGGCTCGATCCCGCGGTGCGTGACTTCGTCCTGGACCAGCCCGCGGCCAAGGACTTCCTCGGCCGGCTGGAGGACCTGATGACCCAGCTCTTGCCGGCCTATGTGGCCGAGGGCAAGGCGTATCTGACCATCGCCATGGGCTGCACGGGCGGCCGGCACCGCTCGGTGGCCTTGGCCGAGGAAGTGGCCACGATGCTGCGGCGCCACGGGTTCTCGCCCAGCACCCTCCACCGGGATGTAGAGAAGTAGGCGATCGCGGTTGATCCGGGGAACAGGGGACGCTCGGACACCGCACGTCGCGGTGATCGGCGGTGGGCACGGCCTAGCCGTCACCATCCGGGCCGTCCGTGAGTACGCCGGACGGACGACGGCGGTGGTCGCCACCGCGGACGACGGCGGTTCCACCGGACGGCTGCGCAGCGGCATGGCCCTGCCGGCGCCCGGTGACCTGCGCCGTTGCCTGGTGGCCATGGCTGGTGCCGAGGACCACCCACTGGGCCAGGCGCTGGAGTACCGCTTCGGCGGCACCGACGTCGAAGGCCATGCCCTGGGGAACCTGTTGCTGGCCGGATTGGCCGCGGTGACCGGGGACTTCCTCGCCGCGACCGACGAGGTGGCCCGGCTGCTCGGGGTGGATCCGAGCCACGCCCGGGTGATGCCGGCGACCACCGATCCGGTGCAGCTGCGGGCCACCACCCTGACCGGCGAGGTGATCACCGGGCAGGTGGCGGTGTCGACGACCGAGGGCATCTCCCGGGTCAACCTGGTGCCGCCCGGGGTGAAGGCCCCCGACGGTCTGAGCACCGAGGTCCGTGACGCCGACCAGATCGTGCTGGGACCAGGATCGCTCTACACCTCCATACTGGCCGCCGCGGTGGTCGGCGACCTGCGTGAGGCCGTCCGGACGTCGATGGCACAGCGGGTCTACGTCTGCAACCTCAGGGCCGAGGCGGCCGAGACCCGCGGCTACGACGTGGCCCGGCACGTGGCCGCCCTGCGGGACCACGGCGTCGAACCGGATGTGGTTCTGGTCCAGGCGAACGGGCAGTTGAAGCTGGGAGACGTGGGTGCGGATGTGGTGATCGCCGACATGGCGCGCCCCCACGGGATGGCCCACGACAGCACCAAGCTGGCCGTCGCGCTGGCCGGCCTGCTGTGATCGGGCTCCCGCGAAGTAAGTTGCGCACGTTCTGTCTACGGGATCACGAGAACTGAGAGGTCCTTTCGATGACCATCCGCGTGGGGATCAATGGATTTGGCCGCATCGGCCGGAACATGTTCCGGGCTGCCAAGAAGTCGGGCGCTGCCATCGACTTCGTCGCGGTCAACGACCTCGGCTCCATCGACACCATGGCCCATCTGCTCAAGTACGACTCCATCCTGGGGCGTTTCGAGCACGATGTGGTTGCCACCGAGGACGGCATCTCCGTCGACGGTGACACCCTCAAGGTGCTGGCCGAGCGGGACCCCAAGGCCCTTCCCTGGGACGACCTCGGCGTCGACGTGGTGGTCGAGTCGACCGGCATCTTCACCACCCGGGACAAGGCCGCCATGCACGTGGAGGCGGGTGCGCCGTACGTGATCGTGTCGGCCCCGTGCTCGGGCGCCGATGCCACCTTCGTGGTCGGGGTCAACGACGACAGCTTCGCCCCGGCCCAGCACAAGGTGGTGTCCAACGCTTCCTGCACCACCAACTGCTTCGTCCCGATGATCAAGGTCCTGGACGACGCCTTCGGCGTCGAGCGAGGCCTGATGACCACGGTCCACGCCTACACCGGCGACCAGATGCTGGTGGACGGTCCGCACAGCGACATGCGTCGGGCCCGGGCCGCGGCGATCAACATCGTGCCGGCCAGCACCGGTGCCGCCCGCGCCACTGGCCTGGTCCTCGAGGCCATGCAAGGTCGGCTGGACGGGCAGGCGCTGAGGGTTCCGGTCTCCGACGGTTCGATCACCGACTTCACCGGCATCCTTGCCCGTGACGTCACCAAGGAAGAGGTGAACGAGGCGTTCGCAGCCGCCGCGGAGTCCGGTTCGCTGGCCCCGGTGCTGGAGTACTCGACGGCGCCGCTGGTGTCCTCGGACATCATCGGTTCGCCGGCCTCGTGTACCTTCGACAGCCCCATGACCCAGGCCATCGGCAACCTGGTCAAGGTGTTCGGCTGGTACGACAACGAGTGGGGCTACTCCAACCGCCTCGTCGATCTGGTGCAGATGGTCGGCGCCGCCAACCAGCAGTAGATGCAGCACGGCGTACCCACGTTGGAGGACCTGCCGAGCCTGTCGGGCCGGCGGGTCTTGCTCCGTGCCGACTTCAACGTCCCGCTGGCCGACGGCGTAATCACCGACGACTTGAGGATCCGGGCCGCGCTGCCGACCATCGTCTGGCTGCGCGACCAGGGCGCCCAGATCGTGGCTTGCACCCATCTCGGGCGGCCCAAGGGCCAGCCCGCCGACCGCGACTCGGTCGAGCCGGTGCGTCGCCGACTGCAGGAGCTCGCGCCCGACGTCGAGCTGCTCGAGAACCTGCGGTTCGATCCCGGGGAGGAGGCCAACGACCCCGGCTTCGTGAAGCGGCTGGTCGACGGGTTCGACGCCTACGTCAACGACGCCTTCGGGGCGTCGCACCGCGCCCACGCCTCGATCGTCGGTCCGCCCCAGACCCTGCCCAGCGCAGCCGGGCGGCTCCTGGCCCGCGAGGTCGAGGTCCTGCTGAGCCTGCGCGACAACCCGAAGCGGCCGTTCGTGGCCATCCTCGGCGGATCGAAGGTCAGCGACAAGCTGGCGGTCATCGAGGCTCTGCTCGACGTGGCCGACGAGGTGCTGATCGGCGGGGCCATGTGCTTCACCTTCTGGGCCGCGCAGGGCCGATCGATCGGTGACAGCCTGGTCGAGCCGGACATGATCGACTCCTGCCGGGCCCTGCTCGACGCCGGCCGACCGATCGTGCTGCCCACCGACGTCACGGCGCTCGGACCGGGTGGGGCGCTGTTCCACCCTGAGGCCGGCGGCGAGGTTCGTCAGTTCGGGCCGGGCGTGCCCGACGCCTGGAAGGGCGTGGACATCGGTCCCGGTACCGCGGCCGACTTCGGGGACCGGGTGGCCGAGGCGCGGATGGTGTTCTGGAACGGGCCGATGGGGGTGTTCGAGGACCCGCGGTTCGCCGCGGGAACCCATGCAGTGGCCGAGGCCGTCGCCGAGACCCGGGCGTTCACGGTGGTGGGCGGGGGCGACAGCGCCGCGGCGATGGCCCAGTTCGGGTTGGACGACCGCATCGACCACGTCTCGACCGGCGGCGGCGCCTCGCTGGAGCTTCTCGAGCAGGGTGACCTGCCAGGTCTGGCGGCGCTGCGCGAAGCGCCCAACGCAACCTCCCAAGAACAGTAGGTGTCCACGTCCATGTCCACGTCGGAGCGCAAGCCGCTGATCAGCGGCAACTGGAAGATGAACCTGAACCACTTCGAGGCCACCGCCCTGGTCCAGAAGCTGGTGTACGAACTGACGCCGGACGATTTCGAAGCGGTCGACGTGTCGATCCACCCCCCGTTCACCGACATCCGCACAGTACAGACCTACTTCCTGGCCGAGAAGGACGCCCCGCCGATCGCGGTGGGCGCCCAGAACTGCCACTGGGAGGACGCCGGCGCCTTCACCGGTGAGGTCTCGCCGGCCATGCTGGTCAAGCTGGATGTCCAGTACGTGATCGCCGGGCACTCGGAGCGCCGCGAGCTCTTCGGCGAGACCGACGAGGTGGTCAACCGCAAGGTCCAGGCCATCCTGCGCCACGCCATGACCCCGATCCTGTGCGTGGGCGAGACCCTGGAGGAGCGGGAGGCGGAAGCGACCGAGGCCAAGGTCGACGGCCAGGTCAGGGCCGGTCTCGAGGGCCTGAGCCCCGAGCAGGTGGGCGGATTGGTCATCGCCTACGAGCCGATCTGGGCCATCGGCACCGGGCGGACCGCGTTGGCGAGCGATGCCCAGGAGGTGTGCGGGCAGATCCGGGCCATCGTGGCCGACGTGGCCGGTGCCGAGGCCGGGAGCACGGTGCGGGTCCAGTACGGCGGTTCGGTGAAGCCGGAGAACACCGCCGCGCTCATGGCCTGTCCCGACATCGATGGCGCGCTGGTCGGCGGGGCCAGCCTCGAGGCCGACAGCTTCGCCGCCATCGTCCGCTACCGGGATTGGGCCTAGCCCGGTCTTCTGATGCGTTGGCCCCCGCTGCCGCGCCTCTTTTATTGCCGAATCTTGCTCGGGGGAGGTTTCGGCGCGTCCGTAGGGGTAAAGGTTCAACTCAGATAACTGGCGTTCCGCCGGCAACCTTGCCGCGACACAGAACGAGCGGTTTGTCGCACACGGACAGAGATGGCTGGCGGATTGCCCACCACAGTCTGTCAATCATGTTGCGCTTTGGTCAGCGAACCAGGACTTTCTCCAGCGGTTCTGCTACCGTCCGCCCCGTCTACCGACCGGCGGGCGACCGCTTACCGCACCGGAGGACGATGCGTGACAGTGAGAGGGGGGAGGGGTAGACGAATCGACCTACAGCCCTGATGTGTCGGCTGTAGTCCTCCGCCGGGTGGCAACGCCGTGGTGGTCGGGTCCGAAGCAACGTCTAGGAGGTCCACACGTGAGACGACAGCGCAGGAGCTTTCAGCTCCTTGCTCTCATACTTGGTCTCTCTCTCATCGCTGCCGCTTGCGGCGACGACGATGGGGGAGGCAGCAGCGGAGGCTCCACCGGTGACAACGCCGGTGGCGATCTCGTTTTAGGTGCAGAACAAGAACAGGAATGTGCCGACTGGATGGGCAGCTGCGGCGGTTCGTCCTGGGGCTTCTGGATGCTTGGTGTGAACACCATGCCCCGCTCGTTCGAGATCGTGAACAACGACGGGCAATGGGAGTACGAGGCCAGCAGCCTCCTGAAGGGCGAGCCCGAGCTCGTCACTGAGCCCAAGCAGGTCGTGACCTACGAGATCAGCGACGATGCGGTCTGGTCGGACAACGAGCCCATCACCTGTGATGACTGGGTCTATACCTGGGATCAGGTGGCCAACGGTGAGGACATCTACGACACGACCGGTTTCCGGGACATCGAATCGGTCGACTGTCCAGACGACAAGACCGCAGTCGTGACCTTCGCCCAGCCGTACGCCGGCTGGAAGTCACTGTTCGGCGGTCAATTCGGCATCTATCCGTCGCACATCCTTGATGGCAAGGATCGCAACGCGGAGATGATCGACGGCTACGACTGGTCCGGTGGCCCGTGGAAGCTCGACACATGGGCTCGTGGCGATCAGCTCGTGCTGGTCCCCAACGAGAACTACTGGGGCACCGTGCCCACGCTCGACAGCGTGACCTTCCGCTTCCTGCCCGACTCGGCTGCTGAGTTCGAGGCCTTCACCGGTGGTGAAGTATCCGGGATCTTCCCGCAGCCTCAGGTCGACGTGGTCGAGGAAGTCTCTGCAGGCATCGATGGTGCCACGGTCGACATCCAGGCGGACTCGCCGAACGCCGAGGGCGTGTGGATCAACAACTCGGTGTTCCCGTTCAACTCGAAGGCCGTGCGTCAGGCGTTCGCCTATTCGCTGGATCGCGATGCGATCGTCGAGCGGCTCTTCGGTGGTCTGGACCTGAACGAGGCTACGCAGGGCTTCAACCCGCCGATCGTCGGTGACTTCGGTGACCCGGATGCCTTCTCCATCTACACGCAGGACCTGGACAAGGTCGACTCGTTGATGACCGGAGACGGCTGGGCCAAGGGCAGCGACGGCGTCTGGGCCAAGGACGGCCAGCGGGCCAGCATCGTGTTCAAGACGACGGCCGGCAACGCTCGTCGTGAGCTGACCCAGGACATCGTCATCGAGCAAGCTGCTGCGGCCGGCTTCGAGGTCACCACCGACAACCAGGAAGCCAGCGACCTCTTCGGGACCCAGCTCCCGGCCGGTGATTATCAGATGGCCCTGTACGCACAGGTCCTCACCTCACTCGAGCCGAGCCTGGCCAGCCTGTTCCTGTCGGCGAACATTCCGGGGCCGGCCAACGACAACGCGGGCCAGAACTGGACCCGTACCAACATCCCCGCAGCCGATCCGTTCCTGGCCGAGGTTGACGCCAACCCGAACCAGGACGAGCGGTCCGACGCCCAGGCCGAAGCCGACACGCTGTTGGCCGAGGATGCGACGTCGATCCCGCTGGATCCGCTGCCCAACATCATGATCGTCAGCGATTCGGTTGTGGGCGAGAAGATCAACAACCCGATCTATGGCCCCTGGTTCGATATGGAGGGCTGGAGCCTCGGCTGACGTTCAGGCACTACCTTGGTTGTGTGGGACCCGACCCCGGTCGGGTCCCACACGGCGCTAACTTGATAGGACATTGAGAACCCGAGGTTGCGCTGATGGGCACACTTATTCTTCGCCGCACGCTCTACTCGATTCCGGTTCTTCTTCTCGCGTCGTTCCTCTTGTTCTGGATGGTTCGGACGACGTTCGACCCCACCGCGCGACTGCGGGTATCGCGCGACCCCGCCGTCATTCAGGCCGAGCGCGAGCGGCTCGGTCTCGACGATTCGATCGTCAAGCAGTACGGCATCTGGCTCAACGATTTCGTGCACGGAGACTGGGGGGAGAGCTCCCGGACCCGTGAGCCGGTGACCGAGGTGATCCAGCGTTCGCTGTGGAACACCGTTCAACTGATCTTCTGGGGAATTCTGGTTTCGGCGCTGATCGCCGTATCGATCGGTGTCTACTCCGCACTCAAACAGTACTCAGCTGGGGACTACATATTTACCGGGTTGTCCTATATAGGGATATCTCTGCCTCCATTCTGGTTTGGGTTGGTGGCAATCCATTTTCTGGTTGTAATGCCCCAGCAATGGTTCAATCTCAGCGATCCACCACTTTCCTTCGTGGGTCTGCACAGCGTTGGTCAGTCCGGTCTCAACTGGGACTACATCAAGCACTTGGTCCTCCCGGTCATGACCCTGAGCGTGCAGATCGTCGCCAGCTGGACCCGGTTCCAGCGGGCCGCCACCCTCGACGTGTTGTCGTCGGACTACATCCGCACGGCGCGCGCCAAGGGCGTGCCGCGGCGGCGGGTGATCGTGCGCCATACGCTGCGCAACTCGTTGATCCCCCTGATCACGGTCATGGCCGTGGACATCGGGTTGCTCTTCGGAGGCTTGATCATCACCGAGACGATCTTCTCGATCTCCGGAATGGGGCGGTTGTTCTTCAACTCCCTACTGCAGGGAGACGTCGTCACCCTTGAAGCGTGGATGTTGGTCGTCGCGGTGTTCATCCTGGTGTTCAACCTGCTGGCCGATCTGCTCTATGGGGTGCTCGATCCAAGGATCCGGGTGCGATGACCGACCAACCGATAGTCGACGAACACGAGAGTCTCTTCGGGACTGAAGTCCGAGAGACACTTCCCGGCGGTTTGGCTGAGGCCGAACCAGGGCCCGAGTTCGACCTCGAGGCCGAGGGTGACGTCATCGCCACTGCCGAGCCGATCCCGCTCACGCAATGGCAGCTGTTCATCCGCCGGTTCAAGCGCCACAAGCTGGGTCTGTTCTCGCTCGCGGTGCTCATCATCTTGTTCATCATGTGTTACACGGTCGGTTGGTGGATGCCGTTCGAGAAGGGCCAGCAGGACCTGAGCGCGGGCACGGGGAACCTGAGCCCCAGCTTCGACCACCTGATGGGCACCGACCAGCTGGGTCGGGACTACTTCACCGAGATCATGTACGCCGGTCAGATCTCGTTGCGCATCGGGATCACGGTGGCACTGCTGTCCACCACGATCGGCACCATCACCGGTGCCATCGCCGGCTACTACGGCGGCTGGCTCGATCAGATCCTCATGCGGGTGACCGACCTGTTCCTGATCGTGCCCGGGCTCGCGGTGCTGGCCATCGCCCGGGAGAAGTTCGGCGGAAGTCCGGCAATGGTGAGCTACATCCTCGCCGGCCTGTTCTGGATGTGGATCGCCCGGGTGGTCCGCGGTCAGACCCTGGCCTTGAAGGAGAAAGAGTTCGTCGAAGCGGCCCGCGCCGTGGGTGCGTCGGGCCCCCGGATCATCTCCCGTCACATCCTGCCCAACTGCATCGGGCCGATCGTGGTCAACGCCACCCTGCAGATCGCGGTGGCCATCATCACCGAGTCGACCCTGTCGTTCCTCGGGTTCGGCGTGGAGTCGTCCTGGGGCAACCTGCTCTCCAACGCCAAGGGCAACTACGACGATCACACCCACCTGCTCTACTTCCCCGGCTTTGCCATCCTCCTCACGGTCCTGTGCGTGAACGCGCTCGGCGACGGCCTGCGCGACGCCCTGGATCCCCACGCCAAGCACTGAACAGGTAGCTGACGCCATGGTCGATGTCGAAGTCGAAGTCACCCCCACGCCCACTCGTACCAAGCTGGAGATGGAGACCATCCCGGACCGGCGCGCCTGGCGAGGGCCGCTGCTGGAGGTGCGGGATCTCACCGTCAGCTTTCCCACCGACGACGGGCTGGTCCATGCCGTCGACAACCTGAGCTTCGTGCTGCGCGACAACGAGGTGTTGGGCATCGTCGGGGAATCCGGCTCGGGCAAGACGGTGACCTCGCTGTCGGTGCTCGGCCTCCTGCCCAAGACGGCCCAGGTCAGCGGGGAGATCCTGTTCTGCGGACGGAACATCCTCGGGCTCAAGGAGCGCGACATGACCGGGCTGCGGGGCAACCGCATCGCCATGGTCTTCCAGGACGCGCTCGCGGCGTTGAACCCGGTGGTCACCGTGGGCTGGCAAATCGCCGAGGCCGTCTCGGTGCACCAGGACCTGAGCAAGGCCGAGCTCAAGGACCGGGTTGTCGAGCTGTTGAGCCTGGTGGGAATCCCCAACCCCCGCGATCGAGCCACCCAGTACCCGCACGAGTACTCCGGGGGTATGAGGCAGCGGGCCATGATCGCCATGACCATCGCCAACGACCCCGACGTGCTGATCGCCGACGAGCCCACGACCGCGCTGGACGTGACGATCCAAGCTCAGGTGCTCGACGTGCTGGAGCGGGTAGCCGAGAAGACCAGCTCGTCGATCCTGCTCATCACCCACGACCTGGGTGTCGTCGCCGGCGTGGCCGACCGGGTCATGGTCATGTACGCGGGCCGGGAGGCCGAGCTGGGCACGGTCGAAGAGGTCTTCTACAAACCGTCGCACCCGTACACCCAGGGATTGCTGGCATCGTTGCCCCGCATCGACAGACGCGACAGCGAGAAGCTCCACCGGATCGTCGGCCAGCCGCCGTCCCTGATCTTCGTGCCCACCGGGTGCGCGTTCCATCCTCGCTGCCCCGAGGCGGAGCTCCCGGGTCGATGCAACACCGAGCAGCCCCGGCTGACCGAGCTGTCGTTGAGCCACCTCTCGGCGTGTCACTTCGCCGAACGGTTGTTGAGCGAGGCGCCGGAGCTGCCGCGGGAGCTCTCCTTCGAGCCGCCTCCGCCGGTCTCCGAGGAACCGGAGGCCTCGACGGAGCCGGACGAGCCGGAGGACCTGGAATCGGAAGCCTTCACGGAGCCGGACGAGCCGGAGGACCTGGAGTCGGAGGGCTCGGAAGAGCCCACAGAGTCAGAAGAGGCATGACGAGATGAGCGACGCGTCTCCGTCGGCGACGGCAACCATCGACGAGCCTTCCATGCCGGCATCGGCGCCGCTGTTGCAGGTCAACGGTCTGGTCAAGGAGTTCCCGGTGCGGTCCGGGATCTTCCGCCGCCAGGTCGGCTCGGTGCATGCCGTGTCCGGTGTGAACTTCGAGATCTCCCGGCACCAGACCGTCGGGCTGGTGGGGGAATCGGGCTGCGGCAAGTCCACGACCGGGCGGGTGGTGCTGCGGCTCCTTCCTGCCACCGCTGGGTCGGTGCAGTTCGACGGGATCGAGGTCCTCAAGGCCTCGTCTCGGACGCTGCGGCATCTGCGGGAGCGGATGCAGATCGTGTTCCAGGACCCGTACGCGTCGTTGAACCCCCGCATGACCGTCGAGTCGATCATCGCCGAGCCGCTGCGCATCCACGGCCGCTACCGCAACGGCGGACTCAAACGGGTCAAGAACCTGATGGAGCTGGTCGGGCTCAAGCCCGAGCACGTGAACCGGTTCCCCCACGAGTTCTCCGGCGGGCAGCGGCAGCGCATCGGCATCGCCCGGGCGTTGGCGCTCGATCCCGACCTGCTGGTGCTGGACGAGCCGGTTTCGGCACTGGACGTGTCGATCCAGGCCGGGGTGGTCAACCTGCTGGAGGAGCTCCAGGACGAGTTGGGCCTGGCCTACCTGTTCATCGCCCACGACCTGGCCGTCGTACGCCACATCTCCGATGTGGTGGCGGTGATGTATCTGGGCAAGATCGTCGAGATGGCGGCCTCCGACGACCTGTACGAGCTGCCGGGGCACCCGTACACCCAGGCGTTGTTGTCGGCGGTGCCGATTCCCGACCCGATCCGCCAGCGGGCGCGGGAGCGCATCCTCCTTCCCGGCGACCTGCCCAGCCCGGTGAACCCGCCGTCGGCCTGTCGCTTCCGCACCCGGTGCTGGCACAAGACCGCGCTCGAGGAGAGCGGGGTGGACACGGCGATCTGCTCGGAGGAGGAGCCGCTGCTCCAGATCCAGCCCACGGGTGGCGTGAACCATGCGGTGGCGTGCCACTTCGCCAAGGTCCACGAGGTCGTCTAGGCGGGGCTTCTTCGCCCGGGTGACGCGAGTCCACTAGCCTGGCTCGCACCTGTTCCGCTGGAGGAGTTCCTCTCGTGCTCACCATCGCTGCCACCGTGTTGACCGTCGTCTCGTCAGCCAGCCTCATCGTGCTCGTGCTGCTGCACAGCGGTAAGGGCGGCGGTCTGTCCGACATGTTCGGTGGCGGCATGGGGTCGAGCGCCATGGGGTCGACCGTCATGGAACGCAACCTCGATCGCCTCACCGTGGTGATGGCCTTGATCTGGGGATTCAGCGTCGTGGCGATCGCTCTGCTCTACGACTGAGCCGTCGGGTCCCATCCACGCCTGTTTTCGCGCCGGTTTGGGGAGTTGGACCTGACGGTGTTTGCAGAACGTCGCTCACGCCGGTAAGCACCCGATATGCCGCCGTCCCGGCACCCGATGAGCAAGACGAGCCCGCGCGTGGCGCGCCGGTTCGGCTGTTCTGTTCCCGGCCTGGTGCCTGTTCGCCCGCGTGACGTGGCGGCGACCGGCCGGGAGGCCCTGTGACCACGGCCGCGGTGGTGCTGGCCGCCGGGGGAGGGAAGCGGTTCGCCGCCAGCGGGGGAGCGGGCCACAAGCTGCTGGCGCCGTTCATGGGCTGGACCGTGGTCGGCTGGGCCATGCTCTCGGCGGTGTCGGCCAAGCTCGATGCCACCTACGTCGTCGTGGGAGCGGTCGAGGTGCCCCTGATCGATGGCGTGGAGTTCGTGGCCAACGACCGCTGGGCCGAAGGATTGTCGTCGTCCCTGCGGGCCGGTGTCGCCGCTGCTTCGCGGGACGGGCACAGCGCGGTCGTGGTCGGGTTGGGGGATCAGCCGCTGGTGGTGGGTGACGCCTGGCGCCAGGTGGCCGACACGGGCGGCACCATCGCGGTGGCCACCTACGACGGGCGCCGAGGGCACCCGCTGCGGCTGGATCGGCGCATCTGGCCGCTGCTCCCCAAGGCCGGCGACGCCGGGGCCGGGTTGGTGATCCGTCGTCGACCGGACCTGGTGGTCGAGGTCCCGTGCGCCGGCCATCCCGCGGACATCGACACCGTCGCCGACCTCGAACGATGGAGCTGATGGTCGCGCTAGTGTGTCAACCTCCTCCGGGCCGTTCCGGAGGCCATGTCCGAGTGGCGGAATTGGCAGACGCGCTAGGTTGAGGGCCTAGTGTCCGTAAAGGACGTGGGGGTTCAAGTCCCCCCTCGGACACGACACCTGGGGTTCTGGCTGTGTCATAGAGTGGCGCGGATCTCACGTTCCGCGAGGAGTCTCGATGACGCAGTTTCCACGGTCGCGTACCGCCCACATCCGCACCAGCCGGGGTGAGCACGGCGCGCTCATCGCCTACGACGTCGGGCACGACGTCGGCCACGTGCTGAACGCCACGGCCGCGGCCGTCTACGAGCTGGCCGATGGCACCCGTTCGGCGGCCGATATCGCGGTCCTCCTCGAGGGTCGCACCGGGCTCCCGGTCGATGAGGACGTCGTCGGACTCGCCGTGCGCGAGCTCGCTGAGGCGAACCTGCTCGAAGCCGTCCAGCCGGTGGCGTCGTCAGGCGGAATCACCCGACGTGATCTGATGCGGCGTCTGGCCTTGTCGGCCACGGCAGCGGCGGTGCTCCCGAGCCTGGGATCGATCGCGAATCTGAGCCAGGTCATCTCGCCGGCACCCCGACTCGTGGGCTCCAGCAGTCAAGCTGGGCCCGGCTACCACCGCCAGCCGTTCCTCGAGGGCCCCTACCCCTACCGTCCCGCGGCCAACCGACCCGCCTCCCCGAGGCCGGCATCCAGGGCCGACGTCGAAGCTGGGGCGACGCCGCTGCTATGAGCCTGACGGGCGAGAACCTCCGCCGGTTGATCGAGCTCGCCGGCGGCGCGGTGGGCGACCGCGAGACGACGTCGCCGCCTCCTCCCGGCGACCCCGGACCCTGGCGACCTCTTCGCGTTGTTCTGATCACCGCGGGCGACATCGAGGCGGCCTACCTCACGCTGGCCACCCTCCGCCTCGACGGGATGCCGGCTGACCAGGTCGGGGTGCTGGTGCTCGACACCGCCCCCGATGGGCCGGATGCCTGGGCGCTCAAGGCGTTGGAGTGGGAGGTCCCGGGTCTGCGTTACCTCCCGGCCACGGGTCTCCGCAGCCGAGCAGCCGCCTGGGACAGGGCCTTCGACGAAGCGAACGCCGAGTGGGTGCTCTGCCTGGAGGCGCCTGTCCTGCTGGCCCCGGGCGCGCTGGCCGGGGTGCTCGCGTTCGCCGCGGCGCATCCCGACTCGACCGATCTGCTGCAAGGCCCGCAGCTCGCCGACGGTCTCGTCGAGGTAACGACCCACCTCGAGCCGGCGTGGGACGCGGGTTGCTTCGGCGTCCGAGCGTCCGACTTCCGTGGCGTCGATCCCCAGGCCCCGCCGTTCGAGGTCCCGATGCAGAGCCTCGCAGTGCTGGCGAGCCGGCAGACCGCCTGGGTGCGGGGCAACCCGAGCTTCCGAGGCGCCGCAGCGGCTGAGGGCTATGTGCACGAGAAGTTCCGGAGCGCAGGCGGGCGCACGCTGTGTCTGCCCCTCCTTCGTTGGGCCAAGCGGAGCCCCGGCGCGGCCAGCGCGCTCAGCGACTGGGAGGATCACGTCCGCAACTACCTCATCGGATGGGAAGAGGTCGGCCTGCCCCTCGATCCACTCCTCGACCACTTTGTCGACTACCTGGGCTACCACGCGGTCAGCATCACCCAATCCCGGTGGACGTCGGAGAGGGCCAATCCACTGCGAGCCTTCGACGGCATCTTCTGCATCAATCTCGACAGCCGGCCCGATCGTTGGGAACGGATGCTGCAGCGGTTCGGCACGCTGGGCATCGCCGACCTGGTGCGCCGGGTCCCTGGCGTCGAAACACCGCTGAACAACCACATCGGTTGTGCGCTGGCGCATCGCGGCATCCTGGAGACGGCCCGCCGCGAGGGGTTGGAACGAGTGCTGGTGTTCGAGGACGACGCTGTGTTCCTCGAAGGCGCCGCCTGGGTGCTACGCCGCAGCCTCGCCGAGCTCGACCATCACCCCTGGAAGCTGCTCTATCTCGGCTCCTTCGCCAGCCCGCCGTTCCCTCTGGCCGATGGCTGTCACCACCTCGAGAAGGTGCACGGCCTGTTAGGGCTGCATGCCATCGCCTTCCACAAGCGCGTGTACGACGAGCTGCTAGCCCAGATCCCCAGCGACCCGGCCAGCATGGCCGATTGGGTGGCCAAGCATCCGATCGACCTGTTCCTGGCTGAATCGCTGACCGAAGGCGTCTACCGGGTCTCCCCGATGATCGCCACCCAGGAGATCCTCATCCCCGAGATGGACGAGGACCTCCGCGACCAGTTCGTCCTCGACAAGATCGGCCGCTAGCTCCCGCAGGGCGTCGGCTCGGCAAGTCGGTGGGGCCAGCCGATGCGGACTTCGACCGACGGGGAGAAGTGGACCAGTGGGGTTCCTTGCGGTTCCGGCAGTCCGGCCGCCGTGATCAGCTCGTCGTGGACGTCCACCAGCTCGGCGCGGTGCAACGGCCATGGGTCGTGGTGGGCCCGGGCGTAGTGAGGTCCACTGCGGGGCGAGCTGTAGAGGCCCCAGCGGGCGGTCAGGAAGTGGTCGAGCTCGGTCAGCTCCGAGGGCGCATAGGGCTGGCCGATCTCGACCGTCGCTGAGCTGCGAGCGCCTACCGGTCCGGGCCACCGGCGTCGGCACACATAGCTCATCGTGGTGGAGTCCCGTGTGAGGCGCATCTTCGACCAGAAGTACGGCAGACGGTACGTCGATCGCGCGAGGAGGACCGCTCCAAGCCGGGCGGCATCCAACGAGAAGAACCAGATGCCGGACGTACCGGCAGCGTCCTGGACGTAGGTCCGCACATTGGTCTCCGGGAACCGGGACACCCACGGCACTGACGGCACACCGGGCAGGCCGACCCGGAGGAAGAACGGGACGAGGCCCACCCAGGCGCTCCCGTCGAGGGTCTGAACCGTGAGGTCCGGAGGCAGCAGGCGCTGCACCGCGGCCGCGGGGTAGCGCCAGTGGATGAACGTCAGGTCGTCCCACCACTGCACCATCGCCGCCCGCTCGACTGGAACGGAGCACGTTGCCAGGTCCGACGCCTCTTGTGCGTCCACGCACAAGAACGCTACGACCTCGAACCCGCGTCAAGGGGGCTGGTGGGTGGGTTGCATCGGGTGCAGTTGCTCAGAGCGAGCGTTACGCGCGGTAAGTGAGCACGAGGGGCCTCATCCTGGCTAGGTTGGTTTCTAGAACACGTTCTAATTCTGGCTGGGGGCCAGCAGAGCGAATCCGGAAGCTGGGGAGGCGAACATCGTGGGGCTGGGCGAACCTCGACATGGTGCGCGGTTGGGGCGCCGCGTGATCGCGGTAGCGGTGGTGCTGGGCGCCTCGGTGACGAACTGCATCGGTTCCACGGCGCCGGCGACTCCGTCCCTCTACGAGAGGGGGACGGCGACCCTTCGTCCCATCGTCGGCCGGCCGCCGCGGGTCCTGATCCTCGGTGATTCGATCGCAGATCAGTTCGGAAGCCACTCGTTGTTCGCGTTGCGCCAGATGGGGATCGATGCTCAGCTCACCGCGTTCTGGGGCTGGGGCCTCTTCACCCGCGATCAGTACGACATGGGCGAGCCGATCGCCGATCCGCCACCGGCGACGCTGATGTACGCGGCAGCCGACGGGGTCGACGCCTTCGACCCCGACGTCGTGGCTGTCTACAGCAACCACAACTACTGGGGTGCCACTGCGCCGCGCGATGCCGATGGCCACCCGATCAAGGTGGGCACAGCGGCCTGGGACGAGATGGTCGAGGAGCAGCTCGCGGCGTTGATGGACAGGTTGACGGTCCACGGCGCCGTGGTCTACCTCGTCAAGCCGGTGTCCGAACCGGGCGAGAGCATCAGCGACAACGCGATCTGGAACAGCTACCTCGCCAACCGCTCAGCGTCGGGGTTCGGGATCATCAACACGGGCGATGCCCTGGCTCACGACGACGGCTCTTATGTCGCTCAGCTGCCGGACTGTGCAGGCGAAGCCCGCGATGTCCATCTGCCGAGCAGTCTCCACCTGAGCTACTACGGCGCGGGCCTCGCCGGAACTTTCACCGCCCACGCCCTGGCCTCCATGACCGGGCGTGCCGCGTCTGCCGGCGCTCCGGCCGAGCCTTCGGTTGCCCTCATCCCTTGGACCTCGGGGTATCGCGTGGTCACCTGTGACGGCGCCAGCTTCGCCTTCGGCGACGTCGGCAGCGAGAGCGGTCCGGCCCTCGGTCGGAGCCGTGTCCCGGACGACCCGGTGGTGGCCGCGACCAAGGCCAGCTCGGGCGATCGTGCCCTGCTGCTCACCGCCGGAGGACGCGTGCTGCCGCTCGGGCCGGTGGCCAGTCGGGGCGATGCAACCGGCCTCGGCGGATCCCGTCGGGCCGTTGGCATCGCGCCTTCTGCCCGCGATGAGGGCTACTGGATTGCCACCAGCGAAGGGCGGGTCCAGGCCTTCGGGGACGCCGTCGAACTGGGCGATCACCGCGGCCAGGGCCAGACCGTCGTGGCCATGGCGCCGACGCCGGACGAGCACGGCTACTGGCTGTTGACCGAAGAAGGCCGGATCGTGGCATTCGGGACCGCCACCCATCTCGGCGACCTGGAGGGCACCCTGCCGGCCGCACCGCCGATCGCTCTGGTCGCTCGACCCCAGTCCGACGGGTATTGGGTGCTCGACCGCGCCGGGAACGTCTATCCCTTCGGGGCCGCACGTGATCAGGGGAGTGCCGCCCACCAGGACATGGTTCGTCTGGTCGGGTCGGGCTACGTCACCGAACCCGTGCCCGCCTGGACCGAGCCCACAACCGCGATCGCAATCCTTCCGACGCCGAGCGGCGAGGGGTACTGGATCAGCCTGGCCAACGGCGCTGTTTGCCATTTCGGAGACGCCCCACCGCTTGGCGCCCTGGATCGGGCCGAGGTCAACCCGGTCATGACCGTCCTCGGTCACGAGTTCTACGAGGAGGGGTCACCCTGCGGCCAGCCGCCCAGATGACCCGTGCAGGTAGGAGATGGTCGATGTACTCGATCGCCTGGTCGATCGGGTTATTCGCCGGCGAAGCCTTCGGGGTTGTCGAGCGTGAGGCCGGCTTCGGAGGGTCGAACGGGCCGTCCGAGGCTCAGGCGTCGCGTTGGTGGAGCAGGAGCGCGCCGGCGAGGAGGGCTGCTGTGGCCCAGGCGGTGAGGACGCCGAGGCCAGCCCACGGACTGATGGGCATGCCGGGGAGGTTGGTGGTCTTCTGGATGGCGAGGCCGGCGTCCATCGGTCCGATCTGGGCGAGGTGCCGCTTCCAGCTCGGGTCGGTGACCATCTCGGCGAGGATCGGGAAGAGGTAGAGCAGCGCGAGGACGACGCCGATGGCAGTTGCGGGGTCCCGCACCGCGGTAGCGACGCCGAGGCTGAGCAGGGCGATCAGGATGAGGTAGAGGACCGACCCCACGGCAGCTCGCAGCGTTGGTCCATCGCCTAGGGACAACGCGGGCAGGAGGAGCCGTCCGGCGAGCAGCGAGCCGAGCACGGCGACGATCCCGGCGCCCAGCACCACACCGCTGACGGTCAAGGCTTTGGCGGCCAGGACGGTTGGCCGGCGCGGGATGGCCGCGAGGGTGGTGTGGATCATCCCGGTGCTGTACTCACCGCTGACGACCAGTACGGCCAGGATGGCTATGACGGCCTGACCGAGCTGGACCCCGGTGAGACTGATCTTGGTGGGATCCTGACTACATCCCCCGGACGGGCAGCTCGCGGCGGCAGCGGCGGCGACGCTCAACGCAATGGTCAGCGCGACGGCCGCAAGCAACAGCCAGCCGGTGCCCCGAACCGTGCGCAGCTTGGTCGACTCCGCGTGTAGCGCCTGCCTCATGCGTCGCGCCGATTCAAGAGGAAGACGGCCAGGGCCAGGGCGAACGTGGTCCAAACGCAGAGGACTGCGAAGCCAGTCCACGGCGCCAGCGGGAAGTAGCCGTTCGCCGGGGTGTAGGCGTTACCGACCTGCTGATACTCCGGAAGGCTTTGCTGGACCGCGAAGGCGGCGGCCGGGGTGATCCGCAGTAGCCACTGCCCGGGGCCGACGGGCAGGACCGAGGCGACCGCGAGGATGTAGGGGAGGACGACCAGCACGATGACCGCAGCGACCGCGCCGGCGCTACGCCGCAGCACCGTGCCCACGGCCAGGGCGATGACGGCGGCGACCGCGAGCAGCGCGGCCGTGCCGACCACGACACGCAGCTCGGTCAGCGACGACACCGGGAGCACGACGTCTCCGTGGTCCCGCCGAATCCGCCCGACGAGCGAGAACGCGAGGGCCGAGGCGGCGAGCCCGGCCACGAAGGTGACGCCGCCGATCACGATGGCCTTGGCCGCCAGCACCCGGCCCCGCCGGGGGCTCGCGGCGAACGTGGTGCGGATGAGGCCTCGCCGGTACTCGGCGGTGACGAACATCGTGGCCACCACGATCACCGCGATCAGCCCGGCGAAGGCCCCCACGAGGCTCATCTCCACGGTGTTGCCACCGGCGGCAAGCGCCGGGGCGATGTTGCCGGACCCGCTCACGGTGAATGTGCCACCGGTCTCCTGGAACGCTTCGACCGAGGTCTGGCGTCCGCTGTCGCCGCCTCGACTGTCCTCACCGCTCCACGTGCCGCTGGGCCAATCGCCCTTCAGGGCGACGTGGTCGAACTCGGCCGTGGCCTGGGTCGGGCCGCCCGTCGTCTTCGAGGCCCCCAGGCTCTGGTCGTACTCCTCGTGATCCGGGGAGGCGACGAACAACCCGGCTTGCACCGTCGATGCCAGCCCGGTCAGGCGAGCGGTGCCGACCTCGGTCCAATGGGTGCCGTCGGCCGACTCGTAGCCGGTCAGCGTGCCTCCGGAGCGGGTCAGCCGCAGCCAGCGCGGGGATCCCTCGGAGACGGCGCCGGTGCCGCCGGCCGTGTCGTGGGTGTAGTCGTACTGCATCCGCACCCCGTGATCGCCGGTGATCATGACCGCGGCGTAGGCCGATCCCTGGGTGGTGCTCTCCTTGATGATTAGCCCGGCCTTGGCCCAGGGCTCGAGCTCGCTTTCTCGCCCGGTCAGCGAGGTCACCCGGACGGTGATGCTGCCGTCTCCGTCCAGGGGCTGGTGCACGAAGAAGAAACCGTCGCTGACCGCCTCGCCACCCGGCCCCAGCGGAGGGGTGCAGGCCGACGCGGGAGCTGGACCACCGGGACTGCCGCCACAGCTGGTGTGGCTACCCGCCACGGACAGCAGCCCGAGGAGCACGGTGACCAGGCCGGCCACGGCCAGGCCGACTATCCAGCTGCGGACCGACCTGAACTTGGTCCATTCGGCCCGCAGCAGCTGGGCGAAGCCATCACGGCCTGCGGGTAGCTGGGAGCGATACGGCGTGATCGTGCCGCTCGTCACCGCATCCCGCCCCCGGCTGAGGCGCGGAACTCGACCTCGTCCCGGGTGAGCTCCATGTACGCCTCCTCCAGCGTGGCGTGGTGCGCCGAGACCTCGTGGAACGGCACCGCGCTCTCACCGAGCAGCGACACCACGCGCTCGGAGCCCAGCCCGGAGACGGTGACCGTGTCGCGCCCGGTGGCCGCGACGGTGGCGCCCGCGTGCGCGAGCACGGTCATCGCGTCGGACCGGGCGGTGGTGCGCAGCGTGATCCGGTCGCCGGACGCCGCCGCGATCAGGTCGACCACGCTGGTGGCCGCCACGAGCCGGCCGCGGCCGATCACCACCAGATGGGTCGCCGTGTCCTGCAACTCGCTCATCAGGTGGCTGGACACCAGCACGGCCCGGCCCTCGGCAGCCAGCGACCGCAGCAGGCCGCGCATCCACACGATGCCTTCGGGATCCAGGCCGTTGAACGGCTCGTCGAGCATGAGCACCGGCGGGTCGCCGAGCAGGGCCGCGGCGAGGCCGAGACGTTGCCGCATGCCGAGCGAGTAGCCGCCGGCCTTGCGCCGGGCCGCAGTCTGCAGGCCGGTCTGCTCGATCATCTCGTCGACCCGCCGGGCGGTCATGCCCTGCGAGTGGGCCAGCCACAGCAGGTGGTTGCGGCCTGTCCGGCTGGGCTCCAGGGCGGCGGCATCCAGCAGCGACCCGACATGGTGCAGCGGGTGCCGCAGGCTCCGGTACGGGCGGCCGCTCACCAGAGCGCTGCCCTCGTCGACCGCGTCCAGCCCGAGGATCACTCGCATCGTGGTGGACTTTCCCGCGCCGTTGGGGCCGACGAAGCCCGTGACCTGCCCCGGGCTGACGGTGAAGGACAGTCCGTCGAGGGCAACGGTCGGCCCGAATCGCTTGTGCACGTCGTTGACTTCGATGCTCGCTTCCACGTCCGGCACGCTAAAGAGCGGGGATGGGCTGGTCGTCACCCCGCAGAGCCATCTTCCTTGTCCCTCGTTCGGGGGACGACAGTGGGCTGGTCACCGGGCGAGAATGCTCGCTGTGAGTCGAACGGCGGACCACGGCGTGTGGGCAGAGACAGGGCGGCGGATCGCTGCGGTCCCGAACGCGCCCGTCGTCGCCGTGGGCGGGCTCGGGCTGCTCGCTGTGGTCGAGGCCATCGTCCGGGCCACGGTGACCGACGTGGGCGTGAAGGTCGGCCTGGTGTTCTGCCTGCTGGCCCTGGCCACGACGTTGCCGCTGGCGCTCCTGCGGCCGGCCGGAGCCGCGCTGGCTGTCACCGCGGCGAGCGTGGTGTCGCTCGCGTTCTTCCACACCCTGACCGTTGCCGGCCTGGGCGTGCAGCTGGCCGTCCTGTATCGGCTCGGCCGCCACAGCGCGCAGTTTCCGACCGTGGTGCTCGCCCTGCCCTTCCTGCTGCTGGTGCTCACCGGTTCCTCGGGTTCCGAGGCGTGGATCCCGACGGTTGTGCTGGCATCGCTGGCCCCGGCAGCCGCCTTGGCCGGCATCGCCGCGAGGGAACGAAGCGAGGCCTTGGAGTCCAGCACCGCCAGGCAGGCCATCGCCGGCACCCTCCTGGAGCACACCGCCCGGGGCGAACGGGCTCGGATCTCACGCGAGCTGCATGACGTCGTCGCCCACCACATCTCCATCATCGCCGTGCAGGCCGAGACCGCCCGGCTGACCACTGCGGGGATGCCCGCCGCCGGGGCCGAGCGGCTGTCCTCGATCGGCGATACCGCGCGGGAGGCGCTGACCGAGATGCGCAGGCTGCTCGGCGTACTGCGCGAGGACGCGGACATCGGACCGGCTGACCTGCAGCCCCAGCCCGACCTCCGGCAGCTGAACGAGCTGCTCGACGAGGCTCGCGACGCCAGCGGGGCCGGTGCCCGGCTCATCCTCCGCGGGCCGCCCGTGACGCTCGATCCCGGCGTCGAGCTCGCCGCTTACCGCATCGTCCAGGAGGCTCTGACCAACGCCCGGCGGCATGCGCCCGGCGCTGCGGTCGATGTGGAACTGCACTTTGCCGACGACGGGCTGCGGCTGCGGATCCGCGACAACGGACCAGGCCCACGCCCGACCCTGCCCGCCGATGGTCACGGGCTGCTCGGGATGCGCGAGCGGGCCCTGGCCGTTGGGGGCGAGCTGCACACCGGCGCCGCGGCCGGCGGCGGTTTCCTGGTCACGGCCAGCCTGCCCGGCAAGGCGGAGGCTGTCGGATGAGTACCCGGCCTCCGAAGGTCAGGATCATCGTGGCCGACGACCATCAGACGGTGCGGGCAGGTTTCGCGGCGTTGCTCGACACCCAGCCGGACTTCAGCGTCGTCGGCACGGCCAGCGACGGTGCCGAGGCGGTGCGGATCGGCCGGGAGCTGCGCCCCGACGTCGTCCTCATGGATGTCCGCATGCCGGGCATGGACGGCATCGAAGCCACCAGGCAGCTCGTCGGGTCCGGCACCAACAGACCGCGCATCCTCATCCTCACCACCTTCGATCTGGACGAGTACGTCTACGACGCGCTGCGAGCCGGGGCCAGCGGCTTCCTGCTCAAGGACGTCACCGCCGAGCGGCTCTTCGACGCCGTACGGGTCATCGCCGAGGGCGAGGCCCTACTCGCGCCCGCGGTCACCCGCCGCCTCATCAGCGAGTTCGCCAAGATGCATCCCCAGCCGGAACCCACACCCACCGCCGCGCTCGCCGCGTTGACCCCTCGGGAGACGCACGTCCTGGAGCTGGTCGCCGAGGGTCTGTCCAACCGGGAGATAGCGGCCCGGCTGGTGGTCACCGAGGAGACGGTGAAGACCCACGTGAGCCGGATGCTGAGCAAGCTCGGCCTGCGCGACCGGACCCAGGCGGTCGTCACGGCCTACGAATCGGGCCTCGTCATACCCCGCTCCCGCCAGAACTGAGTCGAAGCGGATTTCTGGCTCATCTATAGAGGACAAGCCTTGCGGCGCGAATACTTTTCGTGGTGGCGGTCGCGCGATCAGGCGTGACTTCCCCCCAGGCGGGAAGGACTTGGCCCAGACCGGATGGGGCGTGGTGTTCGCTCACGACGCCGATCCCGCGGTGCGGGAGGCGCTCGCCGAACTGCTGGAGCACCGGTGCGGCCAGGCGTCGGCGGTGGAGGAGCGCCGATACCGCGAGTTCATGGGTGCCGCGGCGTACCGGCCGGGGGAGTCGAAGCAGGCCTTCCCGGCCCGGCATGGCGCTGGTCCTGGGCAGGCCGATCCGGACCGTGTGCCCCGATGGCGCATCGATCGCCATCGCCGACAAGAGCGGTCGACTGGCGGACTTCGGGACCGGGGCTGTCCGCCTCACCACCAACCCGCTCGGCGACGAGACGCTCGAGAAGCTGGCCGAACAATGGGTCGGTCGCGAGCTCCGCTCAGACGAGTGCGAACGCTTCCTCCACCACCTCTGCTAGCCAGCTGACGCTCTCGCGCTCTGAGGAAACAGTTGCGGCGTCGTTGCGTTTCAGGCCTCACGATCACCCGCGTCCTACCCCCCTGCGCACGTGAGAGAGGCTTGATGAAATCGGTTCGAGATCACGGCAGATATCCACGCGTGCAGGATCCGTATCTGCGGAGCCCTCTCATGCAGGCCGGTTTGGTGTGGTCCATGCTCAACTCGACGGAGCTGCCGCCGAAGTTGGACGGCCACACGCTCCGGTACTCCGACCCCGGTGACATCCTCGAGATGCTCGCCGGCGCGGTCGGGCCGCCGACGGGGGTCTGCGTGCTGGAGGACACCGTGGTCGGTGCGGCGAGCTGGGCCCAGGTGCCGCTATCCCGCCAGTACGACGCCGTGACCAACCGGGCCGCCGCCTTCGTGGCCGGGGCCATGAACTACCTCCGGGTGATCGGGCCGGACGCGGTCAGCGTGCTCGATCTGCTCACCCCCAAGGACATGACGAAGCTGAAGGTCGGCCACGGCACCTTCGTCCTGTTCACCACCCCGGCGGGCACGATCGACAACGAAGCCGTGGTCCTGCGCACCGCCGAGGACGAGTTCCTGCTCTCCTGCGGTGGACCGACCAAATCGCCCTCCTGGCTGCCCGAAGCGTTGGAGGTCCACTCCCGGGCGCGGGTGGAACAGGCCGGCGTCGCGTGCTTCAACATCAAGGGACCGCTGCGGCTGGCCGCCATGTCCAGGCTGGTCCACCCCGACGACGCGACCAAGATCCTCGACCTGGGGATCTTCGGGGCCTGCCCGGCCCGTACCCCCGAAGGCCGCCCGGTGTGGGTCCTGCGCACGACCATCGGCGTCGAGATGTGGGGCGACGGCGATGCGTTGCGCCAGAGCTGGGTCCGCATCCTCGACATGCCGGACCTGGTCACGCCGTGTGGCTGGGACCTGCTGGACATCTTCCGAGTCGAGTGCGAGGACATGATCTTCGGCGTCTATCCGATCGAGCTCCACGGCGGAACGACCCTCTGGGAGGCCGGCTACTCCTGGATGGCCGGCTCGCCCAAGCCGCGCAACTACATCGGCCGCGCCGCTCTGCAGGAGACCAGGCTGGCCCGGCGGCTCTGGCTGGCCGGTCTGGCCTCGCCGGACAGTTCGGTCGACGTGCCGTATCTGGGCGAAGAGGTCTTCACGAGCGACGGCGAGTTCGCTGGCTACGTAACGACCGGGGCGTTCTCGCCCAAGCATCAACGACCGCTGGCCTTCGCCCACCTCAAGCCCTGGTGCCAGCCGGGGCAGTCGCTCGTGGTCGCCGACGACGAGTGGACGGTGGCGAAGTTGCCGTTCGCCCCGCCGGCCACCGCCGCGGCTGAGGTCTCAGCCTCAGGACTCGACGATGCCACAGCGTCTCAACGCCGCACTGCGTGAGTGGGGCCGGCTCCTCGGCCCGGAGGCCGTGGTTCGCGGTGATGACCTGACGGGCTACACGGCCAACGTCACGGCATTCGATCGGGTGGTCCCGGCCGCGCTGCACATCGAGCGTCGGGACCAGCTCCCCGACGTCGTGCGCATCGCCCGTGACCACGGCGTCCCCATCTACCCGATCAGCACCGGCCGCAACTGGGGCCTGGGCTCCCGGCTCCCGGTTCGGGACGGAGCGGTGATCGTCGACCTGTCCCGGATGAACCGGATCCTCGCCCTGGACCGCGCCACCAGCACCGTGGTGGTCGAGCCCGGGGTGACCCAGGGCCAGCTAGCCGAGTACCTCGACCGCGAAGCCCCCCAGCTGCTGGCCAACATGACCGGCTCCGCCGCGGACACCAGCCTGGTGGGCAACACCGTCGACCGGGGGATCGGCTACCTGGCCCAGCGGATCGACGACCTGGTCGGCCTGGAGATCCTCCTGGGAACCGGCCAAACCCTGCGAACGGGGGAGTGGTCCACCTCGGGCGAGCACCACGGACCCCACTGGGGGCATGGCATCGGCCCGTCGATCGAGGGCCTGTTCGTCCAGTCGAACCTCGGCATCGTCACGGCCGCCGCACTCCGTCTGCGCCAACGGCCGGCAGCCACCACCGCCTTCCGGGTGTCGGTCCCGCGAGACGACGACATCGTCGGATTGCTCGAAGCCCTCGCCGGCCTGCACCGCGACTCGGTCCTCACCATGCCCACCCGGATCTTCGACGGGGTCTGGACCCACGGATCACTCGACGGACCCGAGCCGGCATGGACGGCCTTCGGCGGACTCAGCGGCCGACCCGGTGTGGTCGAGGCGCTCCGTCACGAGGTCCACGAGACCCTCGATCCGCTGGGCACCCTCGAGCTCGTCTCGCTCCAGGAAGTCAGGTCCACGCCCGTCTCGACCTCGGAGTCGTCCTGGTGGCGCTCGGTCCTGAGCGTGATGGGCGGACATCCCACCGATCTCTCGGTCACCAACTGGGCCTCCCGCATCGGGGTGGCGTTCGCGGCCGAGGACCTGGACGCCTCGGACTTCGGGATGCTGTGCGACGTCCGGGCCATCCCGTTCGCCGGGAGATCGGCCCACGAGGCGGCCAAGCTGGCCCGCGGGATCTGTGCGCCCCACTCGTTGCAGCCGTGCATCTCGCTCAGCGCCCTAGACGCTCACACCCTCGAAGCGGTGTTCATCCTGCTGTTCAACCGCAGCGCTCCCGAGCAGGTCGACTGTGCTCACGCCTGCGCGGTGGAGCTGGGCAAGGCGCTCACCGCGGCCGACCTCGTCCCGCATCGCATCGGCGTCGAAGACATGGCCACGGCGGTGGCGCCCCAGGACCCCTACTGGGAGACCCTCGCCTCCATCAAACGCTCACTCGATCCCACTCTGATCATTGCCCCCGGCCGGTACAGCGTCGTCTGAGCCGGTCATGCGAACGAATGAAACGGAAGGACAGATCACATGACCTTGGCCCCAGACCCCATCACCGACGCCGTTGCGTCGTCGGAGACTGCCGGCTGCCCGATCGCCCACGGCGGTAGCAACGTCCAGTTCAACCCGTTCATCGTGCCCAACTTCGCCGATGTGTATCCGTCCTTGGCCCTCGCCCGGGCCGAGAACCCCGTGCACTTCAGCGAAGCGATGCACATGTGGATCGTGACCCGGTACGACGATGCCGTCGAGATCCTGCGGGATCCCGACACCTTCTCGTCCTCCACCCGCCCGGTGATCCTGTCGCAGTTCGTCGACGAGGCCCGGGAGATCCTGGCCACGACCGACACCTTCGCCGCTCCCAACATGGGCTTCGACGCCAACCCCGACCACGATCGGCTCCGCCGGCCGGTCTCCGCGTACTTCTCGGCCAAGGGGATCGCCGGTCTCGAACCCCGGATCCGCGAGCTGGCCCAGCACCATCTCGACCGGATTCCGACGACCGGTCCGGTCGATCTCAACGAGTTGTACTCCCGGCCGCTGGCGAACCAGTCGATCCTCTCGGTCGTGGGGCTGCCGACCGAGGATTACGAGCAGATCATGCGCTACCACGATGCCGTGGCTGCCTTCTTCTTCGGCAACCCGCCGCCGGAGGACCAGGTCCAGCACGCCCGCGATGTCAAGGAGTGGGAGGAGTACCTCACCGACTTCATCGACTCACGGCGCCGGCAGCCCCAGGACGACCTGACGAGCTACCTGCTCCAGAAGGTCGCCGACGGTCGGGCCGAGTACAGCCAGGAGGAGATCGTCGGATTCCTCAGCTTCGACATCGTCACCGCGGGTATCCGTCCGACGGCCTTCGCGCTGAGCAACCTGGTCAGCGAGCTGCTGCAGGAGCGCCCGTACTGGAATCGCCTCCTCAACGATGCGACGTCCTTCGACGCCGCGTTCAACGAGTCGCTGCGCCGCACCGCCCTCTCGATCGGGGTCTTCCGCCAGGCCACGACCGATGTCGAGGTCAACGGCGTGACCATCCCGGCCGGCTCGGTCGTGTGGGTCATGGTGTGCTCGACCAGCCGGGACGAGACCCAGTTCCCCAACGCCGACACCTTCAACCCGCATCGGGAGAACTTGAGCAGCAGCCTGCACTTCTCCCATGGCCTCCACTACTGCCTGGGCTCGTCGCTGGCCAAGGCGGTCGCCCGCATCGGTCTGGAGCTGCTCCAGGCTCGCTACCCGAACCTGCGTCTCACCCCGGACCAGACCGTCGAGTACGAGCCGAGCATCAACCTGATGGTGCCGACCAAGGTGCTCGTCGAATGGTAGGTGGGTCGCTACTCGCTGGTGGGTGACTCGGTCTGAGGACTCCGCCGTCGGGGCTCGCGTCCCGGCGGCTGGGTCGGCCGGTCGGTCCGCCGCACCGGTGGGATCGGGTGACGCACGGGCTTGTCCACGAGCTCGAGCTCGTCGCCGTGGCAGGTGATGATGATCGGCGGACCTTCGAGCAGCTCGTACACCGCGTCGTCGGGATACGTGGTGACCGCGATGCGGCGTCCCCGATAACGGATGCGGAAGGCCAGCCGGGTGATGCCGCTCGGCAGGCGTGGCGCGAACGAGAGACGCTTGTCGCGGGCCCGCATGCCGCCGAACCCCTCGACCAGCGCGGTCCAGGCCCCGGCCAGCGACGCCATGTGCAGACCGTCGCGGGTGTTGTGCCCGAAGTCGGCCAGATCGACCAGGGCGGCCTCGCCCAGGTAGTCGTGGGCCAGCTCGAGGTGGCCCAGCTCGGCCGCCATGACCGCCTGGGTGGCCGCCGACAGGGAGGAGTCGCGCACAGTCACGGCTTCGTAGTAGGTGAAGTTGCGGTCCTTCTGCTCCCAGGTGAAGGCCTGACCTTGCATTTGCATGGCCAGCACGAGATCGGCCTGCTTGACCACCTGCTTCCGGTAGAGGTCGAAGTACGGATAGTGCAGCAGCAGCGGGTACTTGTCCGGCGGCGTGCCGGCGAAGTCCCAGCGGGCGTACTCGGTGAAGCCTTCGCTCTGGGGATGGACCCCCCGCCGCTGGTCATAGGGGATGAGCATGGCCGTCGCCGCGTCGCGCCACGATGCGGTCTCCTCGTCCGTGACCCCGAGCCTGGCGGCCACCTCCGGCTGCCTAGCCGCGACATCGGCGGCAGCCGTCATGTTCTGTTGGGCCATCAGGTTCGTGTAGACGTTGTTGTCGCCCAGGGCGCTGTACTCGTCGGGCCCGGTGACGCCGTCGATCCGGTACCGGCCGTCGGTGTCGTGGTGGCCCAGGCTGCGCCACAGCCGGGCGGTCTGGATCAGCAGCTCGGCCGCGGTCTCGTGCTCGAAGTCCTGGTCGTCGGTGGCGTCGAGGTAGCGCACGACGGCATCGGCGATGTCGGCGTTGATGTGGAACGCGGCCGTACCAGCGGGCCAGTAGGCCGACGCCTCCCAGCCTCGCAGCGTGCGCCAGGGGAAGGCCGCGCCATCGAGGCCCAGCTCGGTGGCTCGATCCAGGGCGATCGGAAGCGTGAGCTGGCGCCAGCGCAGGACGTCGGCCGCGGCGTCGGGCTGCGTGTAGGTCAGGGCGGGCAGAACGAACGTCTCGGTGTCCCAGAAGGTGTGCCCGTCGTAGCCCGGGCCGGTCAGCCCCTTGGCCGGGATGGGGCGCTGCTCGGCCCGCGCCGCCGCCTGCAGGATGTGGAACAGGCCGAAGCGCACCGCCTGCTGCACCTCGGAATCGCCGTCGAGGTCGACATCGGCTCCGGCCCAGTACTCGTCGAGGTAGGCCCGCTGCTCGGCCAGCAGGTTCTCCCAACCCGTGAGATGGGCCGCGGCGAGGGCGGCGACCACCTGGTCGTGGAGCGCCGGCCGGGTTCGTTGGCTCGACCAGCCGTAGGCGATGAACTTGACCACGCGCAGCTTCTCACCGGGCTGGAGCCGGGTGGCCAGGGTCAGGCGGCACACGTCCGGACCGCTGGTCATCTCCCGGTCGACCTCGACCCCGGCGCACTCGATGAGATGGCGCATGCCGGCGGCCACCCGGAGCCCGCTCTGGCGGGTGCGATGCATCAGCAGAGCGCTCATGCCGTTGCTGATGTGCTCCTCGCTCTCCAGCGGGTGCTCGAGCGCCGCCGCGGCCCGGGGGTCCTTGCTCTGCGGCGGCAGCTCCTCGTTGGCGACCAGCTCGGACTGCAGGACGATGCGCAGCTCGGCCTCTATCGGCTCCACCTCGTAGCAGATGGCCACGATGGCCCGCTGGGTCAGAGAGACCAGACGGGTGGAGGTGATCCGCACCGAATCACGGGCTGGCGACGTCCATTCGACCCGCCGGGCCAGGGTGCCGGCCCTCAGGTCGAGGGTTCGTTCGTGGGTCGTGAGCGTTCCGTAGCGGACGTCGAAGGGCTCGTCGTCGACCAGCAGGCGGATCAGCTTGCCATTGGTCACGTTGATCACCGTTTGGCCGCGCTCGGGATACCCGTAGCCGGCCTCGGCGTAGGGCAGCGGCCGCAGCTCGTAGAACGAGTTGAGATAGGTGCCGGGCAATCCGTGGGGGTCGCCTTCGTCGAGGTTGCCCCGGAGTCCGATGTGGCCATTGGACAGCGCGAACACCGACTCGCTCCGGGCCAGGGCATCGAGATCGAGACCCCGCTCCGTCACCGCCCAGGGCTCGACCGTGTACCCGGTTCCTTCGCTCATGTGTCCCGCTCCAGCAACTCGCTGAGATCCTTCACCACGATGTCCGCGCCGTGCGCCAGGAGCTCGTCGGCCTGGCCGACCCGGTCGACGCCGATCACGAAGCGGAACCCGCCGGCACGCCCCGCCGCCACCCCGGCCAGCGCGTCCTCGAAGATCGCGGCCGCGCTGGCGGCTCTCCCGAGGTCTTGGGCCGCAGCGAGGAAGGTATCGGGCGCGGGCTTGCCGGCGAGGCCCCGTTCCTCGGCCACGATGCCATCGATGCGCACGTCGAACAGACCGGCGAGCCCGGTGATCTCGAGGACCTGCGCGGTGTTGGCGCTCGACGAAACCACCGCGGTCGGCATGCCGGCGGCCCGGACCGCCCGGACATAGCGCACCGAGCCCTCGTAGACCTCGACCTGGCCTTCGGCCAGGCGCTGCAACACGAGCTGGTTCTTGCGGTTGCTCAGCCCCTGGATGCTCAGGGCGTCGACGGGGTCGGACGGGGATCCTTCGGGAAGCTTGATGCCTCGCGACTCCAGAAACGCCCTGGTGCCGTCGAGCCGTGGGCGTCCGTCCACGTAACGGTCGTAGTCGTGCGAGTCGAACGGACGGAAGGGCGTTCCGGTGCGCTCGGCGTAGGCCTGAAGGAACTCGTCGAACATCTCTTTCCACGCCGCGGCATGGACCGTCGCAGTTTTGGTCAGCACACCGTCGAGATCGAAGAGGCACACCGTGACCTCGGGAGGGAGTCCGAGCATCCGGTGAGGCTAACGGCGCTCGGTCCGGCCGTCCGGGAACCGGCGCTCAGCCTCAGGGCGCGAGCAGACGACCGACCAGAGGGAGCTCGCTCAGACCCTCGGCCCGGGCCAGCGCGAGCGCCGAGGGAGCGAAGTCCTCAGGCGAGGCATAGGCCGCGTAACGAGGCTGCCAGTCGGGGTCGTACTTGGCGGTGAAGTAGCACAAGCTCTCGATCTGCATCGACTTGGAGAGCCGCTGGGCCAGCCACTTCTCGGCCCGCGTGCCCAGGGCGCCGCCCATCTCGTCGGCCATCACCGCGCGCAGGGTGGCGAAGTTGAGGGCCAGGCCCCGGTCGCCGCGCTCGCGCAGGTGGTCGATGGTCTCGACCACGATGAAGTCGATGATCCCGTTCGGCCCTGGTGCCCGCGACCGGCGCATGAGGTCCAACGACCAGCCCGGGAGCCCCGGTGCCGGCACGTACTGGCAGAACGCCACCGGCACACCGTCGGGATCGCGGCACACCGCCAGCAGCAGACCGCGGTCGTCCGGATCGAAGGCGCGGCCGAGCGTCATGGAGAAGCCGCGCTCGCAGGCGCCCCGGCGACCGTCGTCGAGCACGGCCTGCAGCTGGGCCCGCAGCTCGGGCGAGAGCGCGGCCGGGTCGTGGAACTCGACGCGGTAGCCGTAGCGGCGCACCCGGTTCACGGCCTGGCGCAGACCCTTGAAGCGCCGTCCGTCGAGGCGGAACGATGCGCAGTCGACGATGGCCTCGTCACCGACGTACATGGTCCGCATCCCCGAACCCTGGTAGATCGGCAGCCAGTGCTCGGCCACGCCCATGACCGCGAGCGGCCAGCCGTGCTGGTCGACGAAGGCCCGGAACGCCGCCCACACCGCGGTGCGTTCCTCGTCCGGGCCGATCGGGTCGGGGGCCACGAGGCAGACCCGCCCGATCACCGCATAGGCCACCAGCGATGAGCCGTGGAAGAAATGGCGCTTGTCGTCGCGCAACGCGAAGAAGTCGAGGCTGCCCCGTCCGTGCTGTTCCACGATGACGCGGGCCCGGGCCCGATCGGCGAGCGCGGTCGAGCGGACCAGCAGGGGACGCGTGAGCACCCATCCGGTCGTGGCCACCAGCCCGGCCCCGACCGCCAGCAGCACGTGCCCCATGTAGGGATGCCCGGGCAGGGGGATGGTCGCGTTGCCGGCCAGCCGCTCGACGACCGCGGTGACGGCACGACCGAACGGGGGTCGGGGCGGGCTGTCGGTGTCCAGTTCGACCGCCGCAACGGCCACGGCCACGCTGGCCAGGGTCGCGGCGGCCACCGCCCCCAGGCCGAACACCGTCGACGAACGATCGCTCGGCGCCGCGAAGCTGGATCTGTGGGCCCAGAGGTAGGTGACCGCGGCCGCAGCCACCATCGTCTCCTCGAGGCCTCCGCCGTTGACGACGTGCCCGACGAGTGAGGCCACCAGCAGCCCCAACGCGATGAGCCAGGCCCGACGCTGCCCGCGGCGGATCCCGCGGGACAGGCCCAGCAGCGCCAGTCCGGAGAGCGCCACCACCTGGGTCGCGGCCGGGGGAACGGCCAACGGGACCAGGTCGGCGAGCACGTGGAGGCGGTCCAGCGGGGTGGTGATCGCCGACGCGAGGTTGATCGCCCCGGCCATCCCGAGGATCACCGCCGCCCGGCGTCGGCGCGACCGCAGACGGACCGAGGCAGGCACCTCCTCTGTGTTGCGGCTACTGCGCGAGACGTCTGACTCCATGACCTTGCGGCACCCCCCGGCACTCTTCCGCGGAGTGTACGGTTCGCGGTCCTAGCGCCTGTAGCTCAACGAGAGCACTCTGTTCTTTCCAGGGAAGATGAGGGGTCGACTCCTTCCGGGCGCACCATCGGTCGGCCGTGTAGACATCGCGCCATGTCCGACACGATCATCGTCACCGGCATCATCGATCTGGACCCGGCCAGGCGCGACGACGCCATCGCGGCGGCGCTCGCGGCAATGGAGGCGACCCGGGCCGAGGACGGCAACGAGGGCTACACGTTCTCGGCCGACCTCGCCGATCCCGGTCGGCTCCACGTGTTCGAGCAATGGGCCACGGCGGAGGCCATGAACGCCCACATGGGGTCGGCCCACCTGGCGGAGTTCATGGCCGCGATGGCCACCTGCGGCGTCACCGGCGCCCGCCTCACCAAGTGGGAAGGCGCGACCGCCTCCAAGCTCATGTAGGCACCAGCGACGACGCCGAAACTGAGGCGTTTGCCGCGCTATAGGCGCGAGAAACGCCTCAATTTCGCTGATCCTTGCAGTGACTTCAGAGAGTGGTGGGCTCCAAGGAAATTCTTGCGGCCCGGTTGCGCCGTTCGGCACAGGTTGTCGAAGTACTGCGCCATTCGGGTCGGACCCTGCCGATCCCCGTCTCGGAGAGGTCACGATGGTCAATCGCTTCGCCCGTCTCGCCACAGGTCGCCCGAAGGCGATCCTCATTGTGGCTTTCCTTGTGTTCCTCATCGCCGGTGCCACCACCGGCGATGTTGCCGAGCACCTGACAGTCGGGGGGTTCGTGGACAATGCCTCCGAATCCCATCGGGCCGCCGACATCCTGGACAAGCAGTTCGACACCGGCGCGCCCAACGTGGTCCTGCTCGTCACCGCCCGGTCGGGCGATGTGGACTCTCCTGACGTGGCCGCCGCCGGCGCCGCGCTCACGAGCAAGCTGGCCGAGGAGCCGGGCGTCGATGGTGTCGCCTCGTACTGGTCCGAGAACAACGCCCCACCGCTGCGCAGCGCGGACGGGACCCGGGCCCTGGTGGTCGGTCGCATCGACTCCGCCAGCGTCGACGTCGTCAACGACCGCATCACAGAACTGGCGCCGCAGCTTCGAGCCGCCGGGGACGGCACTGCGGTCAAGGTCGAGGTCGGCGGGTTCGCCGAGATCTACCGCGAGCTCGGGGCCACAGTGGAGAAGGACCTGGTCACCGCCGAGGTCATCGCCCTGCCGATCACGCTGATCCTGCTGGTGCTGATCTTCGGCAGCGTGGCCGCCGGCTTCCTGCCCCTCGCCACCGCGGCGCTGTCGGTGGTCGGAACCATGGTCGTGCTGCGGTTGCTGGCGCTCGTCACGGATGTCTCCGTGTTCTCCCTCAGCCTCACCACGGCCCTCGGGCTGGGTCTCGCCATCGACTACAGCCTGTTCATCGTCGCCCGCTACCGGGAGGAGCTGAAGCGGACACCCGACGATCCTCGGGGCGCGGTCACCAGGACCGTGCAGACGGCCGGGCGCACCGTGGCCTTCAGTTCCCTCACCGTTGCCGCCTCCCTGTGCGCCATGCTCCTGTTCCCGCTCAGCTTCTTGAAGAGCTTCGCCTACGCCGGGGTGGCGGTGGCGCTGCTGGCCGGTGTGTTCTCCCTGATCGTGCTGCCGGCGATCCTGGCGCTGCTCGGACACAAGGTGAACGCCCTCACCTTGTGGAAGCGCTCGGTCAACCCGCCGGAGGAGGGGGTCTGGCACCGGGTGGCCACCGTGGTCATGAAGCGGCCCCTGCCCGTGGCCACCGGCATCATCGTCGTCCTGCTCTTCTTGGGAGCACCGTTCCTGGGTCTGCACCTGACCCAACCCGATGAGCGAGTCCTGTCCGAGTCGTCGCGGAGCCGTCAGGTCCACGACGTCATCCGCCAGGAGTTCTCCTCGACCGAAGAGGGCGCGCTCTCGGTCGTCGCCCCCTCGGCCAACGGTGCGTCCGACGAGGTCACCACCGACTACGCGGTCCGGCTGGCCCAGCTGCCCGGGGTGGCTCGGGTCGACGCCGCCGGCGGCTCGTACTGCGGAACCGGGATGGTCGACGAGTTCGGTTGCGCCGCCGGCGACCTGCTGGTCGGCCCGGAGGGCTCTCCTCGCTACGCCGGGTTCAAAGCGGACGGCGGCACCTACCTATCCGTCGTGCCCTCGGTGGCCCCGCTGTCCGACGCAGGCGAGACCCTGGTCAAGGACGTCCGGGACACCACAGCGCCGTTCCCGGTGCTCGTGACCGGTCCCGGTGCCGAGCTGATCGACACCAACGCCAGCCTGTTCAACAAGCTGCCGCTCGCCCTGGGTGTGATCGCTGCGGTCACCGTGGTGCTGCTGTTCATGATGTTCGGCAGCGTCGTCATCCCCATCAAGGCAGTGGCGCTGAATCTGCTCAGCCTGTCCGCCACCTTCGGCGCCATGGTCTGGGTCTTCCAGGAAGGCCACCTGTCGGGGCTGTTGGGCTTCACCGCCACCGGCGGGATATCGGCCGAGATGCCGATCATGATGTTCTGCATCGCCTTCGGCCTGTCGATGGACTACGAGGTGTTCCTGCTGGCCCGGATCAAGGAGGAGCACGACCGGGGTGCGAGCAACACCACGGCGGTGGCCCTCGGCCTGGAGCGCACCGGTCGCATCGTGACCGCGGCCGCTGTGCTGATGTCGGTGGTGTTCCTCGCCTTCGTCTCCAGCCACGTGAGCTTCATCAAGCTCTACGGGGTTGGTTTGACCTTGGCGGTGCTGCTCGACGCCTTCGTCATCCGAGGAACCCTGGTGCCGGCGTTCATGCGCCTGGCCGGCAACTGGAACTGGTGGGCGCCTGGTCCGTTGCGTCGCTTCTACGAGCGATACGGCATCAGCGACCACGGTGCGGACCTTCCCGATGACGGCCCGGACGTCCCGGGAGCCGCCGGCCCGGAGCCAGAGCCGGCCAAGACTCCAGTCACCGTCTGATCCTGACTTCCGCGAACCCGGCGTCTCTGACCGTGCGATGAACGGTCGGAGACGCCAGTTCGTCGTTTTGGTGCGCTAAGCCGTAGGCCTATGACCGGCGATAGATGATTGCCGGATTCCGGGCGGTCGCCGAACTGCTCAGGATGCAATGCATGGTCGCATCAAACACATTGCTGGTCCGACCTACCGACGGTATCGAGGACCAGCCGGCGGTCTTTGACGAGACCGCCATCCGTCGTCAGCGCTGGCGTGCGCTGGGATTCATGGGGGAGCCGACACCCGATCCGCCGGCCGAGCCCAACGAGGCATGGCTCCTGTGGCAGGCCAACGAGCGCACACCTAGCGCCGTGGCCGTGGCCACCGAAGGCGTCCGGCTCGGATCGCACGCCGGCATGCAGATCTATGTGTCTCACCAGGGGGTTGGCCAGGCCGAGGCGGCGGTCGGCTGGGCCCGGGGCGACGCCGTGATGACCACCCGGACACTCATGCCGTGGTTCTGCGCCATGAAGCCGTTGTTCGTCCTGGGGTTCGGGCTGCTGTGGGACGCGGGCGAGCTCGATCTGTGGCAGCCGGTGTCCGAGGTGGTCGGCGAGTTCAGCGGTGGGGGCAAGGAACGTCTGACGTTCTGGAATCTATTGACCCATACCGCGGGGCTGGCACCGGAACCCTGGTACGAGGCCCAGTGGGGGAGCCGGGACGAGGTCTTGGCCGCTATCTGGGGATCGAAGATGCCCGAGGATGCGACACCCGGAGCCCAGGCCTACTACGCGCAGTTCTGGGCATTTGCCGTCCTTTCAGAGGCTATTGAGCGTCGCAGCGGCATGCCTTATACCGAATTCCTGCAGCGCGAGGTGCTCGATCCCCTCGGCGTGGAGGACTGCATCCTCGAGGTGACCGACGACGTCTGGGCCAAGGACGGGCATCGGATCGGTCCCATCTACGACACCGAGTCCGACCATGCGCCGCGGGTGTTCGCCGCCACCGAGCACCGCTGGCAGTTCGAGACCTACGCGCCGGGCTCCATCGGCATCGGGTCGGCGGGCGCCCTGGGTCGCATCGCCGAGGCGTTCCTGCCGCACCCGCCCCGGCCGCTGCTGCGTCCGCAGACCGTGGCTGCGATCTGCGCCCGGCATCGGGTGGGCATGTGGGACGAGCACTGGGGCGCCTTCCTGTCCTGGGGCCTCGGCGTCGTGGCCGACGGCTGGCTGTTCGGATCCCAGTGCTCCCCGGCCACCATCGGCCACATCGGCTACAACACATCGTTCTTCTGCGTCGACCCGGTCCAAGAGCTGGTCGTCGCTGGGATCGCCAATGGTCTGTGCGGTCCGCACACGTCGGCCAACCGGGATCGGGGCGTCACCGATGGCGTCTACCGCGATCTCGGCCTCGCCACCGCGGCGAGGTCGGCCCCCCGAGTCGTTGCGGTCGATCCCCCAGCCGAGCTGGGTGTCGCCGCGGCGAGGGCCCGAGCTGAGGCCCGTTTCTGGAATCCCAGCCGCAATGCGATCAACGCGGCCCACCCGGAAGGAACCGCATGACCATCATCCACCTTGAAGGTGTCACCAAGCACTACGGCCGGAACCCGGCGCTGGTTGACGTGAACCTGCGCTTCGAGACTGGCACCACCGTGGTGCTGGGCCCCAACGGCGCCGGCAAGACGACCCTGAGCGAGGTCATCGCCGGGTGGCGGCCCTGTGACGAGGGCCGGATCCTCTTCCCCGAAGCGAACGGCTCGGGTCCGCCCAAGATCGGCTTGGCCCCCCAGGAACTGGCCGTCTACCCGACGTTGTCGGTGGCCGAGAACCTGCAGGTCTTCGCCGAGCTTGCCGGGTTCTCCGGACAGAAGGCCGAAGCCCAGATCTCGGCCACGGCCGAGATGCTCGGGATCGGCAGCGTGCTGGGACAGCAGGCGGGCAGCCTGTCTGGAGGTCAGCAACGCTGCGTCCACACCGCCATCGCCCTCATCGCCAACCCCCCGGTGCTGCTGCTGGACGAGCCCACCGCGGGCGTCGATGTCGAGCACCGGCGCTACCTGCTGGGGCTGGTGCGGGAGCTGGCGGCCACTGGTGGCCGCACCGTGATCTACACCACACACCACCTCGCTGAGGTGAAGGCCCTCGAGCCGCGGCAG
>DASXTK010000417.1:0-17086 GCA_036505485.1 Acidimicrobiales bacterium
GCCGTGGTCGACTTCGGCTTCGGGCTCGATCCCACCTTCGCCATCGACGTGATCAGCGCCGTGGGCAACTACGGCGAGATCTACGACCGCAACGTCGGCCCCAGTTCCCCGCTGCAACTCGAGCGGGCAGGCACACCCAACGCTCTGTGGACCGACGGCGGGTTGCACTACTCGCCACCGTTCCGCTGACGGCGCGTGGCCGTGAGGGCGGCACCACGTGCCTGAGGTGGAGGAGCGCCAGAGCCGGAAGGTTCTGGCGCTCCTCTTCAATGTCCGCATCCTGCGGATCGTGGGTCAGCTCGTCGCCATCGGCGTGCTGCTCGGCGTCGCCGTCTATCTGAGCGACAACTACCAGGCGAACACCCGGCAGAGCACCCGCACCGGCTGGTCGTTCCTCGACGAACCCACCGGGTTCAACATCGCGTACAGCGACTTCCGGGCCGGACAGCCGGTGCGCGACGCCCTCTGGGTCGGCATACGGAACACGGCGGCCTCGGCCGTCGTGGGCATGGTGCTGGCCGTCACGATCGGCGTGGTGGTCGGCGTCCTGCGGCTGTCACGCAGCTGGGTGGCCCGCAAGGCCGCCACCATCTATGTGGAGCTGCTCCGTAACGTGCCGGTACTGCTCATCATCCTGTTCACCGCGGCCTGGCTGCGGACTCTGCCCCGCATCGAGAGCGCCCGCAGCATCGGCAGCGTGGCGGTGGTCTCCAACCGCGAGCTGGCGATGATGTCCCCGGTGGCCGGCGACAACTTCGGCGTGTACGCGCTGGTGCTGGCGGTCGCCGCGGCTGCCGCACTCGGCCTCGCCACCTGGCGCACCCGGGTGTCCGACCGCACCGGCGAGCCCCACCACCGCGTGCTGTGGGGCGGCGGAGTGTTCCTGCTCGTGGCCGTTGCCAGCTACCTGGTGCTCGACAGTCCGCTCACGTGGTCGCACCCCAAGACAGGCGACGCCTCGATCGCCGGCGGCGCCTCGCTGGACATCGGCTACGTCGCGCTCACCGGTGCGCTCGCGATCTACCACGGGAGCCACATCGCCGAGATCGTGCGCGGCAGCATCCAGTCCGTGCCCTACGGGCAGACTGAGGCCGCGACGGCCATCGGGTTGAGCGACTTCCAGCGGCTGCGGTTCGTGACCCTGCCCCAGGCGTTCCGGGTCGCGGTGCCGCCGACCATCAACCAGTGCCTCAGCCTCACCAAGAACACGTCGCTGGGCATCGCCGTCGCCTACTCCGACGTATCCAGCCTCGGCTTCCGGCTCATCGGGTCCTCCCGGGCGCCGGCGCTGCAGATGATCGTGATCCTCATGGTCATCTACCTGGTGTTCTCCTTGACCACCTCGCTGCTGCTGAACATGGTCAACCGCCGACTGCAGCTGGTGGAACGCTGATGGAACCGCTCCTGGACGTCCCCAACTTCGCCGCCACCTCCGAACCGCTGCCCATCCCGAGCCCGGAACCGAGCGGCCGTCCCGAGGTCCGGCTCACCCCTCGGCAGTGGGTGCGCCAGAACCTCTTCGCCACCCCGTTCGGCTCGCTGCTCACCATCGTCTTCGGACTCGCCCTGGCCTACGCCACTTACCGCCTGGCCTGGTTCGTCCTGGTGTCGTCGAACTGGGAGATCGTGCGGCGGAACCTCCGGCTGTTCATGATCGGCCGCTTCCCCTTCGACGAGGTGTGGCGGCTGTGGGCGTCCCTGTACGTCGTGGCCGGTCTCGGCGGACTCCTGAGCGGAGCCACGGTGGCCAGCGCCGAACAGCTGGCCCTCGCCGCGGGCCGGGAGGTGACGAGGCCGGGTCGATGGGACTGGTTGCGCCGTTATTGGCCGGCGTTGATGGCGGTCGGCGTGATCCTGTCCCAGACCCGCACCTGGACCCCGACGCTGCTGACCCTGGCCGGCATCGCCCTGCTGGCCGCCAGCCGCTGGTTGGGCCGCCAGGCCCCCGGGCTCGCCCGGTTCGTCTGGCTCGGCCTGCTGGTCGGGGTGATCGTGGTGGTCCAGCTGATCGCCGGGCCCGGTGGTGTCGGTTGGGACGACTGGGGCGGGCTGCACCTCACCCTGTTCGTCACCGTGGCCGGCATCGCCCTGTCGTTCCCCTTGGGGGTGCTGGTGGCCCTGGGCCGACGCTCGTCGCTGCCGGCGCTGCGGTGGATGAACGTCGGGTTCATCGAGCTGATCCGCGGCGTCCCGCTGGTGACCCTCCTGTTCCTGGGCCACTACGTGATCCCGTTGTTCTTCCCCAACACCTTCCAGCCGCCGTCGCCCCTGGCCCGGGCCTTGATCGTCATCACCCTGTTCGAGTCGGCCTATGTGGCCGAGACCGTGCGGGGTGGGCTGCAGTCGATCCCTCGCGGCCAGTACGAAGCGGCCCAAGCGTTGGGGCTGGCTCCCTGGAAGGTGACCCGGCTGATCGTGCTGCCCCAAGCGCTCCGTGCGGTGATCCCGGCGATGGTCGGCCAGTTCATCAGCCTGTTCAAGGACACCTCGCTGCTGCAGATCATCGGCTTCGTGGAGCTGTTGGAGGTGTCCGAAAACGTCATCTCCCAACCCACTTTCCTGGGTCAGCGGCTGCACACCGTGACCTTTGGCTTCGCCGCTCTCATCTATTGGGCCGGCGCCTACACCATGTCGCGTGAGAGCCGCCGTCTGGAACACCGACTCGGGCTCGGACTCGGAGGCCGCAGATGACCGACACCATCGATTCCGCCACGACCACGGCTGCGACAAGCGACGAGCCGATGGTGGTGCTGGAAGAGGTCGACAAGTGGTTCGGGCGATTCCAGGCGCTCAAGCACATCACGCTGCGGGTGGGCCGCCAGGAGGTGGTAGTGATCATCGGCCCGTCGGGCTCGGGCAAGTCCACCCTGATCCGCTGCATCAACCGGTTGGAGGAGCACGACAGCGGCCGGGTGGTGGTCGACGGGATCGAGCTGGGTAACGACCTGCGCCGCATCGGCGAGGTGCGCCGCGAGGTCGGGATGGTGTTCCAGTCGTTCAACCTCTTCCCCCACCTCACCGTGCTGGAGAACATCATGTTGGGACCGCGCCGAGTGCGGCGGTTTCCCCAACGCAAGGCCGAACAGGTGGCGCGGGAGATGCTGGAGCGGGTGCAGATCCCCGAGCAGGCCCACAAGTACCCGGGCCAGCTCTCCGGAGGCCAGCAGCAGCGGGTGGCCATCGCCCGGGCCCTGGCCATGCAGCCCAAGATCATGCTGTTCGACGAGCCCACCTCGGCCCTCGACCCGGAGATGATCGCCGAGGTCCTCGACGTGATGAAGGACCTGGCCCGCTCGGGCATGACCATGATCGTGGTCACCCACGAGATGGGCTTCGCCCGGGAGGTCGCCGATCGGGTCATGTTCATGGCCGACGGTGAGGTCGTCGAGGTGGGCACTCCGCAGCACTTCTTCGAGAACCCCACCGAGGACCGCACGAAGCTCTTCCTCAGCCAGATCCTCTGAGCTAGTGCCCCATCAGGCAACGTTTGCACGCCCTCGCCGCCGGTCAGATGACGCCCCTCGCTGCACCGTGACGACTTGAAACCGCTGGTGGGTTCCTGCGTCGCCCCGGCACACCGAGGAACGCCCCTGACTCGCCGTGAGAACGTAAACGTCACCTGATGGGGCACTAGTCGTACAGCGCCGCGATCAGGTCGGAGAGGGCGTCGCCGGAGCGAGGGCCGCCGCCCAACAGGTACTGGTCGTCGAAGTCGAGGACCTTGCGGTTCTGTCCCGCCGGGGTCTGGGCCACGCCGGGGATGTTGAGCAGGCCGTCGATGCCGCCCACCGATTCCAGGCCTGTCGTCGTGGTGATGATGACGTCGGGTGCTGCCTCCACCAGGGCCTCAGGTGTGATCGGCGAGGTCTGCGTGATCCCCGCTTCGGCCGCGGCATCGACGACTCCGGCCGCCTCCAGCACGGCGGACACGCCGATGTCGGCCCCGCCGATCATCTGCACCTGGGTCCCACGGAGATACAGCAGCACCACCCGCGGTGCGTTGGCGTCTGCGGGAACCTCGGCCTGGGCCGTCTCGATGGCCTGGTCCACGTCGTCGGCCAGCGCCATGCCATGGTCCGGCACGCCCAGTGCGGTCGCTACGGCCTCGATCTTGGCCGCGGGACCGCTGAGATCCACGGGGTAGTCGACGATCACCACCGGCACGACCGCCTTCAGCTGCTCGATGACATCAGGCGGACCGGCGCTGGTGTTCCCGATGACCACGGTGGGGTTCTGGGCCAGGATCCCCTCCACCGAGAGCGTCCGCTGATAGCCGACCTTGGGCAGAGCGGCGGCTTCGGCCGGATAGGTGGCGCTGACATCGGTCGCCACCACGTTGTCCCCCAGCCCCAGGGCGAACACCACCTCGGCGATGTCGCCGTTGAGCGGAACGATGCGGCTCACGTCGGTGACGGTGGTGGAAGAGCCGTCCGCGTTGGTGAACTCGACCGGCAGCACCGGTGCACCCTCGTCCGTCCCGCCGACCTGGTCGGGCGCTTGGGTGTCGGTGGCCGCATCATCGTCGCCCGAGCCGCAAGCGGCGAACGCTCCGACGAATGCCAGACCGGCGACCAGGAGCCCCAGCCGTCGGCGTCCATGAACCTGCTTCATGTTGACCTCCCCAATGATCTGGAATTAGGAATACCTAACACAAGATGCTGGGAAGAGCGAATAGTGGATGACCTGGGGAGGTGTGGGATGAGCGCTCAGGGCTGGTGGCGACGATCGGCCGTGGGGCTGCTGGTCGTGCTGCTGGCGGTGGCGTTCGTGGCCAACCTCGGGGCCGGCGCGGTCACCGTTCCACCCGGCGATGTGGTCGCCGTGCTCCTGCACCACGCCGGGCTCGGCGACAGTGGCGCCGTCCCCAAGTTCGACGCCGTGGTGTGGGACATCCGCCTGCCCCGGGCAGTGCTGGCGGCGTTGGTCGGCGGGGCTCTGGCCGTGGCCGGCGCGGCGCTCCAAGCCGTGTTCCGCAACCCCTTGGCCGAGCCCCGGGTGATCGGGGTGGCCAACGGAGCCGCCGTCGGTGCCGTGGCCACCATCGTCCTCGGCTTCGAGGTCGTGGGGATCTACACCGTGCCGCTGGCCGCGTTCGTGGCCGGGCTGGCCGCCACCGGCGTGGTGTTCCTGGTGGCCACCCAAGGCAACCGCACCGAGACGGTGACCCTGTTGCTCGCCGGGATCGCGGTCGAGGTCACCGCCGCGGCCGGCACCGGCCTGCTGATCTTCCTGGCCGACGACCAGCAGCTGCGGGACATCGTGTTCTGGACCCTGGGCAGCCTGGCCGGTGCGACCTGGACTCAGATCGCAGCCATTGGCCCACCCATCCTGCTGGCGACGATCGGCCTGTGCGTTCTGGGCCGAGACCTGGACCTGCTGGCCCTCGGTGACCGCGAAGCCGGACATCTGGGTGTCCGAGTGGGACAGATCCGGGGGCTGGTCGTCGTCCTCGCCGCCCTGGCTACGGGCGCCGCGGTCGCGGTGGCGGGCGTCGTCGGGTTCGTGGGGCTGGTCGTCCCGCACATCGTGCGGCTGGCCCTCGGACCGGAGCACCGCCGGCTGATCCCGGCCAGCGCGCTGGGTGGGGCCGCGCTCCTGCTCGTCGCCGACCTGGTGGCCCGGACCCTGGTCGTGCCGCGCGAGCTGCCGTTGGGTGTGGTCACCGCGCTGGTGGGCGGTCCGTACTTCCTGTGGCTGATCCGCAGCCAGCGAACGGAGGAAGGAGGGTGGGGATGACCCCGGCGCTCGAGGCGCGTGACGTGACCGTGACGATCGGCGGCAAGACGCTGGTCGATCGGGTCAGCCTGAAGGTCCGGCCGAGCGAGCTTCTGGCGATCGTCGGACCCAACGGCGCCGGTAAGTCCACGCTGGTCTCGGTGCTGGCCGGCGACCGGTCCGCCGATGACGGCTCGGCCCTCGTCGATGGGGTGCCCATTGGCTCGTTGTCGCGTCGTGACCTGGCCCGACGCCGGGCGGTGCTGCCCCAGGGCTGTCATGTGGCGTTCCCGTTCCGGACCGAGCAGGTGGTGATGATGGGCCGCTATCCCCTGCTCCGGCGTGGCCATCTCCCGGGTCCGGCCGACCACGCCGCGGTGGCGTCGGCGCTGCGTACCACCGACACGGTGCATCTGGCCCAACGGACGGTGCCGACGCTGTCCGGCGGCGAACAGGCCCGGGTCTCACTGGCGCGGGTGCTGGCCCAGGACGCCCCGATCGTGCTCCTGGACGAACCATCGGCCGCTCTGGACCTGCGCCACCAACAGCAGGTGATCAGGCTCTGCCTACACCTGGCCGCCGAGGGGCGAGCGGTGGTCGCCATCGTCCACGACCTGAACCAGGCCGCGGCCGCGGACCGGGTGGCCGTCCTCCATCAGGGCCGCTTGGTGGGGTGCGACGCGCCCGCGCACGCCCTCACCCCCACCACCATCGCCCAGGTCTTCGGCGTCGACGTCGACGTCACGTCCCATCCCAGCGACGGCCGGCCGGTGATCCACCCGGCCGACTACCGCTACAGCGAGAGGAACAGCCAGGAGCATCGTCCGCATCAACGCCATAACCGTGCCGGCGGGTCGGGAAGCCGATCTGGAGGAGCGTTTCCGTACCCGGGCCGGGGAGGTCGATGACCGGCCGGGGTTCGAGGGCTTCAACCTGCTGCGACCCACCCACGGGTCCGACCGTACTTCGTCGTGACCCGGTGGGAATCGGTCGAGGCGTTCGAGGCCTGGGTAGGTTCGGAGGAGTTCCGCCGAGGCCACGCCCGCTCCCAGTCGGAGGGACCGGTCGGAACCCACAGCGAGATCCTGGCCTTCGACGTGGTCATCTAGGGATCGGCGCGAGGAGATCCATCAGGTCGTCGAGCATCACGACCAGGACCGCGGCGAGGAGTGCGCCCGCTGCTACCACGAACGCGTCTCCAGTCGGGACCGGTTGCGAGGAACCAGCGATTCCGAGCGCTGCGATCATCATCAGGACGACGTTGCGGATCGCATGGCGCAGACCGAGCGGGGTGTCCGACGTACCGAAGCAGCGGCAGGACTCGGCAGACCCGCGGCGCATCGCTCCGATGATGGCTACGAGGAACAGGCCAAGCAGCCCAGTGGCGAGCGCAAGGCCAACCCCGGAGGGGCCCGGGGCCACGAGGAGGACGGGGACCAGCGCCTCCGCGGCCGCCACGACTACCGCTACTGGCCGAGCCAAGCGCCGCGGTACGCGGCCTAGCCGGCGAACCGACGCGGTGAACTCGTCCAGCGCCCGCCTGCTTCGCAGCTTGCTGAACGCCGAGACCAGGAACACCGCACCGAGCAGGCACCGTGCACCCAAGCTGAAATAAGCCATCTCTAGCTCCTCTGGGTCAAGCGTCGGAGGACCACGCCAAAGACCCGTTCGGGCTCGACGTAGCCAAAGTTCCGCGAGTCGTAGCTCTGGTCGGGGTTGTCGCCGAGCACCAGCAGCCGATCAGCGGGCACCGACGTCTCAGACCGAGGCGCGGCGGCCACGGTCACCCCGTGAGGTAGCGGATCACCCGGCAAGGCCACGGCGCGCTTGATGATCCAATGCGTGTCCGAGACCCGGCCGCCGGCGGGTGGACCCACCCAGCCCGTCGCGTGACCTGGCCTCTCGACCAGCACGATCTCACCTCGTCGAACCCCGGACGACGATTTCCGGCGGACCAGCACCCGCTCGCCATCGCGGTAGGTCGGAGCCATCGAGTCCCCGAACACGGTCACCACGGCCAGCCATCGCCGGCAGCGGACCAGGACCACGCCCACACAGAGCACGCACACGACAGCGGGCACGGTCATACGAGTTGACCTACCGGGCTGCTCCGATAGCCCTGGGCCTGGAGCGTGAAGAGGCGCGCGTAGATGCCCCGCGCCGCTAGCAATTGCTCGTGGTCTCCGAGCTCGACGATCCGACCATCGTCGAGCACCGCGATGGCATCGGCCTCCCGCACCGTGCTCAGCCGATGGGAGATCAGCAACGTGGTCTTGCACGAGCGATGCTGACGCAGCCTGGTGTGGACCATGTGCTCGGCCTCGACATCGAGACCCGAGCTCGGCTCATCCAGGATGAGGAGATCACGGTCATCTCGAAGGAACGCCCGCGCCAACGCCACCCTCTGCCACTGCCCACCTGATAGAGCTACCCCGGTCGCCGGGTCACCGTCGTCGGTCTCACCGAAGAAGGTGCGCGTCAGCATCGTGTCGTAACCCTGAGGCAGGGCGGAGAGGGTCCGATGCACATCTGCTCGCCGCGCCGCGTCTCGGAGCCTCGCGTCATCCCCGAGGGCGTCGAGATCGCCGACACCGATGTTCTCCGACGCCGTCATCTCGTAGTGCATGTAGTCCTGGAAGACCGCTCCCAGCCGTAGCCGCAGCACGCCAGGGTCGAGCTCGCGCAGGTCGATCCCATCCCAGAGGATCGCGCCGCGGGAAGGGTCGTAGAGCCGGCAGAGCAGCTTCACAAGCGTGCTCTTGCCCGCGCCGTTGCGGCCGACAAGCGCGACCGCCTTGCCCGACGGGATGTGGAGGTTCACGCCGCGCAGCGCCCACGGGTGCTCGTCGGAGTAGCGGAACCAGACGTCGCGAAACTCAACGCCCTCGCGCAGCACGGGAACGGGCCGCGGCACCAGCGCCAGCGGAAGATCGGGATCGGCATGCACCACCGCACGGAAGTGGCTGAACATCAGCAATCCCTCGTGGGTGTTGGCGACATCGCCGACCGTCTGGGCCATCGCCCCCTGGAGGGCGCCGACGCTCGCCAGCATCAGTGCGATATCGCCCACCGAGAGCTCGCCGCGCTGCGCCGCGGCCACGGCCCACAGGATCCCGGCACCGGCCACCCCAGCCGACAGGAGGCTGAAGCTGCTCTGGAGCACCAGCTCGCGGCGTTCCAGACGCCACCGCGCCGCGTTCGCCAGACGTCGTTGCGCCAGCAGACGAATGCGGAGGAAGTCGGCAAGACCGAACAGTCGCACCTCCTGGGCGGCCTCGACGCTCGACAGCAACATGCTGTAGGCGAGCTCGAGCCGCTCGGTCGGCCCCACCTCCCAGAACATCGCGGCGCGCCGCCGGGCGAGCGAGAGCTCCCCGAGCAGCGTCGGCACGGCCGAAACAACGACGGCGGCGGTGATCACCGGGCTCAGCACCAACAGAGCACCGATGAACGACACGATGGTGATCAGGCCCTTCACAAGGCCGAGCAGCCCATCGAGGACCTGGCTCGGGACCCTTCCTCCGGACTCGGCCGCCAAGCGCAGACGATCCCGAAACTCCGGATCCTCGAAGCGGACGAGACCCACGAATCGTCCGACGGCGGTGTACAGCTCGTCGGTGGAACGAAGGCTCACACGCCGTTCGAGCACCAGGCTCACGGCTCTGGTGACCTGTTGGAGGGCGAGTCCCACGAGTCCGGCCGCGGCCAGCCCGAGGGCCAGCCAGACGGTCGTGGTCGTCTCCAGACCGCCTGTGACCAGCGCGTCGAACAACAGCTTGGTCAGCCACACCACCCCGACGGGGATGAGGGAACCGAGCAAAGTGAGCGCGGCGTACGCGGCGGTGGGACCGGGGGCGGCACGCCAGGCCAAGCCGACGGCCGCCCCGATCCCCTCCAATGGGCGGGTGCGCTGGTCCGCCGGGCGACTCATCCCGAGACCGGAACCGGAAGCCTGTCGAGTGTGGACCCACTGGCCACAACCGTGCCTTCGGATCCGACGAGGATGAACGCCGGGAACATGTGCACCGCGAAGGCTGTCGACACCGGGCCGTCGGGCTCCTCCACGACGACGCTCGCCACGGAGCTGAGCTTGGTGACATACGTGTCGACGCCGTCGCCCAGGTCGGCCACGACCGCGAGGACCTGCTCGGGTCCACCAGCCATCGCTTGTGCGAGGTCGATGAAACCTGGCAGGCGCGTCGCACATGCGTCGCAATCCGGCGCGAAGAACCCAACCAGAGTCTCCTTAACGAATAGCTCCTTGGAGACTGCCCGACCATTCCGGGTGGTCGCTGTGAAGCTTCCGACCGACGCGCCTGGTGGCAGCAATGCTTCATTCCTCGTTTGCTGAGGATCCTTCAACTCGTTGAGCACAGAGGTGTGCGTTCGCAGCCTGCGTACGACACCAAGTGTCAGAATGAGATCGAGAGCGCAAAGCCCACCAACAATGATCATTGCGGCGACAGCAACCGACATTGGCCTATCTACTCCTCATGTACAGCGGTCAATTACAACCCGAAAGGTCGACTACAGCCGAGGGCACTTGGTGGAGTTCTCGCACCAGCCCACCTTTATGCAGGAGCAGGTGCCGCTGCAGCTCTGGTGACCGTCGGCGTAAACGCAGCAGCGCCTCCAGTAGCCGATGTTGCCTTGGCGGTCGGCCCAGCACTGACACTTGCTCCACCAGCAGTTGGCTGCTGCCGCCTCGGCGGTCGGAAGAACCGACGCCAACATGCGGTCGCTCAGCCGTTCAATTGTACTCAATAGACGCACCGTGACTTCTCCTCTTGAGGCCTTCGAGTGTTTCTAAATGGCCTCACCCTTTAAGTGTCCGAACCGGCAGTGAAATCACGAGGCAATGAGACTCCGCAGGTGCGCTCGTGCTCTTTGACGGGCGACCGTCGCGGCGCGGACCGTGCTGCCGCGGGCCTCGGCAATGCGCTCCAGAGACGCACCGGCCAGGCTCAATCTCAAGACGAGAAGATCGTGCTCGGGCAAGGCGGCCCAGGCCTCGGCCAGCGCCAGCCGATCCACGTTCACGGACTCGGCCACCGTCTGGGCCGAACCGGGTCCGGCGGCAAGCGTGAGGAGCCTCGTCTCGAGATGCCGCCGGCGGGTCTCGCCTCGGCGATGGTTCCACCAGAGACGCCGGGCCACCTCGCACAGCCACCCCACGGCCGGATCAGGCGTCGACGGGACCTCGACCAGGCCGCGCCACGCCACCAGGTACGTGTCGTTCAAAATCTCCGCTCGCGCCTCGGGATCAACGCCTAGCCGCGCCAGGAAGTTGGCGACGCGGTGCCTCTGGTCCCACAGAGAGCTGAAGCGGTCTTCCGCTGAAATCTGTCTATCCCCCACTGGCTACCCCATGTTCCTCACGGTGCAGGCGGAGGGCGACGCGCCCCCCGCCTGCCGCCGCGCCTAGTGCGCGGCGCAGTTCAAGGTGGTCTCGACCCTGTCGAGTCGGCGGATGACGATCCGCTCCAGGTCCGGCTTCACGCTGGATCGAGGTTGGTCGATCTGGTCATCCGTTGATGTGGTGTTGTGCTGCATGGCTCACCTCCCTAGGTGGCAGAGGTTTCGCCATGCCGCGGCGGAGTCGATGTCCGTGCCTCCGCCACCAGGCGTGCGCCCAGAGGACCTGGACGCCACCGGTGACCAAAAGGACTGCGGCGGCATCGAGGCGCTGGGAAGCCGGCGCCCCGGCGATGAACGTGTGTAGCGAGCTGCCGAGGACGCTGGCCACGACCGGAAGAGTGATCGTGATCGCCACACCGAGGCAGGCGACCGTCCCGGAGATCATGAGCACCCCGTAGGCCCGCACCACGCGTCGCTCGTGGCTGGTCAGGCGAAGCGTCGGGTCGGTCGGAGGCGGCGTCCGTCTGAGCCAACGCCACGGGCGTGTCGCCTGGTACCGGCCGTGGTCGACGGCGTCGGCATAGAGGTTGCGACAGCGGGCGAGGTCCTGGATGACGAAATAGAGATCGGTGCGCATGAACACGAGCAGCTGCGAGGGGATGAACAGGAGCGTCAACAGCGTCACCACCGCCGCCACCTGACGGATCGGCTCGCCGGGGTTGGTCGCCAGGACCAACACAGCGCCGGCGGCCAGCGCCAGGTTGACCGCGATGCCCGCCAGGTAGACGGTGAGCCGGGTGCGTCTCGGCGAGGCCCAGACCGCCGAGACGTCGGTCTCGGCCACCAGGAACTGCAGCCGGGTGCTCAGGCTGATCCGACCCGGCACGCCGGCGGCGCGCGCGGTCAGGAGGTGGCCGAGCTCGTGGGCGGCGATGATCGTCCAGGCGAGGGCGGCATTGCCCAACACCACGAAGCTCTTGTGGCTGCTCCAGATCAGATCGCCACGGGCCGGCATGAGCTCTGGACTCCACGCGACACATCCCGCAGCGGCCAGGCAGAGCGAGGCCCACGCGACGGTGGTGGCCGGATGGAGCATCCAGGAGACGTGATCGGCGTGGAGCCATCCGAACGTGGCCTTCGGGATCGGCGGTTGCTCGACGGCGCAGCCGTCGACGGATCGGAGTAGCCCGACCTCGGCCAGCGACGTCACAAGGTCCACCATGTCGACCTCGACACCCGTCTGCCGAGCCAGCTGGGCCTGCACGTCGTCCACCGACAGTCCTCGAGTCAGGAGGGCGATGGCCAGGTGGGCCAGCTCGGGCACCGCCACGAACTGGCCGCTGTCGATCCGCCCGATGATCCACTCGTCGCCATCGGGCCGGATCGCCAGCTCGGCGAAGTCGACCCGGCTGGTCAGGGTGATCGAGCCGGGCCGCGTGGCCGCGCCGACATCACTCACCCTGAGGCCCTGGGCTGCCTTCGCCGCCACAGGCTGGACAGTCCGGCCTCGCTGCAGTGTCCAGAAGCCCCGGATGGTCGAGCGCGACGAGGTTGACCTCGTAACGCCGCCCCGCCGGCAGCAGTGGGGCCCCGGTGATCTGAGCCAGGACTGCATGGGCGACCAGATAGCCGGCGATCCCCGCCGACGGCGCGGCCACCGCCTGGGCCACGGCCGTGCTCCAGTCCGGGGCATCGTCGCTACGGATGCCCAACGCCCGGCGTCTCTCGTTCTCAGTCTTCAGTAGGCATTCGAAGCATGCGCCCATGCCCGGAACGAACAAGCCGACGCCGACGAGTGGCCCGTTGTAGCCACCATCCACCCACGGGGTGCGGGTGGCCAGGCAGGCCCGGTTGGTCCAGATCCGCAGCTCCGGCGGTTCGTCGGCCGCCAGCACCAACGCATCGCAGTCGTCGGCCAGGCCGGCGATCTCGGCTATCCCCGCCACCCGGCGGCACGCGGACGTGATCGTGATGTCGGTGTTGAGCCGGCGCAGGCGGGCCACCGCGGCGTCCACCTTCGGCCGCCCGAGATCGTCCTCGTTGTAGAGCACCTGGCGATTGAGGTTCGACAGCTCGACCACGTCCGGGTCCACGCAGTGGAGCCGGCCGACGCCGCTGGCGGCGAGCGCCAACGCCGCGGTGCCGCCGGTTCCACCCATCCCGACGATCGTGACCTTGGCCTGCAGCAGCCGCACCTGCGGGACCCACGAGCTGGTGCGAGGAACCGGATCCACCCAGCGGAACCAGCGTCGGCTGCGGTCGTACCGCTTCATGTCGCGATCGGTCAGCTCACAAGGGTCCTCGTCGGCCACGTCCTCGACATGCCCGAGCTGGATCAGTTCGTCCATCCCGATGCGCACCGTCGCGCCGGACATCTCGGGATGCCGCTTCACCACGTCCTGCACGATCTGGTCGGCACCGCGGGTGCCGTCCATGGTCGTGAGCAGGGTCCAGACCGCACCCGTCGGGTCCTCTACCTCGGCCGCGATGCCGAGGGTCGCGCCGCCGATCCGGATGCGGGCACCGCCGATGCGGTAAGGGGCATGCTCCGGCTTGACTCTCGGTCGTCGCATCACGCCATCCCCCATCTGCGGCGAGCCAAGCACGGCGGAGGTAGCTCGGCGTTAGCGCAGGCGGACGGCACGAGCCCGTGTGCCTACAATCCGAGCGACAATACATACCACGTAGGGGGGCGGCGACGGGCGTGCTGGGACATCAGCGACGTGCGCCGCTCCGGCCGGCACGCCCTCTCATCCGCAGGGGACGGTTGCTGCGCCGGATGAGCGCTCGATGGGACAATCGCCTGACCCTGGTCGTTGCCGGGCCCGGGTTCGGCAAGACGACGTTGCTGGCCGAGGCCATGACCGAGAACCGGCTCGCCCCGCGCGGCGACGACCACTGGCTGACGTGCGACCAGGGCGATGCCCACATGGTCCGACTGGCCGAGGACATCGCCGGCACGCTGCGGGCCCCCAGAAGCCCGGTCGGTACCGGCGTCGTGGCCCTCGCCGAGGGACTCGCCAAGATCGTTCTGCAGCAGGCGCCGACGCACGTCTGCGTGATGTTGGACGATGTCCACGAGGTGACCGGTGACGGTGACGGAGCCGCCCTGCTGGCCGAGCTGCTCATCGCCCTGCCGACGAACGGTCACTTGGTCCTGGCGTCGCGGGCCGAGCCACCGCTGGCCCTGGCTCGCTACGAGAGCGCGGGAAGCCTCGTGCGGATCGACGAGGACGACCTCGCGATGTCCGCCGACGAGCTGGCGGCGTTCGCGGCGCTTCGGCAGGTGCCGCCCGAGCAGCTCGACGGTGTTGGCGGGTGGCCGGCGCTGGCCGAGCTGCGGGCGCTCGGGCACCGCGGCAGCGTGGATGACTTCTTGGCCGAGGAGGTGCTGAGCGGTCTCAGCGACGACGAGCGCCGGGTGGTCGCCACCATCGCCACCAGCGGAGGAGCCGATCGGCACCTGATCGCCGCGGTGACCGGGTGTGCCATCGACCCCGAAGAGTTGCGTGGTCGGGTCCCGTTGATCTCCTACGACGAGTCTGGGTGGTGCGCGATCCATCCGCTTTGGTCCGAGCGGCTCGCCGATTACTTCGACCCGGTGGAACGCAACCGCATCCTCCGGGAATCGGGTCGCCAGCTCATCGAGCGAGACCTCCGCGCCGCCGTCGCTCTCCTGCGAGACGCGGGTGATCACGACGGGATCGATCAGGCGCTGCGGCTGTCGTGCCAGGCCAACGACCTGCTGACGACCAGCAGGATGCTGGGACGCCTGCACGCCGACCTCCCCGAGGAGGTGCGGCAGCGACCGATCGGCAAGCTCGTCGACGCGGCCATCACCGCGGCCGAGGACATCGATCAGGGCATCGCTCGGCTCGAGCTGGCCCGCCGGGCCTTCGAGGAGGCCGACGACGAGACCGGCCTGCTCCTCGCCATCGAGCATCTGGCCGTCCACTACCACTGGCGGGAGAACGTCGATGGGTTGTCCCGGCTGTGGGACCAGCTCGGCCGGCTGGCCCACCTCCCCGAGGGACGGCGGCTGCATGCGTTGGGGCGCGTGCTGATCGCCGACACCGAGGGCGACCCGGAAGGTGTTCTCGCCGCCCTCGCGGACGACACCGTCTCGGAGATACCCGACCGTTGGCAGGCCTCGATCGCCTGGTTGCGCGGCACGGCGCTGCTGGCCCTGGGATTGCCGGAAGCCGCTCATCGCCACGCGGCCATGGCGGTCGCGGAGTGCAGCCCGTCGCTCCGGGGCCCGTTCAGCATGCTGTTGGTCAACACGCTGTTCCTCTGCGGCGAGCACAGCGCGGCCTTCGCCGCCCTCGACCAGATGATGGCGGAGCTCGAACAGACCGGCCACGACTACACCTGCGCTCTCGGCCATTGCCACGCCGCGACGCACCTTGCCTTCGTTGGTCGAACGGACGAGGCCAGAGACCATCTGCGCCGCGCCCGGGGCCACGCGGGCCGTACGCCGAACGCGTCCGCCTCCGCCGCGCTGACGTCGGCCACGATCGTGCTGGAGGTGGCGGCCGGCGACGAAGAGGCTGCCGCCATCCTTCTCAAGGCCCAGCACACGGACCGGGCGGTCGGCGACGGACGGCGACGCTATGGCGAGCTGCGTCGGTTGCCACTGCACTACGTCCTCGACCCATCGACTCGTGACCACTGGGATCGAGCGGCGCTCGGTCCCTGCTTCGCTCTCGCGTTGGATCTGGCCAAGGCGATGGCTGCGGTCCGCGACCAGGGTGACCTGCGGCTCGCCGCCGCCCTCGGACCGGAGCATTGGGCCATGGCGCCCAGCTTCCTGCCCCCGAACTGGCGAGCCGAGCTGGTCGCTGCGTCGGCCGGTGGCGGCAGCGAACGCGGGCGTCAAGAGGCCGAGCGGCTCACGCCCGCGGCATCGTTGGCGCTCCGGCAGCTCGCGGATCGTCGAGGGTTGCCCCGCCCCATGCGGCGCTGGGCGGTCACGCTCCTGCACCGCCTCCCGGTTCCTCCGGAGGTCCCGGTCGAGGTGGGGGTGCTCGGGCCGACGACGCTGCGTCGGAACGGCCGCGCCGTCGAACACCCCCACTGGAACCGTCAGCGGGTGCGGCTGCTGCTCATGTTGCTCATCGCCCGCGGTGGCGGTGCGAGGGAGGAGATCGCCGGTTGGCTCTGGCCCGACCTCGACTGGTCAGCGGCCGCGGGGAACCTCCGGGTGACGTTGTCCTATCTGATCGCGGTGCTCGAGCCCGAGCGCCATGAGCGTGAGCCGTCGTACTTCGTCCGGTCCGAGGCCACCTCGATCCGGCTGGTGCGGGACGAATGGCTGCTCGTCGATGCGTGGGAGATGGAACGCCTGCTGGACCTGGCCGACGACGCGGATCGCGGGGGCGAGCCGTCGGTTGCGCTCGGTCACCTGGCGGCGGCGGTCGACACCTACCGAGGCCCGTACATGGCCGACGCCGGCTACGAGAACTGGGCCTTGCCCCATCGGGACCGGCTGCTGGCCCGTTATGTCGCCGCGGCCGTGCGCGCCGGCGAGCTCACCCTGGCGAGCGGGGACCCGACGACGGCCCTGCGTCTGGCCACCCGGGCGCTCCAGGAGGAGCCCTACTCGGAGCCCGCCCACTGCGTCGCCGCCGCGGCCCACCTCGCACGGGAGGACCGCGCCGCCGCCCGCCGAGCCCTCGGAACGTGTCGCCAAAAACTGTCCGAGCTCGGCCTCGCCCCAACCGAACAGGTCCACGTCCTAGAACGAGCCCTACAAGCCGCCACCACCACCTCGTGAGGGCAACAACGAAACGAGGCGCCCAAGCCAGCCCGAGGGGCTGGCTATCTCCAGTGTGTTCCCGGCAATGCCCGGGCAGTCAAGGGCACAGCCCGACGGCCCGATCGCTTCGCTCCGTGCCGTCGACCTGACCCTTGACTGCCCTCGGTGGTCTCGCGGTGGATCCCCGAGGCAATGGTGCCCACGATGTCGAGCCTGAGGCGATAGTGCCCGCATACGGGCACTATCGCCTCAGCC
>DASXTK010000418.1:0-5185 GCA_036505485.1 Acidimicrobiales bacterium
GTCGCATCCGAGGATCAGGTTCCCGAGGTTGGTGGGTCCGCCGTGTTCCCACCACTGCACGTGGTGGCCTTCGCACCATTGGGGTGGCCGGTCACAGCCGTACATGCGGCAATGCCCATCACGAGCAACAAGGGCGGCCCACAGATTCGCCGCGATCGTCCGAGTCGACCACCCATAGTCCAACGTCGAGGACCGGCCCTGCAGGACCACCCGATGCACAGCAGCGTCGCAGGCCAGTTTGTGCAACGTCACCGCATCGATCTTCGTCCCGTTCACGAACCGAGCCGACGCCGCGTGAGCGGGGGTCTCGCTGGCGGGTTGCCCAGGCCGTGACCCGATGAGGTCCTCGTAGTCCACAAACACGTTCAAATGGGGCCGGTGACGGCCACCCAACTGGGTCTGCTGGTAGTCCAAATAGAACCGCAGAATGTCGACCAACGCATCGGCCCGGCGATGCGCGGGGGTCCGGGCCGGTTCGGCGTCGGAGTCGGGGGTCTCGGCGAGCCGCAACGCGGTCTCGGCGATCACCCCAGCCTCAGGATCCAGACTCCCGCGCAGTTCCCGCCGCCCATCCAGGATCTCCGACAGATGCAGGCTGCGTTCCGGCAACGCCGGCTCGGGCTCATCATCCAACGAGTCTTTGGCCGCTTGAGCCCACTCCTGCATCACGGCGGACACGTCCCCGACCGACAGGGGTTCCAGCCGGGGCACGAGTTCGGCTTCCGCGTCGGCGAACTGTGGCGCAATCTTGTCGTTCAGGTTTGCAACGATCGCCTCGACCTGCCCGCTCGACAGTGTTCCGTTCCTGTACGCAGCCGCCGTGACGGGGAGGTCCTGCAGCCGCATCCCGGTCCGGGTCCATCCTGCAGCTTGACGACCGGAACGTCCGGCGTGGGCCTTGAGCCACGCTGTCATCGAGGTGGCCCCGTCGTCCTTCCACCCCTCGGCGGCGTCGAAGTCCCCAACAGCCTCAGTGACGACGGCGTTGAACCGGTCCAGCAACTGGACGCAGCGGATCAGAGCGGTGCTGTCGACAGGGATCGACAGTTCCTCGATGGCTGTCTCGATGGTGGCGCTGACCTGCTCGAACACAAGGATCAGGGTACACCTGTTCGTGTTCTTGGGCAAGGGGATCAGTGGAGATGTCCCTAGATGTATCTTACACTCCCGAAGATGCCCGGAATGGCTTAACAGGTGCAGGATTCCACCACGAGACCAACGAGGGCGGTCAAGGGGACGGCCGCATGGCCGAGCGAAGCGACCCCTTGAGGGCCCGGACACCCCCCCACGAACACAAGGGAAGCAGCCAGCCCCCCAGGGGCTGGCTTACAAGCCTCGGTTGTCGCTCCCGGCCTAGCTGCGCGGCACCCAGACGGGGAGGTCTACGCCGGCGAAGTACTTCTCCCAGGCGGCGGCGATGGTGGAGCGGCGGGGGAGGCCGTTGCGGGCGCCGATCTCGCTGTTGGCTTCGTTGGCGAAGACGAAGGCGAGATCCGCGCACTCGTCCAGGGGCGCTCCACTGAGCAGTCCGAGGTGGACCGCGGCGGCGATGGCGTCGCCCTGGCCGGTGATGTCCCCGACGATGGGGGCGAGCGAGCCCCGGGCGTGGGCCGAGACGAAGTCCTCCACCGTGTTCCGGCCCACGGCGATGGTGATCATCTCGTACCCCTCGGTGGACTTCTCCTCGACCTGGCGCTCCCGCTTGACCACGACCACCAGCGGCCGCTCGACCCGGGCCGCCCGCCAGCGGAACAGGGCCTCGACCGTTCCCCGGAACGAGTAGGCGTCGCTCGTCTCGGCCGACGAGTTGGTGAGGATCTCCCGCAACCGGCCCTCGTAGACGTACAACACGTCGCAGCGCAGCACGAAGGCGGCGAGGCGATCCAACCCGAGGTGGGCGTACAAGGCCCCGGGGTCGAACCCGACCACGGCCTCCTCGGGCAGCTCGGCCAGGATCTCCTCCTGCAGGCGGCGCTCGGCGTCCCCGGTGAACGACGAGAAGTTGACCAGCCGGGCACTCATGGACGCGTCGGCCAGCCGTTCCCGGGACGGCTTGTCGTCGCGCAAGGCCACCGCGAAGGACTCGTTCAGCCCGGCTTCCACGAATGCCGACCGGCCGCCCTGAGGATCGGTGAAGATCAGCGTGTGGCCGGTCCGGGCCACGTTCGACCGCGGCACCACCAGCAGGTTGGTGCAGTCGACCTCCTCCTGGACCAGGCTCTGGACCAGGAGGGTGCCATAGCGGTCATCGGCCACGATGCCCGACGCCGCCACCCGATGCCCCAGCCGGGCCAGCGCGAACGCGGTGTTGGCCGCGGCACCGCCGGGCGCCTCCACGGGCACCTGGCGGATCCGGGCCTCGTGGTCCACCGCCACCCGGTCGACGTTGTAGATCCGGTCGAGGTTGTGGGCCCCGATGGCCAGCTCGGCGAAGGTCAGGCCTACCGATGCGGCCAGCCGGTCCCGCAGCTCGGCCAGGGCCGCGCCCTCGGCCACCGGGCCGGGCAAGGTGATGCCCGCGTCGAGCCGGGAACCGTTGACCGGCGAACGGGGAACCCGCAGCATCCGCTCCAGGTCCTCGAACACCTCGTCGGTGCCGTACCGGTCGACGTACTGGTCGAGGATGTCCTCGGCCCGCTCCCGCTCGCCGGACCGGATCAGCAGCCGGACGAACAGGGCACCGAAGCGGCGGTTGCGACGCCGGTGGGGCTCGAACAGGGCCGACAGCCGGGGCTGGTTGCCGACCGCGTCACCGGGGTCGTGCTGCCACAGGTGGTGGAGGTCGAACCCCCGCTCGACCAGCGGAGCCGCCTCGCCGTCGCTGAACCGGTCGGGGTTCACGGCCTGGTCGATGAAATCCTTGGCCCGGGTGTTGAAGTCGACGATGTCGACATCGGAGGGGGCGACGTCGAGCAGGTACACCCGGGGCGGGATGGGCAGACCGGCGCTGCGCAACCGGGAGATCGGCGTCTGGATGGTCGCCGTGCTGACCAGCGCCGGATCGGTGTCGTAGAGCTGGGCCTTGAACACCTCGATCGCCAGCTCGCGCTTGGGGTTCAGCGCCAGCAGGATCAGCGGCCCCACCAAGGCCGGCGCCCGAGGGGGCTCGATGATCCGATCCGGGAAGTCGAGCTGCAGGCTTCCGCCCAGTACACGGACGCAATAGCGGCCGACTGAGCCGTCGGTATGACGATCAGGGCCCTGAGTTGTCGACATCCGCGCGCCTCCGCCGTCCCTGTTGGCAGCCAAGTTGCAGCCTCTTGGCATGGCCCTGACAACGAACCGCTCCCAGATTACTGGGCGTCGTCGTCTTGCTCCTCGGCGCGGCCGAGCGCGCGCCAGCCGCTAGCCAACGGCTAGCCAACCGCAAAGAGTGGGGGCTGCTCACTGTCGGCAAGGCTCTGGCCAGGATGTCGCCATCCCCACGCCAACATCGTTCGAGTGGGCTAAAGACAGGCGCTTTTGGGAAGTTTCGAAGGCGTCACCGGGCCGGTCAGAGGGGAGGCGGGTGATGGGCGTTCGCCAGCAGGACATGACCGACGAGGTCGTGCAACGCCACATCGGTCTGGTCCACATGGTCGTACAGCAGAAGCGGGCCCTGGCCACGCCGGGCTTCGACCTCGACGACATGCTCCAGGAGGGGATGATCGGCCTGGTCCAGGCGGCCCGCAACTGGGACGAGAGCCTGGGCCTGCAGTTCTCGACCTACGCGGTTCCCTGCATCGAAGGTGCGGTCCGCGACGCCTGGCGCCGGACCGGCCAGACCATGCGGGTGCCGGGCCGCGGTCCCCAGCGAGAGGCGGCAAGGCGGACCGGCGGCGATCGGGTGCTGAGCATCGACATCCCCCCAATGACCGCCAACGCCAACGCCAGCGCCAGAACCAACGACAACAAGGACCGCCCGCTGGCCGACGCACTGGCCGACGAACGGGCGGTCGATCCGGCCGGGGCCGCCGAAGCGGCGGATCGGTTGGGACACCTGGCCGGAGCGGTGGCCAACCTCGATCCCACCCAGAGAGCGGTGGTGATGCTGCGCTACGGGCTGACGGGCTCGGCGCCGTTGTCGGTTCCGCAGACGGCGGCCCGCCTCGGGATCACCGCCGGCAGCGTCCGCAGCGCCGAGGCCCGGGCCCTGCTGCACCTCCGGGGTCTGCCCACCTTGGTGGTGTGATCGCCGCACCGGCGGTCACACCAGGTGGGGTTGGTTGGGCCGGGGCTGGGTTCCGGCCAGGGCATAGTCGTCGTCCTCCAGGTTGCCGAGGATGAGGGCAACGCCGGCGAACGTGAGGCTGGCCGCCAGGCCGACCATAGGGCTCACCGCACAGGGACTGCCGGTCACGGCCTGCAGGCACAGGACGCCGACCAGGCCGACGCCCAGCAGGCGGGGGCCGCGGCGCCGGGAGCGAATGCCCACCAGCGTGGTGAGGAACAGGATGGTCAGCAGCGTGACCGGCACGGTCAGCTGGCTCTGGGCCGGGATGATGGCCTGACCGATCGGGCTGAGGACGAACAGGCCGAGCTGCAAGGCCGCAGTAGCGACCAGCAGATGACGACCCATCTCCCGCAGGTTGCCCGAGCCGAGCAGGCGGATGAGGCCGGACAGCAGCATGACGCCGCCGAAGAACTGGATGACCGCGATGCCTCCGGATCCGAGGACTGCGCCGCAAGCTCGACCGTCGGCGGCGGCGAACACGCTGGCGAGGAGCCCGCATGTACCGACCGTCGATTCGACGATGCCCGGGAAGAACCAATGGGCTCCGGCCAGGGCTGCGGTCAAGAAGACCACGGCCAACCACGGAGCGCCCGCTCCCAGGCATCGACTCGAGGCGAACCCGACCGGGATCCAGAACGCCGCGTCCCACCAGCCCGTCGACGGGACTGGCTGCGGCCGTCGTGTTGGGGTGTGGTTGATGCTCATACTGCCGATGGTCGGCACACCCGCTGGCTGCCCGATGGCGCCGTCCTGGCTGATTCTTGGGAACCCGCAAGCGGAACGCCTGTACCACCCGGATTCCTGGCGTTCTGTGACCGGGATGCCGTGCCCTGGCGCGGCATCCCGGTCACAGAACGGCGAGGGGCTCGGCGGTGAGGAGGTGGAGCAACGAGCAAACGAGGCGCCGACCGTGCCCGGGCTCTGAAGGTGAATCCGCGAGGCAATGGTGCCCACCTTGTCGAGCCTGAGGCG
>DASXTK010000419.1:0-25186 GCA_036505485.1 Acidimicrobiales bacterium
GGTGCTGGCGCTGGGTCGAGGGCTCGGGCTGACCACGGTGGCCGAAGGGGTCGAGGACCGGGACGGCTGGAACATCCTGCGGGCCTTCGGCTGCGACCAGGCCCAGGGCTTCCTGATCAGCCGCCCCCTCGCCGCCGGCAAGTTCCGGGATTGGATGGCCCGCCAACCTGAAGCCACCCGCCCCCCACTAGCGCCCCAACCGCTCCAAACCTCCCAGGGCTAGAGCCGACGCCGGGCTAGACGAGAGGCCAGGGGTAGCGGCGGTCGCTGCCTTCTATGGGGTAGATGCCGACCTTGGACACCCGCTGGGCCCGGGCTACCAGCGCGTGACACTCGTCGGGGTCTAGCAACGTGGTGAGGGCGTGGGGGATGCCGTGAGACGCGAAGCGGGCTAGGTCATCTCTTAGGTGGTCGGGGATGGGTTCGCCGCCGAAGTCCCAGATGACCGTGCGGAGCTTGTCGTCGGTGTGGAAGGCCAGACCGTTGTCCACGGCCCAGATCCGGCCGTCGTCGCCGAGCAGGCAGTGGCCGCTCTTGCGGTCGGTCTGGTTGGACACCAGGTCGAAGCAGCAGATGGTCCGCAGGGCGTCGAGCTGCACCCCTTCGTCGTACAGCGTGAAGTAGTGCTCGTCGGCGGCGAACGGGACGAACCGCTGTAGCGATCCGACGCCGTACGGCAGATCCTCTCGCAGCACGGTCTCGGGGACGATCCCCCAACCCAACGCCTGTGACAGCTCGTAGGCCGCTACCTCCCGCCGGTCGAGGCCTGACGGGAAGTCCCACAGCGGCCGTTCCCCCCGCCGGGGCTTGTACACGGCCTGCAGGCAATCCCCGTCGGCCGAGACGGTGGCCAGCAGGGTGGCGTTGGATCCCCAGGGGATTCGTCCCAGCACCTCGACCTCACCGTGGCGCAGCAGCTCGAGGACCGAAGGACCGCTCAGTTCATCCGTGGGCACGCGTGACCCTCGGTGTCCATGGGCTGACCGCAGAACTTGCAGTCGGGCCGGCCCCGCACCACCAGCTCGAGGGCGTAATCGGCGAACGCCGCGGCCTGGGCGCAGTCGAACGTGAAGCGGGCGGTCGCGGGATCGTCGGACTCGGTCAGCTCTTCCAGCACCACGATGATGCGGTCGTTGGGCTTGTCATAGGCGACGCCGATCGAGCCGACGGACCAGCGGAACGGCAGGGGGGTGAGGTCGCCGTGGCCCTCGGTCGGCTTCACGTCGGGGGAGAGGTCGTCAAGCAGAGCCCGCAGGTACTCGCCCAGCGCCGCCACCTGCTGCTTCTCGCAGCGCAGGAACACCAGCTCGTGGTTGAGCCCACCCACCAGGAAGAACACCCGCTCGCCCGGCGACCCCTCGGCTCCGGGCCAGAACACCTCAGCTTCGGTGAAGTCGAAGGACTCGGTCATCATTGCTGGCGATGGGTCAGGACGGGCTGAGCGCTTGGCCGTCGTGGGTGGAGTTGACCGTGAGCACGGCCGGTCCCTCGTCGCCGAAGGCGATGGCGGTCAGGGAGCCGGGCGAGATCATGATCCGTTGGAACATGTCGAGGTGCGAACCGAGGGCATGCGCCACCAGCGAACGGATCGGGTCGGCGTGGGACACGGCCACCACCAGCTGGCCCGGATGCTGGGCCCGCATCCGCTCGATGGCGGCGACCATGCGGGCCTGCATGTCCATGAACGACTCGCCGCCGGGGAAGCGGAAGCCGCTGGGATGGCGCTGGATCGCGGTCCACTCCTTGCGCTTCACCGCCACCTTGAGCTCCATCCCGGTCCATTCGCCGATGTCCAGATCGGTCAGGTCGTCCTCGGTCTGGATGGCGCAGCCCAGGGCATCGGCGATCGGCGCGGCCGTCTGTTGGGCTCGTTCCAGGGGCGAGGCGTACAGGACCGGTTCCGGCGGAGTCTTGGCGTCCTTGCCGTTCTTGTCGTTGTCCTTAGCGTCAGCGCCGTTGTTCCGGCCGGCCATGGCCGCGATCCGGGCCGCCGCAGCCTGGGCTTGGGTCCGCCCGGTGTCGGCCAGGTCCAGTCCCGGAGCCCGACCCGGCAGCTCACGCCCGGTGGTGGCGGTGGTCCCGTGCCGCACGAGCACCACGAGCGTGGTCGGAGCGGTTCGGCCTCTACCCGTCAAACGGCTCTTCACCTGTTCGGCCCTCGACATCGCTGAGCCAACCTATCGTCACCGACCGTGGAGCAACCCGCTGCACTGGAGGCGCTTGCGGTGGAGGTTGGGGCCTGCCGCGCCTGTCCTCGGCTGGTCGCCTGGCGAGAGCAGGTAGGGGCGGAGAAGCGAGCGGCATTCCGGGACGAGGAGTACTGGGCCCGGCCGGTTCCGGGGTTCGGGGACCCCGCGGCCCGGGTCGTGGTGGTCGGTCTCGCCCCGGCGGCTCACGGCGCCAACCGCACCGGTCGGATGTTCACCGGCGACCGTTCGGGCGATTTCCTCTACGCCGCGTTGTGGCGCACCGGCTTCGCCAACCAGCCCACCTCGACGGACCGCAGCGACGGCCTCACGCTCCGGCACGCCTGGATCACCGCCCCGGTGCGCTGCGCCCCGCCCGCCAACAAGCCCACGCCAGACGAGCGCGACCGATGCCGTCCGTTCCTGGAACGGGAGCTGGCGCTGCTGACCGATGTGCAGGTCCTCATCGCCCTCGGACAGTTCGCCCACCAGGTGTTGTCCGACCACCTCGGGCTCCGGCCCCGGCCCCGCTTCGCCCACGGCGCTGTCCATGAGCTGGGTGATGGCCGCCACATGCTGGACAGTTTCCATGTCAGCCAACAGAACACCTTCACCGGCAAGCTGACCCCCGACATGCTCGATGCCGTGCTGTTGCAGGCCCGTTCGCTCAGCCGGCTGGCCTGACGGGAGTGAAGCGATCCGGTCCGAGTAGTCTCCTCCACTTGGCGCGACCGGCCGTCGGGCGTCCTCCTCGTTACGATCGCCAGGTCAAGGAGCGGGCATGGCGTACTACCTCGGGATCGACCTAGGAACCACGTATACGGCAGCGGCGATCGAGCGGGACGGCTTGGTCGAGGCGCTGACGCTGGGCAACCGCACCGCCTCGGTGCCATCGGTGGTGTTCCTGCGCGACGACGGGGAGATCCTGGTCGGCGAGGCTGCCACCCGGCGGGCGATGTCGGAACCGGGACGCGTGGGCCGCGAGTTCAAGCGCCGGGTCGGCGACCCCACCCCCATCATCCTGGGCGGAACCCCCTACGCCGCCGAGATGCTCATGGCCCGCCTGTTGCGCTGGTCGGTCGACCGGGTGCGGGAGCAGCAGGGGACCGATCCGCTGGCCATCGCCCTCACCCATCCGGCCAACTGGGGTCCCTACAAGCTGGATTTGCTCACCCAGGCCGTGCGGCAGGTGGACATCGACGCCGCCCTGATGCTCCCCGAGCCGGTGGCGGCGGCGACCTTCTACGCCTCGCAGCGGCGGCTCGATCCCCAGGCCACCGTGGCGGTCTACGACCTCGGCGGAGGCACCTTCGACGCGGCCATGGTCCGTCGGACCTCGCAGGGGTTCGAGATCATGGGCTCGCCCGAGGGCATCGAGCGCCTGGGCGGCATCGACTTCGACGAGGCGGTGTACGCCCACGTGCGGGCTGCCATCGGCGATGCCCTGGATCAGCTCGACCCGGAGGAGCCTGCCGCGGTGGCCGCCTTGGCCCGGCTGCGACAGGAGTGCATCGACGCCAAGGAGGCGCTGTCCAGCGACACCGACGTGTCGATCCCGGTGCTGCTGCCCAACCTGCAGACCGAGGTGCGCCTGACCCGGTCCGAGTTCGAGGACATGATCCGTCCGGCCATCAACGAGACGATCGTGGCCCTGCGACGGTCCATCCGTTCGGCCAGCGTGTCCAGCGACGTCATCAGCGCGGTGCTGCTGGTGGGCGGCTCGTCCCGGATTCCCCTGGTGGCCCAGATGGTGGCGGCCGAGCTCGGCCGTCCGATCGCCATCGACGCCCACCCCAAGGACGCCATCTCCTTCGGTGCCGCCATCGCGGTGGCCCAGCTCAAGGGCAAGGCGACACCGGAGTCGGTGACCACCCTGCTGCCGCGGGACTCCCGGCCGCCGCCGCCGACCCAGTCCCCGGACACCCAGCGTCCGGCTCCACCTCAGGCCCGTCCGGCCCCGCCGCAACAGCAGCAGCCGCCCGCGGCCGCGGCTCGGCCGGCACCGCCGACCCCAAGTCCGACACCGACGCCGCAACGGCCGTTGCCACCACGACCAGCACCTCCGGCCGCTCCGGCGCCGCCGACGCCCGTCGGGACCCAGGCGGCCCATGCAGCCGCTCCACCCACCCACCCCTCACCGCCGGCGGTGACCAGCCCGGTGCAGACCGCGACCAGCGGCCAGTACCCGGCCCAGCAGCCGGCTCGACCTCCGGTCCAGCAGCAGAACCCAGCCGCGTACCAGACGCCGCAGCCCGGGGTTCCGGCGCAGAACCCCGCCGCTCGCTCGGCACCGCCGCCCAACCAGCCGCTGGCCTCGCCGCTCGGCGGCACCCCCGCGGTGCACCGCCCCGGTCCGACGCTCAGCGGTGCCTACACCCAGACCCAGCCCCGGACGGGCTATGCCGCCAACAGCCCGTCAGGCGGGTACCCGGCCCAGCGTCCATCAGGCGGCGGAGGCGACGGGGAGGAGAACCGCACGCCGCTGATCATCGCCATCGTCGTAGTCGCCGTGATCCTGGTGGTGCTGGTGGCGTTCCTTGCGACCAAGGACAGCGGTGGGGGGAGCGACAACGGCGGCTCCAGCTCCGACAGCTCCGACACTACGGGCGACTCCCCACCGGAGACCGAGACCATCGCCGAGGGCTACACCCAGGCGATCCAGGACGGGTTCATGCAGACCTGTCAGGACGGCGGTACTGCGAACTACTGCACCTGCGTGCTGGACGAGCTGAAGACCACGATCCGGGTCGAGGATCTGCAGAGCATCGTCGCCGATTGGGATCCGGCCAGCGGCGACATTCCCCCTGAGCTCAACGATGTGGTCAGCGGCTGCCTGGGGTCGAGTTAACCTGCCCGAGTGGCGGGATGGCTACGGAACGTCATGTGCGGCGGGATTTTGGCCCTCGCGGTAGCGAGTGGCTGCGCCGACGACCCCGTTGAGTCACCGATCGACGACTACGGCGCGGCGTTGAAGTCCGACTTCGTCGACAACTGCACCGACAGCGGACCCGACAAGCCGGTCTGCGTGTGCCTCTACGACTCGCTGGAGGCCGAGGTCCCGTACGACCGGTTCGTGCGGTTGGACCGGACCCTGCGCGACGGCTCCACCGACATCCCCGCCGACATCGAGGAGCTGGCGGTGGCCTGCGCCGCCGATCCCTCGGCCGACCGTCCCGAACAGTGACCGACGATCCCGACGACGCCGCGGCCCTGGCGCGCTATGCCAGCGCCCTGGCCGATGCTGCCGAGGTGGCCATCCCTGGTTGGATCGAGCGGTCGGTGCAGCGCGTCGCCGCTGAGCAGGACCTGGCCGTCGACCCGGCGGCCGTCGCCGCTGTGGCACGAGAGGCGCAGGCCGACGGCGCCGCCCGGCTTCGGACCCTGCTGTCCGCCGACATCGATGCCCAGCCCACCAATCCCCTGAGCGTGTTGCGGTCGTTGGTCCGCTATCCGACCGACGTGCTCCGGGCGGCAGGGGCGCGTCCGGTGGCACGCGACGAGTTCGCCGAGCGGAACTTCCCCGACGATCTCTACGACCTGACCCCGGCGGCGTTCGCCGACGTCGACCGAGCTCTCCACGAGCCCGGTCTGATCTGGGGCGCAGCCAAGGCCCACGTCCATCTGGCCCGCAGGCGCCGAGCTCAAAGCTGACCGAGAGTTAACCGTTCACCTTCCCGAAACATTCGGGAAGCGGTCGGGAAACTTCCTTTCGTCATTCTGTCGCCCGAATAACGACAACCTGTCTGACCGTTTCGGTGACGAAAGGAGGCGCAATGGATACGGGCGATACTGCGTGGATGCTGGTGTCCACCGCCCTGGTGCTGTTCATGACGCCGGGGCTGGCGTTCTTCTACGGCGGCATGGTCCGCTCGAAGAACGTGCTGGGCATGTTGATGCAGAACTTCTTCGCCATGGGGCTGATCGCGATGATCTGGGCGGTCGTGGCCTTCACCCTGGCGTTCGGGGACGCCGGCAACGGCGGCTTCATCGGCAACTTCGACTTCATCGGGCTCAAGGACGTGGGCGAGGCGGTGACGGGCTACGGGTACCCGCTCACCATCCCCTTCGTCCTGTTCGCCGCCTACCAGATGACCTTCGCGGTGATCACTCCGGCGCTGATCACCGGGGCCACCGCTGACCGCATGAAGTTCGGGGCCTACGCCCTGTTCATCGGGATCTGGATGCTCCTGGTGTACGCCCCGATCGCCCACATGGTCTTCGCCGGGGGTTGGATCGCCGACATGGGCGCCATCGACTTCGCTGGCGGCGCGGTGGTCCACATCAACGCCGGGGCCGCGGCGCTCGCGGTGATCCTGGTACTGGGCAAGCGCAAGGGTTGGCCCGACGAGCCCATGCCACCCCACAACCTGCCGTGGACCCTGCTGGGGACCGGGATCCTGTGGTTCGGCTGGTTCGGGTTCAATGCCGGTTCGGCTCTGGGTGCCAACGGCGTCGCGGCCCAAGCCCTCATGAACACCTTCCTGGCTGCGTCGGCCGCCATGCTGGGCTGGCTGCTGGTCGAGCGGATCCGGGGCGGACACGCCACCACGCTGGGAGCGGCCTCCGGTGCGGTCGCCGGACTCGTGGCCATCACCCCGTGCGCCGGCTACGTGGGCGGGTTGGCGCCGATCGCCATCGGCGGGCTGGCTGGGGCGATTTGTTTCCTGGCCATCAGCCTCAAGAACCGCTTCGGTTACGACGACAGCCTCGACGTCGTCGGTGTCCACCTTGTCGGTGGTCTGGTCGGCACCTTGTTGCTCGGATTCTTCGCCGACCTCAGCATCAACGAGGCCGGGCACGACGGGGTGTTCTTCGGTGGTGGGGGCGAGCTGTTGAAGGACCAGTTCGTCGCTGCGGGGGTAACCCTGGTGTACTCCTTCGCCGTGTCGTTCGCGATCGCCAAGGTGCTCGACCTGGTCATGGGAATCCGGGTGAGCGAGGACGACGAGGACACCGGCCTCGACCTGACCCAGCACGCCGAGACCGCGTACTCGCTCGTGGGCTGACGGACCTAGGAGACCGATGACATGAAGCTCATCACCGCCATCATCAAGCCGTTCAAGCTCGACGAGGTCAAGACGGCCCTCAAGAACGCCGGGATCGCCGGCATGACCGTGACCGAGGTCCAGGGGTTCGGCCGTCAGTCCGGGCACACCGAGGTCTACCGGGGCGCCGAGTACACGGTGGACTTCGTTCCCAAAGTGCGGGTCGAGGTCCTGGCCGAGGCGGCCGATGCCGAGAGCATCGTGGAGGTGATCATCCAGGCGGCCCGGACCGGCAAGATCGGCGACGGGAAGATCTGGATCACCGAGGCCGACCGCGTGGTCCGCATCCGCACCGGGGAGGTGGACCAGGACGCCCTCTGAGCGCACTGTCCCTGCCGCGGCGGGCGGGACCAACATCATCGCCCGGCGTGACCAGCGTGCGGCTGACGACTCGCTCGTCGGCCGCACGCTGTGTCGCGCCTGGACCCAGGACGTCGACCGGTGGTTGGCCGAGCTGGTGGCCGGAGCCCTGGACGGGGCCGGCACCGGCGCCGACGCCGGTCCCCGGACGCTGGGGGCCCCGAGCGGCGTGGCGCTGGTCGCGGTCGGTGGATACGGGCGGGGCGAGCTGTCGTTCCAGTCCGACATCGATGTGGTCCTGGTGCACGCGGGCCGCCGGGCCGTGGGGAAGGGGTTGGGCCAGGAGGTCGGCCAGATCGCCGACCGGATCTGGTATCCGATCTGGGACACCGGGCTGAAGCTGGGCCACGCCGTGCGCACGGTGGACGAGGCTCTGGCGCTGGCCGCCGACGATCTCGACACGGCCACCTCGCTGCTGGACGTCCGGCTGATCGGCGGGGACCTGAGCCTGGCCGACGACCTGGCGGCCAAGGCGCTGCGCCTGTGGCGCAAACGGTCCCGGCGGTTCCTGGCGACCATGGCCGAGCGGGTGCGCGCCCGGCACCGGACCGCGGGCGAGGTGGCGTTCCTGCTGGAGCCGGACCTGAAGGAGGGCCGGGGCGGGCTGCGTGACGTCCACGCCCTGCGCTGGGCCCAAGCCGCCCGCACGATCATGTGGGAAGGGGACACCGCCCGGCTCGACTCGGCCTACGACCTGGTCCTCGAGGTGCGGGTCGAGCTGCACCGGCGCACCTCCCGTCCCGGCGACAAGCTGCTGCTGCAGGAGCAGGACGCGGTGGCCGGGGCGCTGGGGTTCGACGACTCCGATGACTTCGTCCGCCATCTGGCCCACGCCGCCCGCACGATCGCCTGGACCAGCGACGACGCCTGGGCCCGCATCGAGAGCTCGCTGGTTGGTCCAATGGGACGGTTGCGGCGCGAGCGTGTCATCAGCCCGGGTCTGGTGTTGCGGGACGGCGAGGTCCACGTGACCGCCGACGCCGATGTGGCCGGGGATCCGGCGCTGCCCCTGAAAGCCGCGGCTGCGGCTGCCGCCCACGAGACCCGCATCCAGCGGGCGTCGTTGGCCCGGCTGGCCGAGGCCCGGCCGCCGCTGCCCACCCCATGGCCGGACGCGGTGCGGGACGCGTTCGTCGAGCTGCTCCTGGCCGGACCGCCCGCGATCCCGCTGCTGGAGGCCCTGGATCAGCTGGGTTTGTGGGAGCGCTACGTGCCGGAGTGGCCCGCGGTGCGAGCCAAGCCCCAGCGCAACGCCTACCACCGCTTCACCGTCGACCGCCACCTGTGGGAGGCCGCGGTGCAGGCCGCAGGTCTGGCCGGCCGGGTGTCGCGGCCCGATCTCCTGGTCTTGGGGGCCTTGTTCCACGACATCGGCAAGGGGATGCTGGGCGACCACACCGACAACGGGGTGACGCTGCTGGCGACCATCGGGCCGCGGCTGGGGTTCGGTGCCGACGACGTCGACGTTCTCGTGGCTCTGTGCCGCCACCACCTGCTGCTGCCCGATGTGGCTACCCGGCGCGACCTCGACGACCCCACGACCATCGATTCCGTGGCCACCGCGGTGGGATCGGCCCAGGTGCTGGAGCTGCTCGCGGCCCTCACCGAAGCCGACGGGCTGGCCACCGGTCCCGCAGCGTGGAGCGAATGGAAGGCCGACCTGGTGCGGGCGCTGGTGACCCGGGTCGATCACGTGCTCGGCGGCGGACAGTCCCACGAGGTGGCCGAGCCGTTCCCCACCACCGAGCAGCGGGTGCTGCTGGCCGCGGGGGAGGAGAGCATCCTCTACGACGGGCCGCAGCTGACCGTCGTCTGCGCCGACCGCCACGGGCTGTTCAACCGGGTGGCCGGGGTGTTGGCCCTGCATGGTCTGGACGTGCTCGACGCCGCGGCGACGACCCAAGGGCGGATGGCGCTGGAGGTGTTCCGGGTCGAGCAATCCATCCCCGGCCCGCGCCGAGGCCCGGCCTTCTCGAAGCCGGCGGTCGTGCAGGACCTGGAGCTGGCTCTGGCCGGTCGACTGGCGCTGCGGGCCCGGTTGGCGGAACGGGCCCGTCGGTATGCGTCTCGCAGGCCGCTGGCCGCGGATCGGGGCGAGACCGAGGTCCGCTTCGACTTGGCGGCCTCGGCCGATGCCACGGTCATCGAGGTGCACGCCCACGATGCCGTCGGGGTCCTCTACGGCATCACCCGCGCTTTCGCCGACCTCGACCTCGACATCGTCAGCGCCAAGGTGCAGACCCTGGGGCCGACCGTGGTCGACAGCTTCTACCTGCGCGACGCCACAGGAGCCAAGATCACCGACGCGGCGACGTTGTCGGAGATCGAGCGCGCCGTCCTCCACGCCTTGGACGAGGGCTGAACCACCGTTCTGCCGGTCAACCCGTGAAGGTCGGCGTTCGTCGAACGGGCGTGGCCGGGGGCGGCGTAGCGCCGGTGCCCGGTTGCGACGGTGTCGTCGTCGTGGAGGTTGTTGTCGTGACCGATGGATCTCGGGGCTTGCACTGCTCCTTGGCGAGGAACTGCTCGAGCGCCTCGACGGTGTCGGCATCCAGGGCAGCGTTCGCCTCTGCTCGCACCTCCGGGCTGGCGGTCTCCATGATGACCGCTACCCGGGTTCGAAGGTCGTGTGCGTAGGGTGCTGTCCAGCCTGACTCCAGGAATGTGCGCGCGTCCTGGATGGAGCCGTCCAGGGCTGCATTCGCGGCGAGAGTCAACCTCGGACCCGCAAGCCGCAGGACCTTCCCCACATGAGCCCGGACAGCGTCGTCGTCCATGCCGGTGAGGTCGATACCCAGCAGGGCGCGCACTTCCAATATCGAACAGTCCAGCTCGACCGCGGCGGTCCCAGCTGTGGCTTCGCTCGTCCCGCCTGGCGCGGCGACCGACAGCATGCCGGAAGCGGCCAAGGCGAGGGCGACAGCGCCTACACGTAATCCTCGCTTCATGTCCGCGTCCGCGGTACCGAACCGTCCTCCGAGCATTTTTGCTCCTCCTGTCCTCCGTTAGCGTCATCACTGACGTCCCGAGTTGACCGACGCCTGAGGCCCCCGAAAGGTTGGGCTGTGCGATCGGTCAGGTCTCGACCCAACCTTTCGCAGGTCTGTGGCGTCATCTAACTGGGGACCGAGATGAGCTCGGCGGGAGGCACGTGGAGCGAGCCAGCGTGAAGATGGTCGTGGCCCCGCCCGTGGGTCGTCGAGCGCCTGCGCCATCTGACGACCCACCGCGAGGTCGCGCTCGACGAGGTCGACGAAACGCGGAGTGCGCTGAAGCTCCTCCCTCCCAGACAGCGTGCTGTCGTCGTTCTGCGGTACTACGCGGATCTCCCCTTGGCGGACATCGCCGAGGTCCTTGGCGTCTCGACCGGAACCGTGAAGTCGACGCTGCACCATGCACACGCGGCATTGCGGGAGGTGGTCGACCTATGAAACTCGACGATCGAGCTGGCCTGCGTCGCCGTCTGGACGCGCTCGCGCACGAGGATCCGGTCGAGGATGGCTGGGAGGCGATCCAGCGCCGAATCGAAGTCCACAGCTCATGGCGTCGGCGCTTGCGTCGCCCGATCTGGGCGAGCGTCGCCGCAGGCGCCGTCCTTATCGGCTGCCTTCAGATCCTCTCCCCTCGGGAGGGAGGCTCGACGATCGACACCGTGGACGACACCACCACGACAACGGAGGAGTCGCCGTCGACCACCGAGACCTCAACGCCGCCGGGGACCGACATCTCGACGCCACCAGGCCCGAGCTCCGACTCGGAGCCGGCGCAGGACACCACCGGGAGCCAGGTGGTGTCCCACGGAGCCGGCACACCGCCGAGCACGACGCCTGCCACGACCGTTCCGGACAGACCGCCCGAGCCGTCCTACGAGTTCAGCGTGAGCCCGAGCTCCCCCTCGTGGGGACACCCGGTGACGATCAGCGCGGTCACGCCCTGCCCCCGCCCCGCATGGGCACGTGGTCCGGCGCCGATCGTTGTCCGGATCTTCCGCGGCGAAGAAGAGGTCGTTGGCGCTTCCCTGATGGTGGTCCCGGACTCAGGAATGTGGTCCATCACGTTTGGCCACGGGGCCGATCAATTCCCTGCCGACCTTGAGCCCGGCGACTATGAGGTCCGAGTGGTGGGCGACGGGGAGAGCTCGGAGGGCTTCCAGACGTTCTGCCCGTACGCCTCCAGAACGTTCATCGTGACGGCCGGCTGAACGTCCTCCCATCGGGCGTGCTGAGCGCTCCCAGAAGGAGCAGATAGGGTCCCCGGGCGTGTCCGATCGGCATCCGCCCACTCGTCAGGACCTGATCCGGTGGTCCGAGGCCCTGTCGGCGATCGCGCGCACCGGCCTCGGTTTCACCCAGAGCCTTTACGAGCGCGAGCGGTTCGAGGAGGTGCTGGCGGTCGCCGGCGACATCCGGGCCGCGGCCGAGGTCGGGGAGGAGTTCGACGCCGAGCACTACGTCGACGAGTGGATGAAGGGCGTCGGCCGGGGCGTGGCCGGCTACGTCACGCCCAAGGTCGCGGTCGGCGCGGTGGTCTACAACGACGAGGGCGAGATCCTGTTGGTCCAGCGAGCCGACTCGGGCATCTGGCTGTATCCGACCGGTTGGGCCGACGTGGGCTATTCCGCCAGCGAGATCGCGGTGAAGGAGGTGCGGGAGGAGACCGGCATCCTGTGCGAGCCGCTGCGACTCATCGCCCTGCTCGACGGGTTGCGGCTGGGGTTCACCACCGTTCCGCTGTACAGCCTGGTGTTCCTGTGCCGGGCGTTGGGCGGCGAGCTGAAGGCCCACCCCCTGGAGACCCGCGCCGTGGGCTGGTTCAGCGAGGATGATCTGCCCCGACCGCTCGCCGGCATCGATCAGTGGGGCAAGCAGGCCTTCCGGGCCATCCGCGGCGAGGAGCTGGACGTACTCTACGACGAACCCCGCGACCGCCCCTGGAGCTAGACCGTCAGCTCTTGGGGGGTGGCTTTGCGGGTGAAGGCGAAGCGTAGGTAGCTCCAGCAGGCGCTGGACAGCATGGCCACCTTGGTCGCGAACCCGACCAGGGGATTGGCCAGCTTCTCCTCCTTGGTGCGGTGCCACAGACCCGGCAGCACCCGGTCGACCCGGACGAGGTCGTGCCGGGCCACCAGGCTGTTGAGCGCCGCCTCGACCCGGTAGCCGCGGATGTCGTCGTCGGCCAGCTGGTCGAACAGCTCGCGCCGGAGGGCCCGCTGCCCGGTGAGCACCGGGAGCCCCTCGAGGAAGATGGGGTTGGCGACAGGTCCTCGGTCGAACAGTCCGCACGCCATGTGGGCCTCGCCGTCGAGCACGGCGCGCACCATCTCGTCCACCTGGTCCGACTGGAGACCCACCAGGTCGGCGTCGAGGAAGACGATGACCTCGGCGTCGGTGGCCGCGACCCCGGTCTGCATGGCCTGGCCCTTGCCGGCGATGGGTTCGTGGACCACCCGGGCGCCGTGGGCCAGGGCCACTGCGCCGGTGCCGTCGGTGGACGCGTTGTCGACCACGATCACCTCGTCGACCAGCCTCGCGTCCAGCGCGGCATAGACCACCGCACCGACCGTCGACGCCTCGTTCCACGCCGGGATGATCGCCGCCGTCCGGGTGGTCGACCGAGTTGTAGACGTCGTGATGGATGGCGTCAGCAGGGTCGGCGGGGCAGCAGGCATGAGGCTCCTCAGGGTAGTGGCCCTGGGGTGCTACCCCTCCGGTGTGCGGCGCAGTCGCTACCGTCGGCAACATGGTCGGGTCAGGGGCGCCGGAGGAGACACTGCCGGTGGTCGAGCCGGACCTCTCCGTCGAGGTTCAGGACCAGACCGACGACACGATCCGCTGTCGCCGTTGCCAGCACGGGGTCACTGCCGGCCGGTTCGCCATCCAGGTCTCCGGCGCCCACGCCCACACCTTCCGCAACCCCGCGGGCTGGTCGTTCCGGCTGGGCTGCTTCGCCGACGCGCCGGGCGCCGCGGTGGTGGGATCGGCCACCCACGCCCACACCTGGTTCCCGGGCTACGCCTGGCGCTTCGCCCACTGCGGCGGCTGCGGGACCCATCTGGGCTGGTGGTTCGTGGGTGGATCCAACGCCTTCGCCGGTCTGATCCTCACCCGCCTGGCATGAGCCAGGACTACGGCGTGGCGTCGTCGGTGCCGGTCGCTCCGGTTCCCCGGATCCAGCCGGTGACCCAGTCCTTGGCCCCGGTGATGCCGCCGCCGACGTCCTTGAGCGTCTGGATCAACGGGTCCTGGGACCGCGCGAACGCGTCGCGGTAGTGGGAGGCGGCGGCGCGGACGTCGTCGCCGGGCTTGGCGTTGCCATCGTCCTCCCGGCGGGGATAGTCGCCGCCGAGGATCCGGGTGTAGGCGCCCTCGTCGACCCAACGCTGCAGCTCGGCCGCCCGGGACACCGCGAACGGGTGGGTCTGGGCCTCCAGCAACAGCAGTTTGAGCACGCTGTCACGGACATCAGGAGAGTTGAGGTACTCCTCGCCCTGGGCCCGGAAGGCGGCGATGTCCAGGTCGTCGAGATGGCCGCCACCCGCGAACTTCATGTGGGCCCGGAGCGCGGCGGCGGGGTCCTGACCGGCCAGGAGTCCGGCCCGATCGCCGGACAGCTCGGCCTTGCGGGACCACTCGTAGAGGGCCGCGATGACCGCTCGCAGCCCCAGCGCCCCGAAGGGAATCCACGCCAGGACGTTCGAGATCTTGAGCAGCTGGCGCAGCATCGTCGTGTAGAGGGCGTGGCCGGACACGGCGTGGCCCAGCTCGTGGCCGAGCACGAAGCGCAGCTCGTCGTCGTCGAACAGCCGGACCAAGCCGCTGCTTACGAGGATGAACGGCTTGTCGATGCCGAGGGTCGCAGCCTGGGGGACCGGGTCCGCGAAGACGTAGGCCTCCGGTAGGTTCCGCACGTCGAGCGACGTCGCCGCCTCCATCAGCAGCCGGTGGACCCGGGCGTGCTGATGATGGTCGACCCGCACCGCGGTGCCGAGGAACACAAGCCGGAACGCCCGTTCCCGCCACAGCCCAGCCAGCTTGCGCAGGAAGTAGTCGTACCCGCGCAGCTGCCGTAGCGCGGTCAACGCCCCCCGATCAGCCGGATGCTCCCAAGCCCGAGAACTGATGTCCGTCAGAACCAACCGCGTCCGCCTATCGCTCATGACCTGACCATACGCCCGCAAACGAGCGATCAGTTCTCAACGGTTTGGCGGTCTTTTTCTTCTTGGAGGGCGGTCAGGACGGCCATCATGATCTTCTGCATGTCCTCGTCGAGGAACTTGCGGGCTCGGAAGAGCAGGGCCGCACCCAGGTAGGTCAGCGGGGTGATGACCAGGAACGCCACCCGGAGGTTCCTGTCGTAGGCGTTGGAGATGGTGGACACGACGAACGGGGCTGCGGCCTGGCCGGCCACAACCGCCACCAGGTTGAACGCCCCGAATCCGGTGCCCCGGAGGTGGGCGGGCAAGGCGTCGGTGAGCCCGGCCCGCAGACCCGGGATCGCCATGGAGATGATGAACATCCCGATCAGCTGGAGCCCGTAGGTCGCACTGAACGCCACCAACGAGTACTCCGCCGGCCGGATGAAGTACGACACGGTGAAGAACGTGGTTCCGATGAACAGGAAGATGGCCGGCAGCGCCAGGCGCCCGCCGGTCAGCTTCGGGGCCCAGCGGTCCGCCACCCGGCCGCCCACCAGGATCCCAGGGATGCCACCGAGGATGGCCAACAGCCCGAACGCGGCCTCCCCCGTGCCCTCGGCCAGGTGGAGGTGACGTAGGTAGTACTGGGCCATCCACGACGAGATCGCCGTCACCGTGAACAGCAGTGCGGCCACACCGACCAGGGCATAGCGCATGGTGCGGATGCGCATGATGGTCCGCATGTCCGCGGCCAGGCCGCTGGCCATGTCCCGCAGGAACTGTCTGAACCCGTGCTCGAACAGGTTGGTGGACCCGGCCCCATCGTCGACGAGCTCGATCTCGCCACCACCTATAGCGGCCATCAGGTCGGCGCTGCCCCGCTTGGGCTCGCGCAGCTTGAACACGAGCCAGGCCACCAACAGGCCCGGGATCCCTACGATCAGCAGCGCCACCCGCCAGCCGAAGGCTTGGGACAACCCGCCGCCCAGGCCGATGCCCAGGCCGGTGCCGACGAACAGCATCATCATCTGGATGGAGAACGCCTTGCCCCGGCGATCGGGCGGGTAGTAGTCGCCGATCAGACTGGCCGCCGACGGCTCGCTCACCGCCTGACCGAAACCGAGCAGGGAGCGGAGGCCGACCAGCATGCCGAACGTGACCGATCCGGCGCCGGCCGCGGTGACCGTCGACCAGGCCACCACCGTCTTGCCCATGGCCCGCGTCCGGTTCCAGCGGTCGGCCAGGTAGCCGGCGGGGACGGTGATGATCCCGTTGAACAGCAGCTGCAGCGACAGGAGGACGCCGATGGCGACGTCGCCCACCCCGAAGTGGTCCTGCAGCGGGTCGATCATGCCCCGGACGATGCTCTTGTCCATCTCGTCGACCAGGACCACGAGACCGAGGACCCACATCGGCTCGCGCAGCAGCCTCGGCAATCCCCGAGACTCCGACTCCTCCGGTGCTGGCGGCAGATCCGTGTCCGTGTCCGTGCCCCCCATTGGACGGTTGTCTAGTCGCTAATCGCCGCCACCGCGTAAGTAGCGCTCGACCTCCTCGACCAACGACCGGCCGGGCAGAGCATCATCGTCGTCGTGGTTGGTCTCGAGGTTGCGGACGTAGTCCGCGGTCTCCTCGTCCTCCGCCACCAGATCGCTGACCTGGCGCTCGTAGGACGCCGACGCGATCTCCAGATCGGTGGTGGGCAGCCAGATGCCCAGCACCTGGGCGGTGCGTTCCACCAGGGCCAGCGCCGCCTTGGGTGACGGTGCCGTCGGGACGTACGTCGGAACTGCGGCCCACAGGGACACCACCGGCAGCCCGGCCTCGCTGCAGGCGCTGGTGAGCACGCCGACGATCCCGGTCGGTCCCTCGTAGGTCGAGGGTTGGAGGTCCAGCTCGCTCTGCTGCACCGGGTCCGTGGCGGTTCCCACCACCCGGACCGGCCGGCTGTGCGGGACCTCGGCCACCAGGGCGCCCAGCGTCACCAGCTGCTTGCAGCCCACGGCCTTGGCCACCTCGATGACCTGGGCGCAGAAGGTCTGCCAGCGCAGGTGCGGTTCGGTGCCGATGACCAGGACCACATCCTTGCCGCCGGGCAGGGTGGCGGCGTGCAGCTCGGTGGTTGGCCAGGCGATGCTGCGGGTGCCGTCGTCGTCCAGCGAGACGTGGGGCCGGGTGGCGGTGAAGTCGAAGAACTCCTCGGCCTCGACGTGGGCGAACAGCTCGGCGTCGTGGTGGTCGGCGAGGTAGCGGACCGCTCCGGTGGCGGCGTCGCCCGCGTCGTTCCAACCTGCGAACGCCGCGATGAGAACGGGGTCGTGCAGCGCTGGACGGTTCGTCCACCGGATGTGGTCCACGACCCCATGGTAAGGCCGCCGTAAGAGCACTTCGCTCCGTGGAAGCCGGGAGGCCGGGCGGCAGACTGGCCGATGTGGGGAACACAAACGTCGTCGTACGCACGGTCGCCGAGGTGATGAGCTCGCCAGCGGTGACCGCCTTGCCTGATGAGACGGTGGCCGAGGCTGCCCACCGGATGGACGAGCACAAGGTCGGCTCGGTCGTCGTGGTCGACGGCGACCGCCCGATCGGGATCCTGACCGAACGGGACATCGTCCGGCTGGCCGCGGCCGGGGCGGGAGCAGCGGGAACCAAGGTGGCCGAGTGGATGACCGCCGACCCCGACTGCGTCGATCCGTCGGTCAGCGTCCACGAAGCCTTCGTGAGCCTGTCGGATCACGGCTACCGCCACATCCCGGTGGTCGAGAACCAGCGGATCGTGGGCGTGGTCTCGATGCGGGACCTCATGCGGGTGTCGTCGATCCAGCCGGTGATGCAGCCGGGGCAGATCGAGGTGCCCCGGGGGTTGAAGGGGGTGATCGCGGCCGAGACCGAGGTCGGTGATGTCCGGGGCCAGGAGGGCTTCTACCACTACCGCGAGTACTCAGCGGTCGAGCTGGCGGAGAAGCGGTCGTTCGAGGACGTGTGGTTCCTGCTGTTCGAGGGCCACCTGCCGTCGCCGGCCGAGCGGGTCCAGTTCCAGGCCGAGCTGGCGCCGCTGCGGGCCGCGCCTCCCGCGGTCCAGGCCCTGCTCCCGGCGGTGGCGCTGTCGGGCGGATCGCCTATGGACCAGCTGCGTACCGTGGTCTCGCTGGTCGGGCACGCCGAAGGCTTCCGCGCCACCTACGACCTGTCGGCGGAGGAGCGTCGGGCCAACGCCCTGCGCATCGGGGCAGTGGTGCCGACGCTGATCATGGCTCTGCACCGGCTGCGTCACGGTCAGGAGCCGATCGAGCCCCATCCCGAGCTGGGCTACGGGGGCAACTACCTGTGGATGCTGCACGGCACCGAGCCCGACCCCGAGCTGGCCCGGGCCGTCGAGCAGTACCAGATCACCACCATCGATCACGGCTTCAACGCCTCCACCTTCACCGCCCGGGTGGTGGTCTCCACCGGCGCTGACGTGGCCGGATCGGTGGCCGCTGCGATCGCGGCCCTGTCCGGTCCGCTGCACGGCGGTGCGCCGTCACGGGCGCTCGACCTGCTCGACGCCATCGGCACGGTGGACAACGCCCGGCCGTACCTGGTCGACGCGGTGACCCGGGGTGAGCGGATCATGGGCTTCGGCCACCCGGTGTACGTCACCGACGATCCCCGTTCCGTGTTCCTGCGCAGCGTGGCCGAGCGGATCAACGCCGCCAAGGTCGAGTTCGCCAAGGAGGTGGAGCGGACGGTCGTCGAGGTGCTGGCCGAGCTCAAGCCCGGACGGAACCTCTACACCAACGTGGAGTTCTACGCCGGCGTGGTGATGGACCACTGCGGGCTGCCCCGGGACCTGTTCACGCCCACGTTCGGGTCCAGCCGGGTGATCGGCTGGTGCGCCAACCTGTTGGAGCAGGCGGCGGACAACCGGATCATCCGTCCGTCGGCCCGCTATGTGGGTCCACCACCCCCGCAACCGGTGCCAGATCCCTGATAACAGGTCATCCGATCTGCCGCTACTCCAAGTAGCGTGCGGCGGGTGAAAGTCGAGATCGCCACCACGCTGACTCCCGCCATCGTTGATGCCGTCGAGCGGCTGGTGCCGCAGCTCTCGCAGTCCAACCCGCCGCCCAGCGAGGTCGAGCTGGGCGACATCGTCGGCTCGCCGGCCACCGATCTGTTCATCGCCCTGTCCGACGAGGGCAAGATCGTGGGGATGTCCACGCTGGCGGCGTTCCGGATCCCGACCGGGCTACGAGCCTGGATCGAGGACGTGGTCGTGGACGAGACGGCCCGGCGCACCGGCGTGGCCGAGACCCTGACCCAGGCCATGCTGGACCGGGCCCGCGACCTCGGCTGCGTCACGGTGGAGCTCACCTCCCGCCCCTCCCGCGACGCCGCCAACAACCTCTACGTGAAGATGGGCTTCACCCCCCGCGAGACCAACGTGTACCGCTTCGACCTGCGGGGCTAGGGCGGCGGGAGCGGCAAGCCGCTGCGGGAGTGGGTCGTCCCCTTGCATCCGGCGGTGTCCTGTCTAGGGCAATGAGGCTCGAAGGCCAGCCCCTCCGGGGCTGGCCGAGTCCATTGTGGGCTGGCGGTCCCTTGCGAGGTGTGCCGTCAAGGGCCGCCGGCACGCCGCTGCTCGGCGTGCCATTACTCGGCCTCCGGCCGTCCCTTGACCGCCCACCGTGGTCGCTTGCCGAAATTGAGACAGTTCCGCCGCATATAGCGGCTTTTCTGTCTCAGTTTCGGCATGGGGTTCGAATGGGGCTTCGCCCAGGGTGGCGGTGGGATGGCGCGGGCCGCGTGGGGAGGACGAGCAGAATTGGGTCGTGCCTGGACTCCACGAGGCCCTCGACGAGGCGTTCCGCAGCGGCGCCGCCAACCTGCATGTGAGCCGGGTGGTCGACGGAGGCCGTCGGTCGGCAAAGCTGGCCCCTTGACCGACTCAACATCTGGGACGTGGCACCGGCCGACCGATCCGCACGGTGCGTTCGTCGACGGTCCGGGCCTGCTCGTGGCCGGAGCGGCCGACGGCCCGTTGCGGGGACGCACGCTCGCCGTCAAAGACGTCATCGACGTGGCCGGACGTGTCACCGGCGCCGGCAACCCGGTGGTGGCGTCGCTGCGCGGGCCGGCCCCGACGACGGCCCCGACCGTGGCGCGCCTGGTCGCCGCGGGCGCGACCGTCGTCGGGCGAACGGTCACCGACGAGCTGGCGTGGTCGCTGTCCGGGACCAACGTGCACCTGGGTGCGCCGGTCAACTCGGCCTATCCCGGTCACGAGACCGGGGGATCGTCGGCGGGCTCGGCGGCCGCAGTGGCGGCGGGGGTGGTCGATCTGGCGTTGGGGACCGATACCGGCGGCTCGATCCGGGTGCCAGCCTCGTACTGCCGGCTGTCGGCCTGGCGTCCGACCCATGGGTTGGTGCCTGTCGACGGCGTGTTTCCGCTAGCGCCGTCGTTCGACACCGTTGGATTGTTCGCGGCCGGGGATGCCTCGGGGCTTCTCGCTATCGCTGCTGACGTTCTTGCTGATGGCCTGTCCCCGGCGCCCGCCGTGGCCGGTGTCATCGTGGCCACCGACCTGCTCGAGCTCGTTGATGCCGTCGTCGCTGCCCACGTCCTGGCCGGGGCCGAGCGGTTGGCGCGCACGCTGGAGGTTCCGCTGGTCCAGCGGGAGGTGTTGCCGGTTGACCCAGGCGTGGCGCGTGACGGGTTCCGGACCCTGCAGGGCGGAGAGGCGTGGCGTTGTCACGGCGAGCTGGTCAGCACCGGAGAGCTGGACCTCGGGCCGGGGATCGCGGGGCGATTCGCGGCCGCCGCTCAGGTCACGGCGGCCGAGGAGGCGGCGGCCAACACGGTCCGACGGGCGGTACGGGCGGCGTTGCTGGCGGCGACCGCCGGGGGCTGGATCATCGCTCAGCCTGCCGCGAGGAGTCCGGCGCCATCCCTCGACATCGACCTGGAGGCCAAGGCGCAGGGACGGCCCCTCACCCTGGCGTTGACGTCGCCGGCCGGCCTGGCCGGTGCTCCCGTAGTCGTGGTCCCGCTGCGTCCGGCGGGTGCGCCCCCGCTTGGCCTCGCCTTGGTCGCCGCACCGAACGGCGACGCCACGGCCCTGGCCGCCGGGCAGGCGATGGACCACCCGACATGACCGCGGGGTTGCTGATGGCGGCAACCTCGGCGACCGACGTGGCGGCTGTGGCGGGGGCCTGTCTTCTCGCCGGTGCGGTGAACGCGCTGGCCGGGGGCGGGTCGTTGTTGTCCTACCCGACCATGGTGGCGGTGGGCCTCGGACCGGTCACCGCCAACGTGTCCAACACGCTGGCCCTGTGGCCGGGTTACGCCAGCGGGGCCGCCGCCCTGCGCCGCCGGGTCGCCGAGGCTGACGCCCGGCTGCCGGCCTATGCCCTGGCCGCCGGGCTCGGGGCGGTCTGCGGCACGGTTCTGCTGCTCACCGGCAACCCGGACACCTTCGAGGCGATCGTGCCGTTCCTCGTGATCCTGGCGGCGTTGCTGCTGGCCATACCCGAGCCCTGGCTCGACCGCTTGCGCAACAGCCGCCATGCCGGCGGGACACCTGCGGCGCTCGGCGGTGTCGCCATCGCCGGGGTCTACGGGGCGTACTTCGGGGGCGGACTCGGGGTGATCCTGCTGGCCGTGCTCAACGCCTTCGTCGGCTCCGGGCTCCGCGGCCTGAACGCCATGAAGGCCGTCCTGTCGCTGCTCGTCAACACCGTGGCGCTGGTCGCCTTCATCGGGTTCGGTCCGGTGGCCTGGTGGGCGGTGGCCGCGGGAGCCCCCGCCGCATTGATCGGCGGCCTGGTCGGCGCCCGCCTCGCCGACCGGGTGCCCGTCGACCAACTGCGCCGCATCGTCGTGGTCCTCGGTCTCGCCGCCGGCATCGCCCTCCTGCTCACCTGAGCCTGTCCCCACCTGGGAGGTGGGGGAGGGCAACATGTCTCACCAATGCGGCTCGCCTTCTTTCCGACGCTGCTGCTGGTGGCCCTCACCGGCGTCCGGGTTCTCGGAGTCCGGCTCGGATGGTGGCGGGCCATCCTGGTCGCCTGGCTCGGCCTGGCCACGGTCGGGATCACGTTGTCCCGGCTGCGGGAGGACGGCGAGCCCCCGATCCTGTGGGTGATCGCCGCCGGGATCGTGGCCATGTTGGCCTGGGCCGGCCTGTTCGAGCTGGTGTCGAGCTCCCGGTCCGATCCGGTCCGCCGGGGCAGCGCCAATCCGCTCCAAGCGGTGCGCGACAGCCTGGCTCGGGGCCGCCGCGCCACCGAGATCGGCCTCATCGCCACCAGGTTCGGGCTCAATCGCTTCGGCCGGCGACGGTCCAGCGAACCTCGGGGAGCGACAACCGGGCGGGCCCTGCGGGGCGCGCTCCAACGGGCCGGGGGCGTCTACGTCAAGCTCGGGCAGTTCCTGTCGACCCGACCGGACCTGGTCTCCAACGAGATCGCCGAGGAGCTGGAGGATCTCCAGCAGCGAGCCGCACCGGTGGCCCAGCCGCTGATCCACCAGGTGATGGTCGACGAGCTGGGACCCGAAGTGGACGACCTCTTCGCCCGGTTCAACGCCGAGCCGGTGGCGGCGGCGTCGATCGCCCAGGTGCACCGGGCCGAGCTGGCGGACGGACGGCGGGTGGCGGTGAAGGTCCAGCGGCCGGATGTGGCTCGGGGCATCCGCCTCGACCTGGACATCCTCCTCCGGCTGGCCGACCGGCTCGAACGCCGGACCCAATGGGCGTTCGAGCTGCGGCTGTCCGATGCCACCGAGGGCTTCGCCGACAGCGTCATGGACGAGCTCGACTTCCAGACCGAGGCCCGCAACTTGCTGGCCGTATCGGAAGCGGTGCGGAACCACCCCCGGTTCGTCGTCCCCCGCCCGGTGGCCGAGCTGTCCCGGACCCGGGTGCTGGTGATGGATTGGATCGACGGCGCCCCGCTCACCGAGGCCGCGCCCGGACTTCCCGAAGCGGAGCGCTACGAGCTGGCGCGGGCGCTGCTGCGCTGCCTGCTCGACCAGATCCTGGTGGTCGGCACCTTCCACGCCGACCCCCACCCCGGCAACCTCTACCTCACCGAGGACGGACGCATCGCGCTCATCGACTGCGGCGCCGTCGGCCGGCTCACCCCCACCCAACGCATGGCCCTGCAGACCGCCCTCGCCGCGATCGCGGCGCAGGATGCGGCCGCGTTGCGAGATGCGCTGCGGTCCATGACCACGGCCAGCCGGGACATCGACGAGACCCTGCTGGAACGGGCCCTGGGCAACGTGTTGGTCAACCAACTGGGTCCGGGCGCCACGCCGGGCAGTGAGTTCGTCACCGCGCTGATGGAGCTGACGCGGGAGTTCGGCCTCGCGCTCGAGCCGGTCGTGGCCGGCGCGCTTCGGGCCTTGGCGTCGATCCAGTCGACGTTGGAGCTGCTGGCCCCGGACTTCGACCTGCTCGGGGAGACCAAGGCCTATGGGCAGGACCTCATGAACCCGCTGTGGTCGCCGGCGGAACGATCCCCTCGGCAGGAGCTCGAGGCCGCGCTACCGGCCATGCTGCCCACGCTCACGACCTTGCCCCGACGCCTGCTTCGCATCGTCGAATCGGCCGAGCGCAACGAGATGGAGCTCGGCGTGCGCCTGTTCCGTTCCGATCGGGACCGACGCTTCGTCGACGTGGTCGTGGCCCAGGTCGTCGGCACGATCGCTGCGGCGGCCGTGGGGGTGATCGGGGGGTTGCTCATCATCGGCGCCAGTTCCCGGATCGAGACCGACAGCGGTCGGATCCTTCAAGCCGGCGGAGTCGGCTGCGTCGGCATCGCGGTCCTCGCCCTGCTCAGCACCCTGGTCACGTCCCTCCGCCGACAACGCGAGCGGCCCTAGCGGAGCAGCGAAACCACCAGGCTGGCGAGCACGACGGCTCCCAGCAGCCGGCGCCACGGGTTCACGCCCCGGACGATCTCGTCGACGGCCCACCAGCCGAGGGCGAGGGTGGCGGCGACCCGCAAGGCTGTGGCCCAGCCGCCGCCGAGATCGAGCAACCCCCGGGCCGTGCTGGCGACGAACCACACGACGAGCGCGGGGTTCGGCCACTGGGCGATGACGATGCGGCCGGTCCGGCGGTCACGCAGCGCCCAGTCGACCAGCCTCATCCCGCCAGTCTGGCTGAGGGCTAGGACGGTGTCGGCGCCTCGCTCCGCTACTTGAGGCCGTCCGCCTCCATCCCTACGTAGCGGCGGGTCTTGGCGCCGAAGAGCAGCCCGACCACGCCGGCCAACGGACCGGACTGCCGGAGCCGCAGCGTCAGGGCGGTCGAGCCATCGGGACCTGGGGCAAGTTCGTGGGCGGCGACAGTCGTGACCCCTCCGCTGCGGGCCGTCCACGTGAAGTTCTTGCCCGGCGTCCAGTCGTCGACCGTCCAGGTGGCGGCCGGGAACCCGGGCTGCTTCACGCGGGCCCGACTGCCGGCGCCGAGCTCGGAGGAGTCCAACGGCTCGACCGACGTGATAGAGGCAGTCCACTCGGGCCATCGCTCCACGTCTCCCAGAATCGCCCACACCTGCTCTGGCGACGCGTTGATCGTTCTCGTGACGGCGTGTTCCATGCTCCAGATGTACCATTTGGTACATGTCACCGCAAGACGACCAGCCCGCTGACACCAGTCCTCGGGCGCGGCTGCTCGCCGCCGCGGTCGACCACGTCGCCGGACACGGCGTCACCGGTCTCAGCCTGCGCGAGCTGGCCGCCGCGGTGGGGACCAGCCACCGGATGCTGATCCACCACTTCGGCTCCAAGGAAGGGCTGCTCGTCGAGGTCGTCCGGGCCGTCGAGGCCCGGCAACGAGCGGCGCTCGCCGAGCTCCAAGCGACCTCCGACGTCTCGCTGGAGGAGGCCGGTCGCAGGTTCTGGGAACGCCTCACCGATCCATCTCTCGACCGCCACGAGAGGCTGTTCTTCGAGCTCTACGGCCAGGCGCTCCAGGGTCGGCCGTGGGCGGCGTCGCTGTTGGACGGCATCGTGGATGACTGGATCCGCCCGCTATGCGAGCTGCTCGTGGCCGCCGGCCGCCCCGCGGCGACCGCCAGCGCCGACGCCCGGCTCGCCCTGGCGGTCGCTCGAGGTCTGTTGCTCGACCTCCTAGCCACCGGCGATCGTGCCGGTGTCACCGCGGCCATGGAACGCTTCCAGAGCTACCTCCTCAGTCAGCCCCGGTGACGACAACCCCGGCGATGATGTGGGCCACCGGAAGCGACAGAACCAGGCCGGTCGCCAGGGTGAGCAACAACGTGGTCACGGTTACACGCATCGATCAACCTCCGCTGAAATGTGTAGGTCCAGGGCCTACGGGTCCCGCGGAGGGATCGGTTTCCTCCCCACGAACCACGTTCACCGATCTGTAAGAGCGGCGAGATTGTTTGGGTCTCACGCAGAGTGGTAGCTCTGCTACTTTTCGGTCCATATACACAGCGGTC
>DASXTK010000420.1:0-16257 GCA_036505485.1 Acidimicrobiales bacterium
CGGAGAGCGCCCCCTTTTCCCCGACCGCGTTCGGGCGCTGGAAGATCCAGTTCTGCCACGCCGACAGCCGTCCGAAGATCTTCGTCTCCAGGGTCTCGGGCCCGACGAACCGGAGGTTGGCCTCGAGCCCGGTGAGGGCATCAGGCGAGAAGCTGGCCCGCTCCTCGAGGGCCAGGCGGACCTCGTCGTCCCAGTCGATGTCGTCGGGGGTGAACGTGACCAGGCCCAGATCGCGGGCGGTTCCGGGGTCCAACTCCTTGCGCAGATGGGCCTCGGCCAGGTCCTGGTCGCCGGGCTGTCCCCAGAACCGGGTCGCCAGCCGGGTGAGTCCGTTGGCCATCGGGTACCACCCGGTGTTGGCCTCGGCGAGGGTGAGGCTGGCCGCGCTGGACTCGAGCATGAAGCTGCGATCGGCGGTCAGCACCAGCTCCGCCAGCGTTCCTGCGTAACAGGTGCCCGGCTCCACCAGTGCGATCAGGGATCGGGCCGACGCATCGAGCCGCTTCAGCGTCCGCGTCCAGTACAGGACGATCTCCCGAACCAGCCAGTGGTCGAGGTGCCGGCCGAGCAGATCGTCGACCGCGAGGACGGCGCTGGCATCGCCCGACGCCCGGAAGACCCACGTTCCGAGGCTGGGCCGGTTGAACCGCAGGTGGAGGACGGCGTCGTCGAGCTCGCGGCATAGCGCCAGAGGCCAGAACCCGTCGCCTTGGGCCAGGATCTCGTCCGCTGATGACGGCTGAGGGCCCTCGGGGCCGGCGAGGTTGAAGGTCGCGGCGCCGAGGTCTGGGTCGAGGCGGACGTGCAGGTGGTCGTACTCGATGGCGTCATCCGAGATCGTCCGGTGGAGCGGCGTCAGGGTCACGCCGGGGCCACTGGCCGGTCGGTCGGACACTGCGGCACGCGCCGTGGCTCGCTCAGCGACGGCGTCGGCGAAGCGGCTCCGGGGCACGGCGGCGTCGACCAGGTGCCAGTCGACGGCCTGCTCCCCCTTGATGCCCTCGCTGCGGGTGCACACGAAGTCGGCGCGGTCACGGCGCACGCCCCGCTTGTCCACCAACCTGGTCAGACCGCCGGTTCCGGGCAGGACTCCGAGCAAGGGGAGCTCGGGGAGTGAGACGGCCGACGCCCGATCGTCGACCAGGACGATCTCGTCACAGGCCAGGGCGAGCTCGTACCCGCCACCGGCCGCGGTGCCGTTGAGCGCCGCCAACCAGACCTGACCGGAGAGCTGGCTGGCGTCCTCGATGGCCAGGCGGGTCTCGTTGGTGAACCGGCAGAAGTTGACCTTGTGGTGGTGGGTGGCCGCCGCCAGCATCTGGATGTTCGCCCCCGAGCAGAACACTCCAGCCCGACCCCCACCCGCCGCCCCGTGATGGCGTCGGTCTCCGGCCGACACCTCCTCCATTCCGCCCGTGACCACCACCGTGTGGACCTCGGGGTGCTCGAACCGCAGTCGCAGGACGGCGTCGCTCAGCTCGATGTCGACGGCGAGGTCGTAGGAGTTGAGCTTGAGCTCGTACTCGTCCGACAGGCCCCCCTGCGGATCGACGTCCAGGGTGAGGGTGGCAACGTCTCCGTCGATCGTCAGCGACCAGTGGCGGTAGCGGTCAGGGTGACAGTCGAAGGTCACATACCAAACACCAGCCACACCAACATTGCACCACGAAAGGCGCAACGAAACAGAACCCCCCTGATGACCGCGGTCCCACGACTACTCGGTGGCTATGGCTTTGAGGATGTCGAGTTTGGCGGCGCGGCGGGCTGGGCGGAGGCCGGCCAGGATGCCGGCGAGGGCGGCCAGGATCACGATGACCAGCAGGCTGGCGACCGGGAACGTGAAGGTGAGCGCCTCCTCGTCGGCCGCGGTCACCGCCACCCACCCGAAGAACACGGCGATGCCGAGGCCCCCCAGGGTTCCGAACACCGCGATGATCACCGACTCCCATCGCACCGACGACCGCAGCTGGGACCGGCTCATTCCGACCGCCCGCAGCAACCCGAGCTCACGGGTCCGCTCGTGGATGGACAGCGACAGCGTGTTGGCGATGCCCATGAGGGCGATCAGCACGGCGAAGGCGAGCATGGCGTAGACCAGTCCGAGGATCTGGTTGACCTGTCCGGCCTGGCTGCTCTTGAACTCGTCCTGGTCCTGGACCTTGGCTTGGGGGTAGGCGTCGGCCTTCGACTCGATGGCCTTGCGGCCGTCCTCCATGGACACCCCGCTGGCCAAGGTCACATAGACCTGGCTGTCGAACTGGTCGGGGACGTTGGCCGCGTAGGCGTCGGTGCTCAGCAGGTAGTTCCCGACCAGCTCACTGCGGTCGTAGATCGCCGCCACTCGGAAGGTGTGCTTGCCAGTCTGGGCGAAGCGGACGGACACCGGGTCGCCCACCTTCAGGTGGTGGCTGTCGGCCTTGTCAGTGAAAACGGCGATGCCGTCGGTCCCGAGGTTGTCGAGCGAACCCTCCTTGACCTCGGTGTTGACGATCTGATCGAACGTCGTCGGATCCACCGCGGTGATGAACTCGCCGCTGCCGTCGATCTCGACCTGGCCGAAGCGCAGGCCGCTGGCCGCCTCGACCTCGGGCAGCTCGTTGAGGTCGGCCGCCAGCTCCGGGCTCAGACCGCCGGTGCTGCCGCCGAAGCTGCCGGAGTCGATGACGAAGTCGCCGGTCACCGTGCGGTCGAGGATGGTCTCGATCGAGTGCTTGAGCGAGGCCGACAGCACGGTGAAGAAGCCGACCACGCCGACCCCGATGAGCAGGGCGGCCGCCGCGTTGGCCGTGCGCTTGGGGTTCCGGGCCGAGTTCTCCTCGGCCAGATGACCGGTGACTCCCCGGACCCGGCGCAACGGCGCGCCGATCACTCGGCTGAGCGGACGGGCCACGATCGGACCCAGGATGATCGTCCCGATCAGCACCAGGACGACCCCACCGCCGGCCGCCGACAGGGCGCTGGATCCACTGCCGGACAGGGCGCTGAACGTGGCGCCGATGCCGAGCAGCACGACGACGATCCCGAGCACCAGCCGCAGCCGAGAGCGGGCGGCCCGGTCGACGGCCACGTCGCGGATGGCGGCTAGCGGCGGGACGCGGGAGGCCCGCACCGCTGGGCCGACGGCCGAGATGAGCGTGACGATGAGCCCGACGACCAGCGAGATCACGATCGTTCGGGGCTTGAGCACCAGACCGCCGGCGGGGATGTCGACGCCGAAGGCCTTGAGCAGCGACTTGAGGATGCCGGTCATCACGATGCCGCCGAGGATGCCGAGCAGCGAGGCCACCACCCCCAGCACAGTGGCCTCCACGAAGATCGAGCCCAACACCTGGCGGCGGCTGGCTCCGACCGCTCGCAGCAGGGCCATCTCCCGGGTGCGTTGGGCCACGACGATCGAGAACGTGTTGTAGATGCTGAACACGCTGACCACCAGGGCGACGCCGGCGAAGACCCCGAGGAAGATGGTGAAGAACTTCAGGGCGTCGGCGATGTTGCTCTGGGTCTCGTCGGTGAGCTCGGCGCCGGTGAGCACCTCCACCCCCTCGGGCATCTCCGTGGCGATCCGGTCTCGCAGCTCGGCCTGGTCGACACCGGACTCGGCCGCCCCCGAGATGGTGTCCACCTTGCCCGGCTCGGCCAGATGCTGCTCGGCCGCGTCCTGGGTGAACATGACGAAGCTGGCGCCACCGGGGCTGTCGGCGTCCCCGAACTTGGCGATCCCGGACACGGTGACCTCGAACGGCCGGTCCTTGGTCAGCACCTGGATTCGGTCGCCCACCGCGATGTCGCCGTCGTCGGCGCTGCGGCGATCGATGACCACCTCGTCGTCGGCCTGGGGTGCGTCCCCCTCGACCAGGTGGAACGGGTTCAGGTCCTGGAACTCGGGCCAGTCGCTGCCGAAGGTCGGCGGGCCCTGGGTGGGATCGCCCAGCACCTCGCCGTCCTTGCCGACGATCTGGGCGTAGCTCTGCACCGAGCCCTCGACCTCGGCCACGCCGTCGAGGTCCTTGATCTTGTCGACGAGAGAGGCATCGATCCGGCCGCGGACGTCGTCGCTGCCGAAGCTGCCCTCGATCACGCCCGAAGACCGCACCACCGCGTCGGTGCCCTGGTAGACGTCGGCGAACAGGTCGTCGAACGTCTTGCCGATGGTGTCGCTGAGCATCATCGTCCCAGCCAGGAAGGCGATGCCCGAGAACACCGCGAGCAGCGTCGAGATCAGCCGCCGCGCATGAGCTCGCAGCCCCTTCAAAGTCACCTTGAACACGCGACTCTCCCCGGTTGCCTGCCCTTACCTCGGGGCATCATAGGAGCCCGGACGGGGTCCGCTGGTAGCGTCGCCGCTCGGTGTTGACCGCGGATCCCGATGCCGATCTCGAGTTCTCGCTGGCCGAGATGCGCCGGCAGCGCAAGCGCAAGCGGCTGGCCGATGTCCACATCATCGACGCCCTCTATCGGGCGGATCTGACCGCGCTGGTGGGCGGCGGGGCCATCTACGCCCTGGCCGGAGCCATCGGTGATACCCCGTTGAACGCGGGACAGCTCGATTCCGTCACCGCCCACGGCGCCGGCTGGCTCGGCCTGGCGATGGCCTTCGCGGTGGCGATCGGCCTGCGCTCGGGGAGCCGGGGCGGACCGCTGGTCCTGGAGCAGGCCGAGGTCCGGCACGTGTTGCTGGCGCCGGTCGACCGAACCACCGCGGTCCGGGGTCCGGCCCTGCGCCAAGTCCGGTTCCTGGTGTTCGTGGCCATCCTGGTCGGAGCGGTCGTCGGGATCCTGACGGCACGCCGGCTGGACGGCAACGCCGCAGCGTGGACGGCCTGTGGCGCGTTGTACGCCGCGGTCGCGGTGACGGTGTCGTACGGCGCAGCTCTGTGCGCCGCGGCGTGGCGTCTGCCGTCCTGGATCGGCACCACGATCGGCGCGGCCCTGGTGGCCCTGGCCCTGGTCGACGGGCTGGACGTGGTCAACTTGTCGCCGCTGACCGCCTGGGGCGAGATCGGGATGTGGCCGGAAGGCTTCGGGCTGCTGGGCCTCGCCGCCCTCGTGGTCTCGGTGACGGTGCTGCTGGTGGGGTTCGTGCGGGTCGGCGACCTGTCCGTGGAGGCGGCCGAGCGCCGTTCCACGCTCGTGGGCCAGCTCCGCTTCGCCGCCACCCTGCAGGATCTGCGGACCGTGATCGTCCTGCGGAGGCAGCTGGCCATCGAGCTACCCCGACTGCGGCCCTGGCTCCGCCTGCCGGTGCGGGGAACCGGACGTCTCCCGGTGTGGACGCGCGACTGGCGCGGCATCCTGCGCTGGCCCGCCGCCCGGGTCGGTCGGCTGGCGCTCCTGGCTGTCTCGGCCGGGCTGGCCCTGCGCGGCGCTTGGGAAGGGACGACACCGTTGTTGGGGCTGGCGGGCGTGGCTCTGTTCATCGCCGGACTCGACGCCGTCGAACCGCTCGCCCAGGAGGTGGACCATCCCAGCCGGGCCGAGACGATCCCGGTGGAGCGAGGGGTGGTGCACGTGCGCCATCTCCCGGCCGCGGTGGCGGTCATGGTGCTGGTGGCGATCGTCGGCGCTGCGGTTGCGCTGGCGCTGGAGCCCAGCGTCGGCGGGTTGGCGGTGGCCGCGGTGTGCGTGGTCCCCGCCGCGTTGGGCGGCGTCGCCGGTGCGGTGACCAGCGTCCTCAGCGATCCGGTCCTTGGAGGCGGCGGCGACGCCTGGGCCCTCGTGGCCCCGGAGGCCGCGGGCATGCGCCTGGTCATGCGGACCGCGTGGCCGCCCGCCCTGGCCATCGGGGGAACCCTGCCGTTGCTCGCGGCTCGCAGCGCGGCCGAGCACAACACATCCGCGGTGGGCGCCGCTCTGACCGCGTCCATCCTGGTGGTAGCGGTCTTCGCCCTGGTGGTTGGCTGGGTCCGATGGCGCGACGACCTCCATGCCGCGATCGAGCGGGCCCTACCCTCGAAACCAGAGCCCGGAGCGAAGGACCGCACCCGTGAAACGTAAGTACGCACTGAGCGCCTCCGGGGCGGCGAAGATCTACGGCGATCTCGTCGCTCTCGCCCCCCTCGACCTCGCGATCAAGCAGGGCGAACGGATCGCACTGGTGGGTCACAACGGGTCCGGCAAGTCCACGTTCCTGCGTCTGGCCGCCGGTCTGCTCGACCTCACCGAGGGCACGATCAAGGTGATCGGTGAGCCGGTGGGGACCTCGCCGGCCCGGGCCGCGGTCAGCTTCCTGCCCGACGAACCGGTGTTGTACGACGACCTGAGCGTGCGGGAGCACATGGCCTACATCGCCGCCCTCCATGGGGTCGAGGCGTCGCCCGAGACTTTCGACACCTTGCTCGACCGCATCGGACTGCTGCCCCGGGCCGACGATCTGCCGGCCCGCTTCAGCCGCGGCCTACGCCAGAAGACCTCGATCGCGGTCGGTCTGGTGCGGCCGTTCAACCTCCTGCTCGTGGACGAGCCGTTCGTCGGCCTCGACGTCTCGGGCAAGGAGGCGTTGTTGGAGCTGCTCGAGGAAGTGCACAACGACGGCGCCGCGGTGGTGGTGGCCACGCACGACCCGTCGTATGTGGAACGAGTCGATCGCTGCGTCGCCCTCCGGGATGGCCAGATGATCCACAACGGTCCGGCCACCCCCAGCGAGGTCGTGGAGCTCGTCGGCGCGTAGTGGCCCGGCTCGAACAGCCGAGCCACTACGCGCTGAGGCTTAGGTCTGTTGGGTGATCTTCAGGTCGTCGACCCCCGCCTCGACCAGGCTGCCGCCGGCGGCGTCGGCGGCCTCGATGAGGATGCGGATGGTCTGACCGGCGAACGGGGTCAGGTTGGCGTTCGCCGTCCCCCATGCCCCGGCCCGGTTGCTGGCCGCCCCGAGCTGCTGGAACACCGTGGTGGTCGTAGTGCCCGACACGACGCTGACGCGGAAGAAGTCCGCGTTGGTCGCGTTGTTGAGGTGGGCCAGGTACCACTGGGTGGACAGGCTGAGGGTGCCGGTCGTGGGCAACGTGATGGCCGGGGACCGGATGCTGGTCACCCCGCCGTCCACGTCACCTTCACCCGCGCTGGCACCGGCCGCGGCCGCGGTGACCAGATCATTGGTGCCACTGGTCGTGGTGCCGAGCTGCAATGCGGTGCCGCCGGAGCTGGTGGCGGCCGGGTCACCTCGCTGCCACAGTCCGGTGGTGGCGGTGTCCGTGCCGCTGGCGTTGGTGGTCCAGCCGTTGGCGGCCTCGAAGTTGTCCGAGAACACCGTGGTCGGCGGGTTGCCCCCGCCGCAGGACACGTTGATGATCCGGTAGATGCAGTCGGCGTAGTCGAGCAGGAGTAGCACCGCGTTGGTGTTGCGGGTGGTCTCCTGGGTGATGAACTGGTCGCCGGGATAGAAGCCGGGCGAGCTCGACGTCGGGAACATCTCGAACGTGTAGCTGAAGATCCGCTGCACGCCCCAGAGCCAGTCGTCGATGGTCCCGTCGGTGATGTACAGATCGCTGGCCTGCTCCGGCGTGTAGCCGTTGGTCTGGGCCATCTGCTGTCCGAGGGTGGCGAAGGCCTGCCGGTCGGTGGCGTCCAGGCCGGGTGCGGTGTCGCTGAAGGTGTACCCGTAGGGCCACAGGATCAGCTGACCGAAGGTGTGGAAGTCGATGTTGGCGGTGATCCGCTGCTGGCCGCCGATGACCCGGGACCGCACGAAGTCCGACACCACCCTCACCTCGGGCGCCGATTCCGGTCCGGCGCCGCGGTAGGTCTCGCTGGAGGGGCTGGTGGACGAGCCGCCGCAGCAACCCCAGTTGTAGGCCCAGTTGCGGTTGAGGTCGGTGCCGACGGCCGAGGACCCCGAGTTGGGCTGGCGGTTCTTACGCCATGACCGGAAGCCGGTGGACGTCTTGTCGAACTCGGTGCCGTCGGGGTTGAGGTTGGGCAGGATCCAGATGACCCGGCTGTTGACCAGCTGGGTGATGTGAGCATCCGACCCGTAGTTGTCGGTGAACAGGTTCATCAGGTGGATCGCCATCTCCACGGTGAGGATCTCGCGGGCGTGCTGCGAGTGGGTGAACAGCACCTCGGGCTCGCCTTCCTCGGTGGCGACGTTGTCGCTGATCCGGACCGCGACGATGTCCCGGCCCTGGAACGACTGGCCGATCACCCGCTTCTGGGCGATCGCCGGATGGTCGGCGACGACCTGGTTGACCACCGCGTTCATCTCGGCGAAGTCGTGGTAGCCCGCGAATCCCGGAGGGAGCACCTCCGTCGTCACCGGCGAGAACGGCTCGACCTGGTAGCCCAGTCGAGCGATGGCCCGGGCCTCCCGCTTGGTGGCGGTGACCACGAGACCGGTCTCGTTCTCCTCATCGATGGCGGCCCCGGTTCTGGCGACCTCAGTGCGCTGCTCGCGGGTCTGCGGGCCCACAACGGTGTACTGCTGATAATCCAAGCCCTGTTCGGGTTGGGACGCCGGGTCGGGGGAGGGCTGCTGAGCGTCGGCGGCGGTGGCCAGCAAGCTGACCAGGAGCGCGCCGGCTGCCAACCCGGCGACAAGGGAGTGTCGTCTCACGGGTAGCTCCAGACGTTCGATCGGAACGGATGCGGCGTCGAGCTCACTCCCGCCTTGGGGAGGAGCGTCGCCCACTACCGAATCGACGTCTCTGTCGAGCCGATAACACTCCCCCCGGGTGTCAGCGCGCTCGATGAACGTCCCAGATTACGACGTTCCCAGAGTTAGTTGCCCGTGCAAGATCAATAGGACTCCCGCCACATCACGCTGATGCGGGGTCCGGCCACTCGGGCGGTTTTGGGAACACAGTGCTGCCAGGTCCGCTGGATGGTGCCGCCCAGGACCAGCAGGTCTCCGGAGCGGAGGTCGAGGCGGTTGGAACGTCCGCCGCCGGTCGGCCGCAGGAGGAACCGTCGCTCGTTGCCCAGGGAGAGGAGCGCCACGATCGTGTCCGTGCGTTCCTTGCCGACCCGGTCGCCGTGCCAGGCCACGCTGTCCTTGCCGCTGCGATAGAGGTTGGCCGACACGACGCCGAGGTCCCGCTCGTAGCGGTCGCTGAGGATCCCGCCGAGCTCACAGACCAGCGGCGGCGGGTCGTCCCACGCTCTCGTGGACAACCGGGGCTCGACCACCATGCGCTCGTACATGGGTCGCTCGTGCTCGGCCCACGGAGCGTGGTCCAGCACCTGGTCGAAGAGGCCGGCGCTACCGGTCAGCCACTGCGGTGCGAGGTCGAACCACGCCCCGTCGCCCAGCTCACGTCGCTGCGTCCCCCGGAACTCGCGGTCGACCGCCGGCGCGGCAACGTCGAAAACCGACGGCTGCCACACAAGCCCGACCATGGCCCAAGCCTACCGAACACACGTACGTTCTAGCCTGGGCCGCGGTCAGGTCAGGGGCTAGCTTTCGGTCGTGTCACCGCTTCCAACGGCCGGATTTCGTAGGGAGACAGTGGTTGGTGTCCAGGCGGTTGTCGAAGGGCTGCGTTTGGCCCGAGGCGGGGGCAGGAGGAGGACATCTCCATCAAGGAGGGGCGTGCCGTCCTCAACGAGCGCCGCGGATGGTGATTGGTCCAGCACGGAGGGCGGGGGGACGTAACGTTGGGTTTGGCGGGCCTCAAAGAAGAGGTCTGTGATGAAGATCCGGACGGCATTCATCGCCGGAGCGTTGCTCACCACATCGATGGCGACACTCAGCGGCTCGGTAGTGGGCGCCCAAGAGAGCCCAGAGGCCGACGCCGACGTGGATGTGGCTGTTCAGGTTCCTGCCGAGGTCCAGGCGTGCCTGGACAACAACATCGACGACATCGAGGCCGCGCTGACGTGCATCGTCCAGGCAACCGCCAGCCCTGAGCCCGACGCCGAGGTGTCCGCCGAGGCAGACGTCCCGGTCGAGGCGGAAGCCCCGGTCGAGCCTGAAGCCCCCGACGAGGCTGAGGCCCCCGACGAGGCTGAGGCCCCCGACGAGGCTGATGTGTCCGCCGACGTTGATGCGGCTGTTGTCGCTCCCGAACCGACCGACGTCGTCAACCCGGAGGTCCCGGTCGTCGAGCCCGAGCCTGAGGCTCAGGCCGACGCCGACGTCGCCGTGGGGTAGATCCGGTCACCAGCGCGGGAGGTCGGCAGGTCCGCCGACCTCCCGCTCTCAGGTGTCGAGCGAGTAGCTGATCCACTCTTCGCGCTTGCCGCCGATCCGTTCATAGACCTTCTGGGCTCGGAAGTTGTCCTTGGCGGTCTCCCAGCCCATCGACGTCGCGCCGTGTTGGCCCGAGCGCCGCCGGCTCTCCTCGATGAGCGCCTCGGCCAGACCGGTTCCTCTGGCGTCGGAATGCACGAACAGGTCGTTCATGATCGAAGTGCGGGAGGCGCTGAGCGTCGACCAGGTCCAGTAGAGGGTCGCGAAACCCAACGCTCGCCCCTCATCGTCCCTGGCCATCAACTGGATGCCGTCGTGGTCGGGAGCGGCGATCAGGGCGCGGGCCAGCGCCATCAGCTCGTCGTCCGTCGGCGTGACCTTGTAGAAGTCGCAGTAGCCGCGCATCAGCGGCAACAGGTCCGCCAGGTCGTCCTCGGTCACGACATCGATGTTCATGGCCGCGGACGGTACCCAGCGATGTGGTCGACGAGTAGTTGGGTCAGTTCCGGGATGAGCTGCGGGGGTTATGCGGGCGAGATCGTCGATGCGGGACGACCCTGCGGACGGTGGAGTGCAGTTCGGGTTGGTGCCACGGGCCTCATCGGCGGCGACGAGGGCGCGGTAGTACGGCTCGTCGAACGGGAATCGGCTCCCGACCAGGGCCCGGGAGAAGTCGATGACCGACTCGGTGCCGTCTACGACGCCGCATCACCCCCAAGACTCACCGGCGGTGGGATTGGACCTTGGTGAGGACTCGTAGCAGAGCGGCTTCTTGATCGGGGTTGGAGGTGTCGGGGATGAGGCTGATCATCAGTTCTTCGACGCCGTGGTCGAGGATGCGTGTCAGTTCGCTGGCCACCTTGTCCTCGTCGCCGATCACGACCTCCCGGAGTCCGGCTTGCTCGAACATCCGGCCGAAGACCGGGACCTGGGCATAGAGCGCCAGGTCCTCCCGTACCGCCGCCCTTAGGTCGTCGCTGTCGCCGATCGCCACCGCCACGTGGGCGGTCAGCGGTGGGACCGGCCGGCCCACAGCTGCCGCTCCCTTGGCTAGGGCCGGCACCCCGACGTCGAGGAGGTAGTCGATCGGGCACAGCCAGGACAGGGCGCCGTCCGACAGTTCGCCGGCCAGGGCGAAGGCCCGTGGTCCGAGGGCCGAGAGCAGGACCGGCGTCTGCGGAGGATCCGGGATCTCGACCTCGGCGGAGTAGAACTCCCCGTCGAAGCTGACCCGGCCATCGTGCAGCAACGGCCGCAGGATCTGGACGTACTCCCGCAGCCGGGCCAGCGTGCGATCGCCCGGATGACCGAACGCCGTCGACATCCGAGCGGTGTTGCCGGGACCGATCCCCAGGCGCAGACGCCCGGGCGCCAACCCCTCCAATGACAGCGCCTGGGTGGCCAGCGCCACGGGGTGACGGGAGAACGCCGGGACGATCGCGGTCCCGAGCTTGATCTGGTCGGTGCGTTCGGCACCCGCGGCCAGCAACGGGAACGGGTCGAGGCCAACAGCGTTCATCTCCAGCCACACTGTGCCCACCCCGGCCTCATCCGCCCGGACGATCAGATCGACGGCGTGCGCAGCGTCGAACGGAAGGAACACCAGCCCGCCAACGGTCCGGCGGGACGAATCGGCGACCATGGTCGGAACGAACCGCCCCGGCCCGGCCGACATTCCGGCGGCCTGGGATCTCGATCGGCGACGCCCGCCATCGGCACAGCCGGAACTGGGAGGCGTGCGTAGAGTGCGGCTACGTGAGCGATAACCCAGAGGGACCGGACTGGTGGCAGGCCTCTGACGACAAGTGGTACCCGGGGCCCCGGCCTGAGTTGCCGGAGGAGGCGAGCCCGGCGGACCCGGACGTAGACCCAGACCCGGATCCGGTCGTGGCGGTCAACGAAGAGCCAGCACCGGCCGAAAGCGACGAAACTCCGCCCAAGGGGCAACGGAACCTCCGCTCGGGCCTGATCGCGGGAGCCGGGCTCCTGGCCGGCGCCCTGGTGGTCGGGCTGGTGGTCCTCCTCACCGGGGAGGACGAGGATGCCGGCGGGGCGACGTCCACGACGACGACCAACGATCGGTCCGAGCGGGCTCCGGGGGGCGAGGACGCCGCCGGTTCCGACTCGCAGACCGCATCCGGCCCGGGCTCACCGACCACCGCGCCCGGTAGTGGAGGAGAACCGGGTCCCGCCAACGTCCCAGGGTCGACTCCGACCGCGACGACGGCTGCGAGCACACCTCCGACCACCCGTCCTCCGGACCCCACGGGCGGCCCGACCGGCGTGGTCGACGGGTCCGCGGAGCGTTGGGGAAACGACCCCTGCACTTGGCCCGGCCACGAGAACACCCGGCCGTACTACGGCACCCTTCCCGACCAGAACTGCGCCCCGGCCGCCGGATACGTGGCCGACGGAGCCAGCGTCGAGCTGCGCTGCGTCACCTCGGGAATCACAGTCAGCGACGCCCACGGCATCTCGTCGCCCGTCTGGGTGCAGGTCCACGTCGCGGCCGGGGTCAACGGGAATGCCGTCGAGGGCTACATGAACGTCCTGTTCTTCCGGGACCTCCCGGCGAGCCAGCTCTCGCAGCTGCCGACCTGCGCGAACAGCAGCGGGTAGCTATATTCAACCAATTGGTTGAGCACCTCGACGAGGAGGAACCCCGTGAGACGAGTGGTGGCCGTGGAATTCATGTCGCTCGACGGTGTGATGGAAGACCCACAGTGGACTGGCGGTTTCTGGCACGACGACATCGCGCAGTATCAGCACGACCAGCTGTTCCGCTCCGACGCGCTGTTGCTGGGGCGGGTCACCTACGAGGACATGGCCGAAGCCTGGCCGACCATGGAGGACACCGGCGACTTCGGCGAACGGATGAACAGCCTGCCCAAGCACGTGGCCACCGCCACCAAGACCGATCTGAAGTGGAACGCCACCCCGATCAAGGGCGACCTGGCCGCCGCTGTGGCCGAGCTCAAGGACCAGGAGGGTGAAGACCTCCTGATCTACGGCAGCGGGCAGCTGGTGCGCAGCCTGATGAGCGACAACCTCATCGACGAGTACTGCCTGCTGACCTTCCCCATCGTCCTCGGCAAGGGCCAGCGTCTGTTCGACAACGCCACCGACGCGCCCGCGCTCAAGCTGGCCGACACCAAGGTCTTCCCTTCCGGGGCGCTCGCGCTGGTGTACCAACCAGTGGGGTGACCTGGTGCTGATGCACTAGAAACGCCTGGTGGCCGTCGACGAGCTGAGCACCACGTTCTTCGCTTTGGCCGATCCGACCCGCCGCGCCATCTTGGAGCGGCTGGCCCACGGTGAGGCCACGATCAACGAGCTGGCTGAGCCGTTCGCGGTGAGCCTCCAGGCAGTGTCCAAACACGTGAAGGTCCTCGAACGCGCTGGTCTGGTCACCCGCAGCCGGGTGGCGCAGACGCGGCCGGCCACGGTGCGGCGCCGTCCCATCGACGACGCGGCGGAATGGTTGGCCCACTACCAGCGCATCTTCGACGACAGCCTCAACCGTCTCGACGACTACTTACGTCGGATCCAAGAGCAGGACGACGATGCCTGAAGACAGCGACGACACATCGGACCCGAACCGGGAGTTCTCGATCACCCGCATCTTCCGGGCCCCCCGGGAGCTGGTGTGGCGGGCGTGGACCCACCCGGAGCAGTTCGCCCAATGGTTCGGTCCCCGGGGTTACAGCGTGCCGCCGGCCTCGGTGAGCCTGGACCTCCGGCCCGGGGGGAGCTGTCAGTTCACGATGGTCTCCGATGCCGACGGGACCGAGTTCCTCAACCGCGGCATGTTCACCGAGGTGGTCGAGCCGGAGCGTCTGGTCTTCCAGCAGATCGACTCCGATCTGGAGGTGTCGCTCACGCTGACCGACCTGGGCGACGGCCAGACCACGATGCGCATCGAGGTCAACGGTGAGACCCGAGCGAACGAGGCCATCGTCGGCTGGTCGTCCTCGTTCGAGAAGCTGGCCGAGAGCCTCGAAGCGCGCTGAACCGGGGTGGCCGCTCGGCAGCCACCCCGCAGGGATTGGGCGGTGCGCAGGTGTCCTCGCCGTCGGACACCAACACGATGGTGCGGGGCCCGCAATCCCCAACCGAAGCTGGACCTCAGTGCGTGATCAGCCCGCCGGTCACGTTCAGGGACTGGCCGGTCATGTAGCCGGAACGGGCGGAGGCCAGGAATCCGATCACCCGGGCGACGTCGGTCGGTTGGGCGGCGCGTCCCAGCGGAATGGTCGCCGTCAGCTCCTGCCAGAGCTCGCCGGGCTGCTTGCCCATGCCTTCCACCCCGACCTCGCGATCGATGGTGGCCCACATCTCGGTGTCGACGAACCCGGGGCACACGCAGTTGACCCGGATGCTCTGCCCGGCATACGCCTTGGCCAGGCTCTGGGTCAGGCTGATCACCGCGGCCTTGCTGACCCCGTACGGGATGCTGTGGGGCGAACCGCCTTTCCCGGTGATCGAGGACACGTTGACGATGGCTCCGCCACCGGTCGCCAACATGGTGGGGAGGACCGCCTGGGCGCAGAAGAAGACCGCCTTGGCATTGACGTCGAGGACGTGGTCCCAGTCGTCTTCGCTGGTCTCGAGGGGCTCGAACTCGCGGTAGATCCCGGCGTTGTTGACCAGCACATCTATCCGCCCGAACGCGGCGACGGTCTGGTCGACCATGGCCTTCCGGTCCGCCGCGCTCGTGACGTCGGTGGCCAGCGCGAGCGCCCGTCGACCGGTAGCGGTCACCTGGGCTGCAGTGTCCTCGGCCGCTTCGCCGTTCAGATCGGTCACGACGATGTCCGCCCCCAGGCCGGCGAGCTCCAGGGCAACGGCATGACCGATCCCCCGTCCCGCCCCCGTGACCACCGCGACTTGGTTCTCGAGCTCCATGCTCGCGACCGTACCTACCGCGTGCGGGGGACGGTCTGGCGGGGGGTGGAACCAGTCCAGCGGCGGAAGGCCCGCTGGACCGTCGGTGCATCGTGCGCTCGCTCACGTTGAGCGATGCCGCGACGTCCCGGACCCGCACCGCGCCAGACGCCAGGCTCGACCCGAGCACCGTTCGCACCTGATCCCGGAACGCAGGAGCGAAGGCGCGGGTCGGAGCTGACGCATCGAGCCGCTGGGCGATCAGGCGGTGCAAGGCGGGATGACCGGTGGCCATCGGGGGTGTCGAGCAGGTGCTGGGGGGAAGAGATCTCACTGCGCTCCTGACCGAAGCACAGCCCGGGGCCGAACACCCGGCAGTGGGGGTCGATGGTGGGCGGCGGGGGATGGGCGAACGGCGGCATCGGACCAGACCAGGACCGTGCCGCAGCCACCTCCGACCAGCGCCACCAGCGCCACCACCGCCACGACGGTGGCGCCCGCTCCGACGAGCGGCGGGAGCTACCTAGAGGAATCCGGCACCTACGAGTTCCACCGCACCGGCTGACGCCAGGGTCTTGGCGGCAGACTGATTCGGTGTCGCTAGGGAACCAGGAGTATTCGGCCGCGGTGGCCGCCCATGCCTACCGCACCTGGGTACGGGACGGCCGGTTGGTCGGATTCCCGCGCAAGCGCAGCCGCCGGCTTCCGCTCCTGGACCTCGTGGCCCAGGACTTCGAGCCCGGGCGAAGCTACAGCGGAGGCGAGGTCGAGCGGATCCTTCGTCGCTGGCACAACGACACCGCCGCGCTCCGCCGTTACCTGGTGGACGAGGGCTTTCTCGGCCGATTCGCCGATGGCTCGCGGTGGTGGCGCTGCGGCGGGACGGTCGGCTTGGAAATGGACATCGGAGTCACACCGCGGTCAGGCGGGTGAAGAGGGTCCGGTATTCGCGGAAGGCGGCCAGGAGGGTTTCGGTGGCGGGTTCCTCGTCCTGGTGCCACTGGGCCTCTATGCGGCCGCGTTCCTCGGCGAAGGCTTGGGCGATGGTGCCCCAGACCTCGGCGACCAGGGCATCGGCGTTCTCCACCGCCCGGAACGGTTCGTCCACGAAGCTGGACTGGATGGCAGCCCAGCGGTCCCGGTAGTCCTCCCTGGCTGGGGCCGGTTCGGCCTCCGCTACTTCGTCCTCGTCCAGCCCGGTGGCGGCCTCCGTGGTCTCCTCTGGCTCGGCCGCGGATTCCGGCTCGACG
>DASXTK010000421.1:0-3582 GCA_036505485.1 Acidimicrobiales bacterium
CCTGCTGGCGGCCGAACTGGGCGCTCCGAGCCCGTACCGGACAACGGTGCGCGACGGGATCGTAGAACTCACCGGCCCCACCGACCCGACCAGCCGCAAGCTGGCCACACTGCTGGCCCGTGGTGTGCCCGGAGTCGTCGAAGTCCGGTTCGACGAGGAGTGATCGCAATGACCACCTATCCGGGGCATCGGGAGGCCGATGTCGTGCTGCGGGACGGCTCCACTGTGCACGTGCGGCCGGCTAGGTCCACGGACGCGCCTGGAGTAGAGGAATTGCTGAGCGGCCTGTCCGACCGGAGCCGATGGCTGCGCTTCTTCTCCGGCTTCCCCAACCTCGAAAAGGCGGTTCAGTGGGCCACCGACGTCGACTACGACCGCCGCTACGGACTGGTCGCCACGACCGGAGCCGACGGCCGTGTGGTCGGCGCCGCCGGTTGGGATCGCGAGCCTGACCGCCCGGAACGGGCGGAGGTGGCCCTGGAGATCGCCGACGCCATGCAGGGCAAGGGGCTCGGGACGATCCTGCTCGGCCAGCTCGCCGAGGCGGCCAACGAGACCGGTGTCCAGGTGCTGGGTGCCGAGGTACTGCCCGAGAACCACCAGATGATCAAGGTGTTCCGCGACTGCGGCTTTCCCGTCAAGACCCACACCATCCCCGGGGTCATCCTGATCGAGTTTCCGACCTCCCTGTCGCCGGAGGCCCTGGAGCGATTCGAACGACGCGAGCAGGTGGCGGCCACGGCGGCCATGGATGCCTTCTTCGCACCGCGGTCAGTCGCGGTGATCGGTGCCTCCCGGCGGCGTGGCACCGTCGCCGGCGAGCTGTTCCACAACTTGCTGGCGGCCGGGTTCAACGGCCCGGTCTATCCGGTCAACCCCAAGGCCTCGGTGGTCCAGTCGGTCCTGGCATACAAGTCGGTCCTTGACGTGCCTGCCCCCGTCGACCTGGCCGTGCTGGTCGTGCCGGCACCGGCCGTCGTCCGGGCCGCTCGGGAGTGCGCGACCAAGGGTGTCCGGGCCATCGTGGTCATCTCGGCCGGCTTCGCCGAGACCGGGCCGGAGGGCGGCGAGCGCCAGCAGGAGCTGCTGGGCGTCTGCCGGGCCGCAGGGATGCGCCTGATCGGGCCCAACTGCCTGGGGATCTTGAACACCGACCCGCAGGTGGGGCTGGATGCCACCTTCGGGCCGATCGTCCCCCTGCCCGGGCGGGTGGGGTTCCTGTCCCAGAGCGGCGCCCTCGGCCTGGCCATCATCAACTACGCCAACGCGCTCGGGCTGGGACTGTCGTCGTTCGTGTCGGTCGGCAACAAGGCCGACATCTCCGCCAACGACCTGCTCTCCTACTGGGAGCAGGACGACCGGACCGCGCTGGTGCTGCTGTACCTGGAGTCGTTCGGCAACCCGCGCAAGTTCGCCCGGGTCGCCCGCCGGGTGGCCAGAACCAAGCCCGTGCTGGCGGTCAAGAGCGGCCGCTCGGTCGCAGGGGCCCGAGCCACCTCCTCCCACACCGGTGCGCTGCTGGCCGCCTCCGACATCACCGTGGACGCCCTGTTCCACCAGGCAGGCGTGATCCGTACCGACACCCTGGCCGAGCTGTTCGACGTGGCCTCGCTGTTCGCCAACCAGCCGGTCCCGGACGGCCGACGGGTTGGGATCGTGACCAACGCTGGCGGGCCGGGGATCATGTGCGCCGACACCTGTGAGGCCGGCGGGCTCCAGGTCGTCGAGTTCTCCCAGCAGCTCCAGGCCAAGCTGCGCGAAGGCCTGCCCGCCGAAGCGGCGGTGGCCAACCCGGTCGACATGCTGGCGTCTGCGCCGCCCGAGCACTACCGGCAGACGGTCGAGCTGGTGGCCGCCTCCGGGGAGGTCGACGCCGCCATCGTGATCTTCATCCCGCCCCTGCGCACCGACCCGGCCGAGGTCGCGCGGGCGGTCCGCGGCGCCGCCACGGTGGAATCCGTTCCGTTGCTCAGCGTGGTGATGTCCGCCTCCGACCTGCCGCTCGAATCGGAGGACGACGCCCCGCGGCTTCCCCAATACCGGTTCCCGGAGGACGCGGCCCGTGCGCTGGTCCGGGCGGCGGAGTACGGCAGCTGGCGGCAACGCCCGGAGGGTCAGGTTCCCGAGCTGCCGGCGGCCCGCCGCGATGAGGCTGCTGCGCTGCTCGCAGCCGCCCTGGCCCAAGGACCCAGCCCGCGCTGGCTGGCCCCGAGCGAAGTCGCCACGTTGCTCGGCTGCTACGGCGTGCCGATGGCCGAGTGGCGCCTGACCGGCTCGCCCGAGGAGGCAGCCGCGGCCGCCGCCGAGCTCGACGGGCCGGTCGCCCTCAAGGCGGTCGCACCCCGGTTGGTCCACAAGACCGAGGCCCACGCCGTCCGGCTCGGCCTCACCGGCGCCGACCAGGTCCAGACCGCCGCCACCGAGATGGCCCAGGCCGTCGCCGCCGAGGGCTACACCGTGGACGGGTTCCTGGTCCAACGCATGGTCGGCGACGGGGTCGAGCTACTGGTCGGCGTCGTCCACGACCCCTCGTTCGGTCCGGTGATCGCCTGCGGAGCGGGCGGGACCGCGGTCGAGCTGCTCAAGGACGTGGCCGTGCGCATCACCCCGCTGACCGACCGGGACGCAGCCGAGATGGTCCGGTCCCTGGCTACATTCCCGCTGCTGGACGGCTACCGGGGTGCCCCCAAGACCGACGTGACCGCCCTCGAGGACCTGCTGCTGCGGGTCAGCGCCATGGTCGAGGCCCACCCGGAGATCGCCGAGCTGGACTGCAACCCGGTCAAGGTGCTACCAGACGGGGTGGTCGTGGTCGACGCCCGGGTCCGGGTCGAGGCGGCCAGCCCGCCGCCCCCCCTGGCCGCCCGCCGCCGGTAGCAGGCCAAGCTCGGTCCGCCGCTCAGCTGTATCTCGGAGCCGCCGGGATGGTGACTTGCCGCCCTCCGTTCCCGGCTACGCGCCCGGCTACGGCTGGCCGGGCTGAGGCGGCCCGATCCGGTACGGTCGCATCATTTCGTTGTCCTCGTGCTCGACGATGTGGCAGTGCCAGACGAACTGGCCGGCGTTGGTGAACCGCAGCCGAAGCCTGGTCACCTGGCCCGGGTAGGCGATGACGGTGTCCTTCCACCCGTTCTCCCAGGACTCTGGCGGAGTCGGCGCCGAGGCTGCGTCCACCTGAACGGTCATGGTCGCCTCGTCCACCATGATCGCCTGCCGGTTTACGACCTGGAAGGCCACCTCGTGGATGTGCATCGGGTGGGCGTCGGCGGTCGCGTTATAGAACTCCCAGACCTCGGTGGCGCCGACCGCGGGGTTCTCGGTGACGACGTCCTCCCACTTCTTCGCCGTCCAGGCTGCCGTTCCGGTGTTCGGATTGCCCGTGATGGTGCCCAGCCGCGTCTCGGCCGGGGCGTCGGCGAAGAACTCCGACATCTGCTCCAGCAGGGCCAGCGGCCGGGCCGTGCCGCCGCTGAGGCGGGTGATGGCCGGCAGCACCAGGAACTGGGGCGGGGTGGTCGGGTCGGCCGCCACCGCCGGCACCACCCGAAACTGCAGCACCTGCCCGGTGCTGGCGGGGTCGGC
>DASXTK010000422.1:0-7463 GCA_036505485.1 Acidimicrobiales bacterium
GAGCTCCTCGCCTCAGGCGGACAGACGATGCTCTGCCGTCCGATCCCCGTGCCCGGCGGCACCGCTCAGACCTCGGGGTAGGCGGCCCGCGGCCCAGGCTCCGACCAGCGCCACGGCCAGCATCACCACGAAGGCCAGGGTCAACGACGACCCCACCGCCCAGCCCCGCCCCTCTCCCAAGGCCACGAACACCCCCGACAGCCCGGTTCCGAGGGACACACCGAGGACATCGCTGAGCTGCAGCGACGACGAGCTGGCGCCCTCCTGCCCGGGCTCGGACAGACCCAGCACGGTCACCGACAGCGGCGCGAACGAGAGTCCCATCCCGAGCCCGGCCACCGACCAGGCCAGCACCGCGGCCCCCACGGGGACCGGGTGGAGGACGACCAGCATCCCGCCGATGCCCAGCGCCACCAGCAGGAAGCCCCGCCGGACCAGCCACTGGGGGCCGCGCACCGCGATCTCCCGTTGCTGCACCCAGGCCCCACCAGCCCAGGCCAGGCTGGCCGTGGTCAACGGGATGCCGGCCATCCACGTCGAGGTGTGACGCACCTCGGTGAGGGTCAGCGACACGTAGGCGTCGGCGCCGAAGAAGGCGAAGGTGAGCAGTCCCCGGACCGCGACCGCGGCCGGGAGCCCGGCGATGACCCGCAAGGTTCCGGGCGGCACCAACCGGATGAACGCCCGCACCGCCGGGATGGCGCCCCCGACGACCAGCGCGGCTCCGATCACCGGCGTTCCCGCGCCTAGTCCGGCCAGGACCGCGGCGGCTCCGGCCACCAGCACCAGGGCGTCCAGCCGCCGATCCCTGATCGGAGGCGCCGCCGACCCGGCGCCGGCGTCGCCCTCGGCGGGCCGGCTGGTGGTCAACGCCGGGACCGTCATCGCCGCGGCCAGGCCCACCAAGGGCAGCAGGGCCCCGAACACGGCCCGCCACGACCAAGCTTCGGCGAGTCCGCTGGCCGCGGCGGGGCCCACCAGCGCCGGGATCACCCACGCGGTCGAGAACACCGCGAACACCCGGGGCTGGGCGTCGGCCGGATAGGCCCGTCCCACCGAAACGTAGGCCACCGCCGGGATGGCGCCGGCGCCGAAGCCCTGTGCCACTCGTCCGGCCACCAGCACCCCCATCGAACCGGCGGTGGCGCCGACGGCAAGACCAACGGCGAAGCAGCTCAGACCTATCAGGAACGGCAGCCGGGTGCCCCGTTCGTCCGCCAGCTGGCCGGCCACAACGATGCCCATGAGGCTGCCCAGGAAGAAGCCGCTGAACACCCAGCCGTACAGCCGCAGGCCGCCCAGGTCGTCGGCCACCACCGGCATGACCGTGGAGATGGCCAGGGACTCGAACGCCACCAGGGTCACGGTCAGGACCAGCCCCGCGGTCAACCTCCGGCGCCCCGCCGCCCACACACCTCCAGGTTCGGACACCACGGGAGTCTTCCAGAGAGGTTCGGCGAACCTCATCCGACCAACGCGGGCAGCACGGTGGGGCGACAGACTGGGTTGGTGGTGCCTGAGCGGGAGGACTCGCTGGTCCGGGGGTTGCTGAGCGGCGTGGCGACATTCCGATGGCTGGCTTGGGTCTGGATGGTGATCGTCCTCGCGGTCAGCCGCAACGAACTCAACCAGCCCGCGGCCCGGGCCTGGGTGGCCTACCTCCTCGCCGGACTGGCCTTGGCCGTCACCGCCGCGTCCACCCTGTTGTTCCGGCGCGATCCGATGCTGCTGATCAGCTTCCCGGTCCTCGCGGTGGAGCTCAGCGTGGCCTTCGCCCTCGGCGTCGGCGACCAGCTGGCGTACAACAACGTGACCCACGCCCAGTCGTTGGCCTCGGCTTGGCCGCTGGCCGGGATCTTCACCGCCGGCATCGCCTTCGCCGGTCGGGGCGGGCTGATCGCCGGGGTGGTGGTCGGGCTGGGCAACCTCGTGGGCCAACAGTTCGACCCCGACTTCAGCTGGGGCAACCGCCCCCAGGTCATCACCACCATGTCCACGATCGTGCTGTACGCGGTGGCCGGGGGCGCGGCCGGGTTCGGCATGGTGAAGCTCCGCGAGGCCGAGCGCCGCATCTCCATGGCCCAGGCCCGGGAGGAGGTCGCCCGGACCCTGCACGACGGCGTGCTGCAGACCCTGGCACTGGTGCAGCGGCGGGCCGTCGACCCGGACCTCACCAGGCTGGCCCAGGAGCAGGAACGGGAGCTGCGGGAGTTCCTCTTCGGGCTGCCCACCACGGTCAGCGGCGGCGGCGAGGTGGGCTCCCGGCTGCGGGCCGCGGCCGCGCGCTACGAGGACCACTTCGGCGGCAAGGCCCGGGTGGTGCTGGCGTCGGACCTGCCCGTCCTCTCACCGCCGGTGGCCGATGCCCTGGTCGGAGCGGTCAGCGAAGCGCTGACCAACGCCGGCAAGCACGGCGCGGCCCAGACCGTGACCGTCTTCGCCGAACCCTCCGCCGGCGAGGACACGCTGTTCTGTTCGGTGAAAGACGACGGCGTGGGGTTCGATCCCGACGAGGAGCCCGAGGGCGTCGGGTTGAGCCGGTCGATCCGGGGCCGGATCAGCGAAGCCGGAGGCCGGGTCGAGGTCGACGCCCGACCCACCCGGGGCGTCGAGGTGCGCTGCTGGGTACCTCTGTAGCGAAGCACGCACCAGGGCGCCCCCGCCCTAGCCTGGGCCTTCGTGGGCGATCTCAAGGCTGTGCGGGTGGTGGTAGCGGACGACCATCCGGTGTGGCGTTCCGGACTCCGTTCGGACCTCGGCTCGAACTTCCACGTCGTCGGTGAGGCCGGTGACGCCGACGAGGCCATCGAGATCATCCGGGCCACCAAGCCCGACCTCGTGGTCTGCGATCTGAACATGCCGGGCGGCGGCGGGCTCAAGGTGGCCCGAACCTGCGGCGAGGAAACCCACATCGTGATGCTCACCGTCAGCGAACAGGAACGGGACCTGCTCGACGCGGTGGCCGCCGGCGCCAACGGCTACCTGGTCAAGACCACCCCGGCCGAGGAGCTGCGGCACAGCCTGTGGCGGGCCGCGCAGGGTGAACCGGTGTTCTCGCCAGCCCTGGCCTCGCTGGTGCTGGGCGAGTTCCGCCGCATCTCCAAGGCCGCCGGACCGACCCAGCCCCTGTCGGAGCGCGAGCGGGAGGTCCTGCAGTACGTGGCCCGGGGCCACACCTACCGGGAGATCGGCGAGCAGCTGTACATCGCCGAGAAGACCGTGGAGAACCACGTCCGCAACATCCTGGGCAAGCTCCACCTCAACCGGAAGCAAGAGCTGATCCGCTACGCCCTGGAACACGGCATCGAATAGCCCGAACTGAGGGGGTCCCCCGGAGGATGGTGGGGGATCCACCTGATAAAAGCTGGGTTTTGCGACCCCCAGGCTGGGTTGCATGGTCGCGAGGTCCGCAGAGGGTGCCCCTGTGGGGGCGCGTTGGGTCGCTGGGTTGGGCGCCTTCTTGCTGGTGGTCGCAGCGGCGACTTTCGTCGCAGTGCGCTGGGACCAGATCCCCGACGGCGGCAAGCTGGCGCTGCTGGTCGCGTTGACGGGGGTCTGCCTCGTCATCCACCGGCTGTTGCGCCGCTCGCTGCCCGTGACCGCGGCCGCACTGTTCCATCTGGGGGTTCTGCTCGTCCCGATCGACGTGGCGGCGATCGGTGTGCGGGCAGGCTGGGGTTGGCCGACCATGCTCCTGGTCCAGGGGCTGTCGGCCACCACAGTCTTCGGTCTGGCCGCGTACACCGAGCGCTCGGTGGTCCTGCGGGTGGCCACCTGGGCTGCGGTGATCGCTCTGGCCGGAGGCATCGGAGGGACGACGTCAGTCCCGGCCGGGCTGATCCTGGCCCTTACGGCCGCGGTCGTAGTGATGACGAGCCAGCGCGAGGAGCTCGAGCTCTGTGCTGGGGGCTGGGCCGTCGTAGCCGGCCTGGCCGTTCCGCTGGCGGGTGCGGAACGGCTGGGTTGGCCGGCGGCGGGAGTCCTGACCGACCTGGGTCTGGCCGAGACACCTCCGCATCCGCTCGCCGCCATCACCGGTCTGGTCGCCGGAGCCGCGCTGTGCGTGCTCGGCCAGCGGCGCCGCAACATCGAGGTGGCGCTGGTCGGCGTGGTCTGTGGGCTGATCGGCGTGAGCGTGGCGTTCGTCAGCTACGAGCCGTCGGCGTCGCTCGGCTTGCTGGCCGTGGCGATGCTCTGTCTGCTGGCCGAGGCTGCGGCCTGGACCTGGCGCCACGATTCGTTCTGGGACCGGCCGTTGGAGATCACCGCCGGTCTGTCCGAAGGGGTGGCGGTGGCGCTCACCGCCGGGATGGCCGGGGTGGTGATGCTCGCCCCTTTCGACCTGGGCCCCAGTCCGGTCGCCGGGACCGCCGCGGCGGTCCTGGCCGTGACCTGGCTGGCCGGCATGATGCGGCGGTATCCCATCCCGGAGGGTGCGGCCTACCGCTATGAGCCCTGGGGCTGGGCGCCCCCGGTCGGCGCCCTGGCGGCCAGCGCCGCGGTGTCCCTGTGGACCGGATCGGGTGAGGCCACCGCCGTCGTCCTCACGATCCTCGGTTCTTGCTGTCTCTTGATCAGACCGGCGGTCGGCACCATGGCTGCACCGCCCAGTAGCCACGTGCTGGCCGCCGGTCTGCTGGGGTTCGCGCCCCTCGCCGCCGTGGACGTCCCGGCGCTAGCGGGCGCGGTCGCGCTGGTGGGCGGGTTGGTCCTGGCCGAGACCGCGGTGCGGGTCAGTCGATCCAGTGGCGGCTGGATCGCCCTCGGTCGGGCCATGCTGCTGACCCTCCTGTCGCTCATCCCCCCGAGCGCAGGAGGGTTGGTGGTCTGGGGTCACCGCGGTGGCTTCGTGGCCGCGGTCGGCACGATCGGCGCGGCCTGGCTGATCGCTCTGGTCCTGGACCGGGCCGACACGCCGGCGCCGCCGCTGTCCCAGACCCCGCGCACGCTGGCGGTGATCCCGCTGGTAGCGGCGCTGGCGTTGGAGCCCAACCAGACGATCGTGGTCGGGCTCGTGTTCGCCGCCCTGGCCTTGCTCGATGCCGTGCGGCTGGACGATCCGCTGCTCGCGGTGGGTGTCGGCTGCGGGACCACGGTGGCGGTCATCGGTCTGGCCATGGGCGAGGGCTGGACCGGACCCCAGGCCGGCGTGGGGCTCACCCTCACCGGCGTGGTCTTCCTGGGCCTGAGCGGCACCCTCCCCCGCCGCTGGGTCCAACCGGCGGTGCTCTCGGCCGCCATCGCAGGAGCCACCGGGCTCGCCCTCAGCCTCGGTGACCCCGCACTGTTCTCCACCAACCTGCTGATCGTCGGGATCACCGTCGCCGGCCTGGGCGCCGCGATCGGTCACACCCCCATGATCTGGGCTGGGCTGGGCACCGCCACCCTGGGACTGTGGGGCCAGCTGCTGGTGGCCGAGGTCGGCGTGACCGAGCCCTACGTCGCTCCGGTCGCGGCGCTGCTGCTGGGCGCCGGGGTTCACGGTCGCCGCCGGGAGCGCGAGCTGAGCTCGTGGTTGGCCTACACCCCGCCGGTCCTGTTGATGGGCGGGTCTGGTCTACTAGAACGACTCGCCGGCGGACCGGGCTGGCACGGCCTGATCGTCGGGGCTGTCGGCGCGACCGCAGTCGCCGCGGGTGGAGCGTGGCGGCTGGCCGGTCCGCTGTTCGTCGGCACCGGGCTGGTGCTGGCCATCACCGTCCACGAGACCATTGGTGTCGCCGCCGGCGTCCCCACCTGGGCCTGGCTGGCCACGGGCGGAACGCTCCTGTTGACCGCGGGTGTCCTCATGGAGCGCCGGGGCCTCGGCCCCTACGAGACCGGCCGCCGCCTGGTCGACCTGGTCCGCGAACGCTTCGTGTGACCAAGTGGGTCACCGGGCCGCGCTACCGTCGGCCGCCATGGCGGAGACGTGGCGGCAGGCGTTGGGAAGCCAACGGCTGCTGGTCAGCGGGTTCGGGAAATGGGGCGGCGGGGTCTACGACCTCACCAGCGGCGCGCCCGTGGCCTTCGACGATCTCCCGAGCTCGGGCCTGGCGTTGGGCGAGGGGCGGTTGTGGCGGCTGCTGCGGGCGCCGGGCGAGCAGACCGCCACGTGTGAACTGCTGTCCTACGACCACCGCGGCGTCCGCAGCTACGAGCGTTACGACACGATCCGGGATCCGCATGACGTGTGCTGGCACAACGGTGCGATCCACATCAGCTCCAGCTGGGACTCGATCGTGTGGCGGATCGAGCCCGGTCGGGCGCCGGAGCCGGTGTGGCAAGGCGGAGAGGTCCCCGATTCCTGGCACGTGAACTCGCTGCTGGTCGTCGACGGGCGTCTGCACGTCTGCGTCTTCGGTCGCTTCGACACCTACAAGGGCTGGAAGGGCGAGGAGAAGGACACCGGGTTCGTCCACGACACCGAGCGGGGCGTCGACGTCCTCACCGGGCTGGCCCATCCGCACGATCCCCGCTGGCTCGGGGACCGCTGGTACGTGTGTGAGTCGACCAAGGGGTCGCTGGCCGAGATCGGCCCCCGCGGTCGGGTGGCCCGGCGGGCTCCGGTGCGGCGGTTCAGCCGGGGACTGGCCATCGTGGGCGACTGGGCCTTGGTGGGCGGCAACGCCCACCGCAAGGACGAGGACGACCGGGCCGAGGTCGTGGTCGTGGACCGGCGAAGCTTCGAGGTCGTCGAGCGGATCGGGATGCCCTGCCTGGAGGTCTACGACATCCTGCCCGTGCCGTTCGCCCTGGCCCGAGGGGTGGCGCTGGGCTTCGGCGCCAACCCGGCCCGGTCGGTCGAACAACACCGGGGCCGGGGGCGCGTGATCGAGCGCCGGCCGACCACTCCCGAAGCCCGGGTCGAGCTGGTGAGCCCGCGGGTGGCGGCCAAGCTGGCCTCCGCGGGGCAACCCCTCGACCGGAAGTCCGCCGCGGGCCTGCGGCTGTCCGCCGACCTGCCTGAACAGATGCACCCCGGCGAGGCGCTCACGGTTCCGGTCACGATCGAGAACCGGTCACGCGTGTCGGTGGCCACCGTGGTCCCCAACCCCATTCGGTTGGGGGCCCGTTGGGTACCTCTGGACCACGAGCTCGGTGAGGACGAGGCGCCGCCGCGCAACCCCTTCGCCCCGCTCCCCGAACTGCTGCACTCGGGTGACCGGGGCCGGGCCGAGGTGTTGCTGGTGGCCCCGGATCGACCCGGCCGCTATCAGGTGCGGGTGGTCCTCCACCAGCCCAACCTGGGCTGGTTCGGGCGTCGGGCCCAGGGCGAGATCCTGGTCGTGGCCGAGGGTGCGGTTCCTCTGGCCCCTTCGGTGGCCAGCCCCACCACCTGAAATTGAGGCTCTTGTGACCTATCCGTGGGTCGAGTTTCGCGGCTCGGTGACGCCATGGGCTGCTCTCGGTGGCTAAATGACGCTTCGAGGGAAGGGCGGCGGCCAAACGAGCTGGCCCCGAACGGTCTTTGTGGCTCAACC
>DASXTK010000423.1:0-11925 GCA_036505485.1 Acidimicrobiales bacterium
GAGTCGACCTTGTCGGTGGACACCTCGAACAGGGGCTCATCCTCGGCCACCTGCTCGCCCACCTGCTTGAACCACTTGGTGATGGTGCCCTCGGTCACCGTCTCACCAAGCTGGGGCATCTGAATGTCAGTCATCCGTGCAAGCTCCGACCAGTCAACGACAACATTGTTTCCCCGAACAGCTCCGACAGAGACGGGTGGGGCTGAATGAAGTGCGCCACCTCGTCCACCGTGGCCTCCCAGTTGACCGCCAGGTAGCCCGGCCCGAGCTGCTCGGTGACCCAGGGCCCGACCATGTGGACGCCGAGGATCCGGCCAGCCCGACCGGTCGCGGGGTCCTTCTCGGCGATGACCTTCACCAGGCCCTCGGGCTCACCCACGATCAGCGCCCGGCCGTTGCCGTTGTAGCGGTGCTTCGAGGTGACGACCTCGAACCCGGCTTCCTTGGCCGACTCCTCGCTGTAGCCGGCGAAGGCCACCTCGGGGAAGCAGTAGATGCACCACGGCACCTTCCCATAGTCCACCGGGATCGGATCCTCGCCCAGGATGTCGCCGATGGCGCAGATGGCCTCGGCGAAACCGACGTGGGCCAGCGCCGGGGTGGCGATGCAGTCGCCCACGGCCCAGACCCCGGGCTCGGCGGTGCGACAGCGCTCGTCGACCTGGACGAAGCCCCGTTCGTCGAGCGCCACCGCGGTGCCGTCGAGTCCGATGTCGTCGGTGAACGCACGCCGGCCGACCGACACGACGACCTTGTCGACCTCGAGGGTCTGGCTCTCGCCCAGGTCGATGGTGGTGCCGCCCTTGTCGTTGGGACTGTGCCCAGCAACCATGACGCCGGTGCGGACGTCGATGCCCCGCTTCTTGAACGAGCGGGCCACGACGTTGGCGGCATCGGAATCACAGCCGGGCAGGATCTTGGGCAGGGCTTCGAGGATGGTCACCTGGCTACCCAGATCGGCGAACACCGAAGCGAACTCGCAGCCGATGGCTCCTCCGCCGATGACCGCCACCGAGGCCGGGATCTCGCCGAGCGACAGCACTTCGTCGCTGGTCATGACCAGTTGGCCGTCGATGTCGAACCCGGGGATCGTGCGGGGAACCGACCCGGCGGCGAGGATCACCGAATCGCCGGTGAGCTCGACCGAGCCCGATTGACCGCCGTCGACGGTGACCCGATGCCCGGCATGCAGCCGGCCGTGGCCGTCGTAGATGGTCACCTTGCGGGACTTGAGCAGGCTCGACAGCCCTTTGAACAGCTGGTCGACGACCTTCTGCTTGCGGGCCTGGGTGACGGAGAAGTCGATCGTCGGTTGGCTGGCGTCGATCCCGAACTCCTTGGCCCCGGCAACGTGCCGGAACACCGCGGCGGTCTCCAACAGCTCCTTGGCCGGGATGCAACCGACGTGGAGGCATGTACCGCCGACCTTGTTCTGCTCGATCATCGCGATGTTCAGGCCGGCGCTGGCGCCGTAGAGCGCCGCGGCATAACCACCGGGGCCACCGCCGATCACCACCACATCGAAGTGTTCGGCCAGGGGGACCACCTCCACTCGTTCCATGGGTACCGACGGGACTCTACCGATGGACGAGAAGAACCTGGACCGTGAACGCAACGAGGATCGCCAGCCCACAGGCCAGGGCGGCAAAGATCAGACGCCGGGTGCTCATATTCGGAGTAGTTTCGCCTTCACATGGGTGGCTTGGCGACCTACCGCACCCACCTCCACAGCATGCTGGCGGAGTTGGCTGATGCCAATGGCGTGCCCGGCGCAGTCGCCGGGGTCCTTTTCGATGACGACATCGAGGTGGCGACCTGGGGAGTGGCCAACGTGGCCACCGGGATCGAGGTCAACCCGGGGACACTGTTCCAGATCGGCTCGCTGGCCAAGATCTACACAGCCACCCTGTTGTGCCAGGTGGCCGGGGCTGGCGTCATCGCCTTGGACGAGCCGGTGCGGGCCCAGCTGCAGGAGTTCGCGGTAGCCGACCCCGGCGCCACCATCGAGATCACTCCCCGCCACCTGCTGGCCCACACCAGCGGCATCCACGGTGACCACCTCATCGACACCGGTTGGAACCCCGATGCGCTGGAGCGGTACGTCGGCACGCTGTTCGGGCTGGGCCAGATCCACGCTCCGGACGAGACATACAGCTTCTGCAACACGGGTTTCGCGGTGGCCGGGCGGCTCATCGAGGTCGCGACGGGCGAGCACTTCGACCGGGCGCTGCGCCGCCGCCTGACCCGGCCGATCGGGATCACGGCCACGCTGACCCTGCCCCAGCACGCCTTGGTGCATCGGGTGGCGGTAGGCCACGAACAGATCCCGGGGAGCAAGCCGACACCGGTGCGACGCTGGCCGTTGACCCGCTCCAACGGGCCGATGGGCGGGATCCTGGCGCCGGCGGACGAGGTCCTGGCCTTCGTCCGGCTGCACGTGGCTGGCGGTGTCGCGGCCAACGGCACGGAGCTCCTGCCGGCCAACACGGTCGAGGCCATGGCCCAACCGCAGATCGAGTCGCCGCTGCCCGACGAGGACCAGGCGCTGGCGTGGACGGTCCGCCGCTGGAACGGGCTGACCGTCCTGGGCCAGGACGGCGACACCTTCGGCCAGCGGTCCTACCTGCGGGTGGTGCCGTCCCGGCGCTTCGCCGTGGTGGTGTTGACCAACAGCCCGACCGGGGCGCAGTTGGCCCACGAGCTCCTCCCCCGGCTGGTCGGTGACCTGCTCGAGGTCACGGTGCCCGACGGTGCGGTCATGGGTCCCGCCGTGGAGTTGGACGACCCCGCACCGTTCATCGGCACCTACGAGCGGCTGCACCAGCGCATCGATGTGATCGAGGGTCCCGCGGGTGGACTGGAGATGCGGGTCGAGCCGTCGGGCGTGCTGCAGCATCTGGGCCGGGAACCCGCCCGCGTCGGCCTGATCCCGGTCGATGTCGCCGGCGGGCTGTTCCGCAGCACGCTGCCGGATACGGGGTTGGACGAGGCGGTGGTGTTCACTCCGCCGGTCGACGGCGTCTCGCCGGCCGTCTACCTGCAGGGGCGTCTCCACCGACGCGAGGCGTACCACTAACAAACGAGTAGTTCGCTAGATCGAGACCACAACGCTGGGGAACGGGCACGGCAGGGATGGGCAGGGCAGGCCATGAGCGCGGTTGATGAACACATCGACCAGCGCAGCGGGGCGGTGACCTCGCAGACCAGGACGATCACGCGGCGCGGCCCGATGGTCCAGTGGCTGCTCGTGGTGGCGCCTGCCGCGGTGCTGGCGCTGCTGGCGTGGCAGGTGCGGTGGATGTCCGACGACGGCTTCATCCACTTCCAGGTGGTGCAGCAGCTCGCCGAGGGTCACGGTCCGGTCGTGAACGTCGGCGAGCGGATCGAGGCCAGCACCAGCCCGCTGTGGGTGGGGATCCTGCTGGTGACCTATCCGATCACGGGGTTGGCCCTGCCCTGGAAGGCGGTGTTCCTGGGCATCGGACTGTCAGCGGCCGGCGTGGTGGCGGCCCAACGGGCGGCGCGGGCTCTGGCGAGGACGGACGGCCGCGACCATCTGGTGCTCCCCCTCGGTGCGGTGATGGTGGTTGCGCTGCCTCCGTTCTGGGAGTTCGCCACGTCGGGGTTGGAGACCGGTCTGGCCTTCGCCTGGCTCGGGCTCTGCTGCTGGTGGTGCGCCCGGCGAGCCACCACCGTCGACCCACCACCCCCGGCGCGCATGGAGCTGGCCGGTGCCGCCCTGATCGGGTTGGGACCGTTGATACGGCCCGACCTGGGGATCTTCAGCCTGGCCTTCGGCACGTTGATCCTGGTGGCCGAACGGAACCTGAGCCCCCGCCGGCGCCGCTGGTCGTTCGCCGCGATGCTGGCGCTGCCGTTGCTCTTCCAGGTGTTCCGGATGGGCTACTACGGGATGCTGATCCCCAACACCGCCCTGGCCAAGGAGGCGAGCGGAGCGCGTTGGGGGCAGGGTTGGCGCTACCTCGTCGATCTGGTCTCGCCGTACTGGCTGGTCGTTCCGGTGGGCCTGGTGGTGGCGATCCTGGCGGCCCAGACCGCCGAGGAGCTGCGGCGGCGGACCCGGTTGCGGGCCGCCGCCCGGATCGCGCCGGCGGCCGGAGCGCTGGTCCACGCCCTCTACATCGTCCGCTTCGGCGGTGATTTCATGCACGCCCGGTTGCTGCTGCCGTCGCTGTTCGCTCTCATGGCACCGGTCGGACTCCCCTGGCCCGCCCGAGCCGACGCCTCGCCGCGACGACCGCGGCAACGCGCCATCGTCCTCTTGGCCACCGCCACGGCGACTTGGGCGTTGGTGTGTTCCTTGTGGCTTCGCCCGACCCTGTCGTCGTTCAACGGGTTCTACGGGGGCGATCTCCCGGTCTCGGACGACAACAGCATCGAGGACGAGCGGGAGGTCATGCAGGCCCTCCACGACCTGGAGCACCCGATCCGGATCGACGCCTTGTCCAACCCCCAGGAGGTCCCGGACGGCACGGTGCTGCTCCTCCCCCAGGGCCGGATCGTGAAGCTGCCGGTCCCCATGCGCCGGGATCTGAGCTGGCAGTCGGCCGAAGCCGTCACCGGGATCGGCGGCCCGTCGTTCACCGCCGACGACGACGAGTACATCATCGACGCCGTCGGGTTGGCCCACCCGGTGGCGAGCCATCTCGAGGAGATGGCCAGCGATCGACCGGGTCACCAGAAGTTCCTGCCGTTGGTGTGGCAGGCCGCGCAGTTCGCAGACGTGGACGAGGTCTACGGAGCCGGGGGCCAACTGTTGGTCGGCCGGTCAGAGCTGGCCGCGGCCCGCCACGCACTGACCTGCGGGCAACTCAACGCCTACATCGACGACGCCCGGGAACCACTCACGATCGGCCGATTCCTCGGCAACATGTTCGACAGCGTCGCCAACAGCACCTTCCGAGTCCCCTCCGACCCCTTCGAGGCCGAACAACAGCTCTGCGGCTGAGCAGATCCGAAATTGTGGCTCTTGTGACCTGTCCGTGGGTCGAGTTTCGCGGCTCGGTGACGCCATGGGCTGCTCTCGGTGGCTAAATGACGCTTCGAGGGAAGGGCGGCGGCCAAACGAGCTGGCCCCTGAACGGTCTTTGTGGCTCAACCCGATGCCGGGAACACGTTGGGTCGTCGGGGACCGGCGTCGGGGAGCTCTTTGAACGTTTCTGGTTGGTAGGCAACCAAAAACGTTCAAAGAGCGATTTGAGATGTGGATGGTTGCTAGGCAACCGCTCACATCTCAATTTCGGTCATTTAGGCGCCGGTCAGGATTTTGCGGACGTCTTCGATGCTGTCGTCGGTGACCAGGACGAGCACCTCGTCGCCGGCCTGAAGGCGGGTGTCGCCGCGGGGGACGACGACCCGGTCCTTGCGGACCACGGCCACGATGGTGGAGTCCCGGGGCAGTCCCAGCTCGACGATCTCGCGATCGGCGGCCGGACTGTCGGTGGCCAGCGTGACCTCGATCAGGCTGGCCCGGCCTCCCTCGAAGGACAGCAGCCGCACCAGCGTGCCGACGCTCACCGCTTCCTCGACCAGGGCGGTCAACAGGTGCGGCGTCGACACCGCCACATCGACCCCCCAGTTCTCGTTGAACAGCCACTCGTTCTTCGGGTTGTTGACCCGAGCCACCACCCGCGGCACCGCGAACTCCTGCTTGGCCAGGAGGCTGATGACCAGGTTGTCCTCGTCATCTCCGGTGACTGCAGCCACCACGTCGGTCTCGGCCAGACCGACCTTGGCGAGGTTGTCGACCTCGCAGGCATCGGCGACGAACCACTCGACATCGGGCGGTTCACCGTTGGCCCGGGCCTTCTCGACCCGCTCGGGCTCGATCTCGATGATCGACACCTCGTGACCGGCCGGGCGCAACTCACCCGCTATGAAGGTGCCAACCGCACCGCCGCCCGCGATCACGACCTTCACTTGTGGACCTCCGCATGCGGGCCGCCGGTCCGACCGAGGTGGTCGTCGAGCTCCGTCACCTTCCCGGCAGTCACCGCCAGGTACACCACGTCACCGTCCTGGGCCACCAGGTCGGGGGTGGCCAGCTGGGCCACGCCCATGCGCGACAGGGCGACCACCCGGGCCACCCCGGGGATCTCCACCTCCGACAACGGACTCCCGGCCCAGTTGGCCGCCACCGGCCGCTCCACCAGCGCCACCTCGGCGCTCGGATCGACCCAGGCCGGCTCGGCCGCGTCGGGCAGCAGCCGGTGCAGCACCCGGTCGGTGGTCCACTGCACGGTGGCGATGGTGGGGATGCCCAGCCGCTCGTAGATCGCAGCGCGGCGGGGGTCGTAGATCCGGGCCACGACGTTCTCGACCCCGAAGTTCTCCCGGGCCACCCGCGCCACCAGGATGTTGGAGTTGTCGCCGTTCGTGACCGCAGCCAAGGCCCCGGCTTCCTCGATCCCAGCTTCCTTCAGCCGATCGCGATCGAAGCCGATCCCCATGACACGGCGCCCGGCGAAGTTGTCGGGCAACCAGCGGAAGGCGCGCGGGTTCTTGTCGACGATGCCGACCGAATGGCCCTGATCTTCGAGGATGCGGGCCAGGCCACTCCCAACGCGCCCGCAACCGACGATCACCACGTGCATGGGCGGCGACGCTAGCGCGGCGGGGTTGACTGACTCCCATCCGTAAGGCATGCTTACCACCCGCCGCTAGGGTGGCAGGACCCAGGGGCAGGACACAGGAGGAGCGGCTCGGCATGATCGTCTGCCACTGCGAGGTCGTGAGCGACCGATGCGTGCGGTCTGCGGTTGCTGCCGGTGCCGTGAGCATCGACGAGGTCGGCCAGCACTGCGCGGCTGGCACGCAGTGCGGTGGGTGCCGACCTAGTATCGCGGCCCTGCTCGCCGCGCTCTTGGACAATGATCAGGAGCAGTCCGCGGCCTGACCCTCCAGGAGATGCTCCCCCCATGCAAGGCCAGCCCGAGATCATTGACCTGCTGAACGACGTCCTGACCGCCGAGTTGACCGCGGTCAACCAGTACTTCGGGCACGCCAAGATGCAGGCCAACTGGGGATACGAGCATCTGGCCGAGCACACCAAGGACGAGTCGGTCGACGAGATGCGGCACGCCGACGAGGTGATCGAGCGCATCCTGTACCTCGACGGGACGCCCAACCTGCAGCGCCTCGGCTCCGTCCGCCTCGGGGAGAACCCGGTCGAGCAGCTACGGCTGGACCTCGACCTCGAGCGCGAGGCCATCATCCGGTTCAACGCCGGCATCGCCAAAGCCGTCGAGCTGAGCGACAACGGCACCCGGGAGATGCTGGCCAAGATGCTGGTGTCCGAGGAGGAGCACGCCGACTGGCTGGAGTCCCAGCTCTCGCTGGTGGACCAGGTGGGCGAGCAGATGTACCTCAGCCAGCAGATCCGCGACTAGTCCCGGACCCGGACCGCAGCAGATCCCGGATCTCGGTCAGCAGGATCACCTCGTCGGACAACGCCTCTTCTTCGACTACTCCCCGACGCCGACGCTCGGCCAGCACGTTCATCGGCTTGACGATGAGGAAGAACACCGCGGCGGCGACGAACAGGAACTGCAGCGCGGCGTTGACCACCAGCCCATAGCGGAACTCGCTGCTGTTCAGCGTGAAGGTCATCTTGCTGTAGTCCTTGCCGAAGATCATCCCGATCAACGGTGTGATCAGCCCCGACACCAGCGCGTCGACGATCTTGGCGAACGCGGCTCCGATGATGACCGCGACCGCCAGGTCGATCACGTTCCCCCGGGAGATGAACTCCTTGAACTCCTTCAGCACGGCATAGCCTCCTCGTCGCTGCCCCACCCACGGCGGCACCGTACTCAACGGAGGCGAGGCGTCCATGCAAGTAGCCATCAGCGGCGCGAGCGGTCTGATCGGCAGCGCGCTGGCCGAGTCGCTGCGAGCCGATGACCATGTGGTCCGGCCGCTGGTGCGGGCCGACAGCGCGGACCCCCAAGCCATCCGCTGGGATCCGATGGCGGGAACCATCGATGCCGCCTCGCTCGAGGGCGTCGACGCCGTGGTCCATCTCGCCGGGGCCGGGATAGGCGATCACCGCTGGACGGCGGCCTACAAACAGACCCTCCTCGAGAGCCGCACCAAGGGCACCGGCCTGATCGCCCGCACGCTGGCGGAGCTGGACCAACCGCCCCGGGTCTTCATCTGCGGATCCGCGGTGGGGTTCTACGGAGACGCCGGCGACCAGGTCGTCAACGAGAGCTCCCCGGCCGGCGAGGGGTTCCTGGCCGACGTGGTGGTGGCTTGGGAGCAGGCCGCCGCACCCGCCCAGGCCGCCGGCATCCGCACGGTCCTCGCCCGCAGCGGCATCGTCCTGACCCGGCGCGGCGGCAGCCTGCGCAAGATGCTCCTGCTGTTCCGGCTGGGTCTCGGGGGACCGTTCGGCTCCGGCAAGCAGTGGATCAGCTGGATCACCCTCACAGACGAGATCGCCGCGTTGCGGTTGCTGATCGACCGGGAAGACATCGCCGGTCCGGTGAACCTGGCCGCCCCAGAAGCGGTCACCAACAAGGCGTTCAGCCGGGCGCTGGGACGAGCCCTGCACCGTCCGGCTGTGGTCCCGACCCCCCGTTTCGGACCGGCGCTCATCCTCGGCCGCGAGTTCGTCGACCAGGTACTCTTCGTCAGCCAAAGGGTCGAGCCGGCGGTGCTGATCAAAGCGGGCTACGACTTCGTCCACCCGGACATCGACCGCGGAATGCAGGGGGCCCTGGTTGACCGATGAGAACCGAGTTGTCGTGACCCGGCCCGGGATCGCGGCGTTCGACTTCGACGGCACGCTGGCCCGGCGGGACACGTTCATACCGTTCCTCGGCCGAGCCTGCGGCTGGCATCGGGTGGCGCTGGCCGGCCTGTCCGCGGTGCGTTACACCCGTGACCGGGACGAGCTGAAGGTGCGGATGGTCGGACAGTTGTTCCGGGGCTGGCCGGCCGAGCGGCTGCATCGCCACGGCCAGGACTACGCGACCACGCTGACCGACCTGTTGCGGCCCGAGCTGGTGGAGCGGATCGAGTGGCACAAGTCCGAGGGCCATGCCGTGGTCCTGGTCTCCGCCGGGTTGGGGGTCTACCTGCGGCCGGTGGCGGCCACGCTGGGGCTCGACGACGTGCTCGGGGTGGAGCTGGTGTCCGACGACACGGGCCGGCTCACCGGTGCGGTGCACGGCGACATCAACAACCGGGGGCCCCAGAAGGTGGCGCGCCTGCGGGCCTGGCTGGACGAGCGCTTCGGTGTCGACACCGCGGTCGAGCTGTGGGCCTATGGCGACTCGTCAGGCGACGAGGAGCTGCTCGCGTCTGCCGACCACCCCACCTGGGTCGGCCGGCGGGCGACGCCTACTCCTTGAGGATGGCGCCCACGTTGACCGGCTCGGTCAGCGGACCGGCCCACCGCAGCGTGCGACCGTCCTTCACCACGCCCTTGCCGTCGACGGTGATCTCCCGGTCTCCGGCGATGGTCAGGCTGACCTCGACGTCGTCGGGGAACTGGGGCATGGGCTGGGGCTGCACCCCGATCGAGTAGAGCCCCGGCGTCCACACGCCGGACACGTCCAACTCGATGGTCACGGTGGCGCCCGGCGCGAGGTCCACGAAGGTCGAGTACACCTTCCGCCCCAGCTCGTGGCCGGCTTCCATCCCGGCGGGCTGGCCGTCGATCAGCGCCCCGTCGACGTCATACGGGGTGTAGATCGAGACGAACGACTGGTTGGTGCCGGTGGGCAGACGCTTGCCGTTGCCGATGAAGTAGTCGGGGAGGCCCTCGGCCGGCGAGTTGTTGGTCAGGGTGGCGACGATCTTCCCGCTGACGGTGCCGGTCGAGGGATCCCAGGTCGCGTCGTAGTGCATCGAACGCTGCAGGAAGTAGTCGATCTTGTTCCCGGCGGTGTTCGAGGTCACCAGCGAGGCGAAGTCGTTGCCGTTCCCCCCGAAGCGGCCGGACAAGCCGATGGAGTCCAGATAGCCGACCTCGTCGGGATCGAAGGTGATGAACTGGATGTGGCCGCCGTCGACCACCGGTCCCAGGATGTCGATCACCTTGCGGGGAGCGGGGATCTCGGCCTCGCTGGTCAGCCGGTCGAACGTCACGTCGGCGATGTCGCCCAGGAAGTCGACCCGCTCGGCTCGGTCCACGAAGTTGACGTACTGGTCGTAGAGCAGGAACTGCTCGGCGTTGTTGGCGTCGAGCTTCCCGTCGAAGGCCCCGGGGTCCTCGAGGTCGTTGGCCCGGATCGGCTTGATGAAGTTCATCAGCGCGGCCAGGCCCTTGGGATCGACCGTGAGCACCCCGTCGATGGGCACGCCGCTGGACTGCGGATAAAGCTCCTGCGCCACCAGGGCGATGGTGGGCAGATCGGGCGACATGGTCATGTTGCGCCACGAGGCGAACGGTTCGAACCGGCCGTAGCGCGTCTTGTAGTCGTCCAACGCCGGGTTGGCCACGACCCGCTCGTCGCCCGGTGTGCCCTCGCGGTCAAGCTCGCTGATGCGGCCGGAGCGCACCTTCGACACCTTCCCGTTCTCGGCATACAGCTCGACGAAGTTGCCAGGGAACCCGGTTCGCCCCCGGGCCTCGTCGGGGGTCGTGAACAGGACGAGATAACGGCGGGGCACGCCATCACCCCCCAGCAGGCTCTTGGAGACCTTCAGCGCAGCCACGGCGTTCTGCACGTCGGGGAGGCCGTCGTCCAGCTGGTGGTCGAGCTCGTCCATCTTCGAGCCGATGAAGTCGACCAGCCAGGGCGAACGGACGTCGTTCACCGCGGTCTGGGCATCTTTCAGGGCGGTGCCGACATCCTCCATCGGCTGGATCATGCTGCCGAGGACCTCGGGGTCCAGTCGGCCCTGGCGGAACTGCAAGGCGTCGAGATCGGCGGAGGTGGCGGCCAGCGCCGACACCCGGGCCACATCGCTGGCCTTGTCCGACAGGTGCTCGACCGCCCGCAGGTTCTGGCCCACGAAGGGCAGGACCCGGGCTGGCTGGACGAACCAGCTGCTCAATGTGCTCTCGGCCGAGCTGAGATGACGGGATGCCTCGGTGAACCGCAGCGCGGTCTGGTCGTCGTCGGCATCGCGGGCCGCCACCACGCCCTCATCGATCTGATCCATGCCGGTGTTGAGATCGTCGTAGACGGTGTAGATGCCCACGAGCAGGCCGATCCCCATGAGCGCCAGCGGCACGCTCGCTATCAGGGCCACCTTGCGGGTCTTGCGGCGGACATAGCGCGGCGCCAGCCGATAGCCGGAGCGGATCACCGGCCACGCGGCCAGCGCAGTCAGCAGTGCGGTGAAGCCGTGGAACCCGACGGTGTCGGTGCGCATCAGCGCCGCCATGCCCAGACCGGCGACCAGGGCGCCCCGGGCCCGGGTCCGACTGTCGGTCACCACCGAGAGGACACCGATGGCGATGGCCGCCGCGGCCAGTCCGAGAGACACGTTGTCGGCGGCGACTGCCGCCCCTACTCCGGCGGGAACGAACCAGGTCCAGCGGCGTCCCCACCCGGCGAAATAGGCCACGACCGCGGCCAGCGCGGCCACGTAGACGTGGTCCAGGTACGTGATTCCCGTGGGCGCGGCATCGGAGACCACGGCGGACAGGAACGCGGTAGCCCCAACGGTTGCTGTGAAGGTTGCATTGCGGGCCCGCCTGGTGTGAAGGATCTCGAGGCGGCGGCCGGCTACGGCGACACCCATGAAGCGGACAAGACTAGTGCACCAGGTCGCAGCTGCCCCAGACGCCTCCACCTGGTAATTGCCGCCAGCCTGCGGATGACGCCGCTCGCTGCACCGCAGCGACACCCCCCGCCCGACCCCGCCCTGCCACCCTGTGCGGTGTCGGCTTCGCCGACGCTGTCTCGTTGGGCGGACCGCTGGGGGGTTCCTGCGTCGCCGCGGCAC
>DASXTK010000424.1:0-12697 GCA_036505485.1 Acidimicrobiales bacterium
CACCGTGACGTTGGCCCTAAGCGAGCAGGGCGGAGATGCTGCGGTGGAGGATCCGGGCGGTCCTCCGTGCTGACAGGCCGCGGTCGACCCGGAGTGCCTGGAGGGACTCCAGCCCGCTGACCACCTCCAGCGCGGCCAGCAGGTCGTCCTCGCCCTCGACCTCGGTCGCGAACAGGATCTGGAGCTGGCGCCGCAGCTGACTGCGCCGGACGGCCAGGCCGATGGCGATGGCCTCGTACATGGCCGACCGCATCCGGGCCGCCTGCACGATGGCGCCGACCTGGTCGAACATGACCAGCCGATGGGCCACCAGGCGATCGATGCGCTCGTCCCGGGTCCCATCGGCCGGCAGCGGCTCGAACAGCGGATTGGCCCGCTGGACCTGCCGTTCGACCGCGGCCCGGGCCAGCGTGTCCAGATCGTCGAAGTAGCGGAACACCGACCGCTCCGACAGTCCCGCCTTCTCGGCGATGTCGGCTCCCGAGGGCCAGGGGTTGCCGGACGCCAACAGGTCGAGCATGGCGTCCACCACCAGGTCGGTGTTCTGCGTACGGCGCTGGCTGCGCCCGTCGACCGGCGGCTCAGGCTCGGTCATGACGCCACCGCGACGCCTGCGGGTCCCTGCATCAAGGTGAGGTTAACAAAATTGTCACCGCAACTGACAAAAGGTCTTTACAAGGCTCCCTGAAATTGACAGTCTGACTGACAGAACTGAGAGGGAGTGACCTGATGGCCACGATGCGGAGGGAAATCTGGATCGACCGACCGGCCGACGAGGTGTGGGCTGTGGTGGGTCATCCGGCTGCGGTGACCAAGTGGTTCCCGCAGATGACCGAGGTGAAGGTCGAGGGCGACCGGCGCATCATCACCTTGGCCAGCGGGCTCGACCTGGTGGAGCGGGTGTCCGTGCGCCACGACCTTCGCCGCTTCCAGTACCGGCTGGAGGGTCCGCTGCCGATCGACCACCACCAGGCCTCGATCGACGTGATCCCCGACGGCGACGGGCGCTGTCTGGTCGTCTACTCCACCGATGTGGTCCCGCATGCTCTCGCCCTGGTCCTCGACGGCGCCGTCGGCGATGCCCTCGACTCGCTCAAGCAACTCATGGAGGCCGAGTGATGGGCCGCAAGATCCTGTTCGTCACCACTGACCAGCAGCGCTACGACAGCCTGGGCTGCACCGGAGGCCGGGTCGCCCGCACTCCGGTGATCGACCAGCTCGCCCGCGATGGCGTCCTCTATCACCGGGCCCACCCGCCGAACGTGGTGTGCATGCCGTCCCGGGCCACGATGCTGACCGGCCAGAACGTCCGCCACCACGGCGTGTGGATGAACGGCGTCCCGCTCCCGGCCGACGCCCCCAGCGTGGCCCAGGTCCTGCACGACGCCGGCTATGCCACCGCTCTGGTCGGCAAGGCCCACTTCGAGCCGTTCCTCGATCCCTTCCTGCGCTTCGAGGAGAACCGGCTCGGCCTCGACGGCCGGCACGGACCCCACCGCGGGTTCGACCACCTCACCCTCGCCACCCACGGCGGCATGGGCGCGACCCATTACGCCCAATGGCTGCGGGAGGTCCACCCGGGCGCATCGGACGGCTACTACCCGGTCCTCGATCTGACCACCCTGGAGGTCAACGACCAGGCCGGCGGGGGCAGCGGCGCCCCCCAGGTGACCACCAACCCGCTGCCCCGGGAGCTGTACCACACCGACTGGGTGGCCGATCGGGCCATCGCCTGGCTGGACTCCCTCGACGACGCGGCCGACTGGTTCTGCTGGGTCAGCTTCCCCGATCCGCACCACCCTTGGGATCCGCCGCAGGCCGAGATGGGCCGGGTCGACCCTGACGACCTCAACCTGCCGGCGGGGTTCCCGTACGGCCCGGCCGACCTCGATCGCGTTCTGGAGGGGAAGCCCCGGCATTGGCGCATGTGGTGGGAGGGCTCGCTGGTGTCCAACTACGAGGCCCCGGCCGGATGGGTGCCGGCCACGCTCACCGCCGACCAGGTGCGGGAGGTGAACGCCCGGGTGCACGTCGAGAACGAGTTGATCGACGAAGCGGTGGGCCGGATCCTGCGGCGGGTCGAGGCTCGGGGTTGGGGAGCGGACACCGACGTGGTGTTCACCACCGACCACGGCGAGTTCCAAGGCGACTTCGGGCTGCTGTTCAAGGGCCCGTACCACGTCGACGCCCTGATGCGGCTGCCGCTGATCTGGCGGCCGGCGCCCTCGGTCTGGTCGTCGTCGGCGGAGAGCGTCGGGGGAGCGGAGGTGTTGGCCCCGGTGGGACTGGTGGATCTGGCCCCGACGTTCTGTGCCATCGCCGGCGTCCCCGTGCCGGAGTGGATGGACGGCATACCGCTGCCGCGCTCGGAGACCGAGGCCTGGCAGCAGCGGCGGACGCGGGTGCTCACCGAGTGGGACAGCCGCCACCCCGCCGGCGTCGAGGTCCACCTGCAGACCCTCTACACCGACGGGTACACCTGCACCACCTACGAGCCCGGCACGGTGCACGACGGCAGCGAGGGTGAGCTGTACGACCACGCCGACGACCCGCTCCAGAAGGTCAACCGCTGGGACGATCCGGACTACATCGCCCTACGCGACGATCTCCTCGCCGACTTGTGCGACCACCTACCCCCACGCCCCGCCCACCAACTCCCGGTCCAAGCCCCGGTCTAACGAGCCGAGCGGACGCCGGTGATGGCGAAGCGTTCGACGCCTTGGAAGTGGCCGCCGGTGGAGACCACGATCGTGAGGGCAGGGTCGGTGGCGCCGGTGAACGAGACCGCGGTCTGCCAGGGGCTGTGGACGTCGCCGGCGGGCAGGCAGCAGGATTCGCCGAGGGGATCGGACGACGACGCCTGGCGCACCTGAACCCGCAGGTTCTCGTCGACGCCGGTGATGTAGCCCGCCACGGTCAACGGTGACCTGGCCGTGGTGCCGTAGTCGGGGGTCTCGAGGCTCAGGTCGTCGTCGCTGGTCCCGACGACCTCCCAAGGGGCGTCGGCCCCGGCGCCGAAGCGCATCAGGTGGATGACCGCGGCGGCCGATGTCTGGCCTCCGACAGTGGCGTAGCCCACGGTGACGTGAGCATCTGTGGGGCCGACGTCGTGGCTGATCACCAGGTCGATCTCGGTGAAGCCGAGGAACCCGGTCGTGAACGACAGGGCGGTCTGGTCGGCATCGAGGTGCCAGGGCTGCTGGCCGCCGGCGCGGTAGGCGTCCTGCCATGTGAGCGCGGCGGCGCTGGTGGGGAACGGCCACAACGGCTGGTAGCCGTCGCCCAGCGTGTCGGGGTCCGGTGGCGGAGTCGTCGAGGAGGTCTCGCCTGGGGGTGCCACGGTCTCGCCGGCCACCGTGGTGGCCGTCGTAGGGGCCGGTGGAACCACAGTGGTCTCGTGGCCGGCCTGGTCGGCCGTGCGCACGCTGCGGTGGTCGTCGCCCAGACGGGGGAGGGTCAGCACCGCGCCCACCACGGCGAAAGCGCCGAGCAGCGCCAGCGTGTGGCGGCGGCGCCGAGCCGATCGGACCCGGGCTCGGATCGTCGGGAGGCTGTCGCCGTCGGGGCGGGCATCGGTGGATTCGGCCTGGGCGTGCACTGCGGCCCGGAGACGGGCTTCGAGATCACTGGTCATTGGTCGTCCTCCGAGAGGACATCGGCGAGGTTGGCTAGCCCCCGATGCAAGTGCGTCTTCACCGATCCCGGCGACACACCCATCGTGGTGGCGATCTCGGCCTCGGGGAGGTCGAGGTAGTAGCGGAGGGTCAGGGCTTCGCGCTGGCGGCTGGACAGGCGGCGCAGCGCGGCGATCATGCGATCGTGATCGTGGTGCTCCAGCGCGGACGCCTCGGGTGTCGCCACGGTCCGGTGGACGGTGCGGCGTCCGGCGAAGCGATCGCGCACCTTGTGCCGTCGGAGTTGGGAGCGGGCCCCATTGAGAACGGCGCTGCGCAGGTAGGCCGGCGCCTTGTCGGTGTCACGCAGGCCACCCCAGCGGAGCTGCAAGCGGACGAAGGCGTCCTGGACGACCTGCTCGCTGAGGCCCACATCGCCAAGGACGATGACCGCCAGTCGAACCAGCGACCGGTAGTGCTCCTGATGCAGCAACGCCAGCGGATCAACCGCCACTTCGGCCCTACCCACTCTCCCGTCGAACGGGACGCTCACGACTGACATCATCCTGACCGACGCCTATCTCTTCCGCCGCGATGACACCTCGGGCTTGATCGAGCGGTCACGGCGTGAATTGCTCCTCGATGGCTACGACGGTGTCGTCGCGCACGGTCAGCCAGAAGACGCCCGGGGCGAAGGGCTCGCCGGCCGACCCCTGGCCGGCATGGACGTAGCCCGGCAGGTCGGCGAAGGCGATCGTGTGGGGACTGATGGTGCTCGTCGCGGTTTGCAACACGATGACCTCGGCCCCGTCCACCACCGACAGCCGGCGTAGCCGAGGGTTCTCGTTGACGATGTAGTAGTCGTAATCCTCGAAGCCGGACTCGTATTCGTGGGCCTCGGTGTAGGCCAGTGCCGCGTCACCGCTCAGGTACTGGATGAGATCGAACTCGACCGTCGACCCGGCGAGGTCGAGGTCGGTCAGCAAGACCGGATGCCGCCCATCGGCCAGCACCGGTTCCTCCGGCGCCGCCGGAGGAACCGTCGGTGGGGTCGCCACGGCTGGCGCGACCGCGGTAGTGGGAGGCGTCGGTGTCCGATCGGGCAGTTGAGTCGACGACGCGGGAGGCGGCGACGCATCCGCCGATCCGCTCCCGTTGTCGTCGGTCGCCCACAGGAGGACGGCCACCGCTGCCGCGGCGGCGATCACGGCGATCGTCGCTCCGCTCGTGCGCCGCGGTGACCCGATCCGTGCCTGGTCCTCGATGGTGTCTTGCATGTGGCCCGCCTTGTGAGGTCTGCCGTCCTCCGCCGGACGGCTCAACCCCTACAGACGCCCACCTACCGCGATCAGTTGACGCGCTCGGCCACGGCGGGGATGGCGCAGACCCTGCCTTCGCTGAAGCCGGCGGCACTGACGCCGAGGGCAAGGTTGAAGCGGCCCCGGAGGTTCTCCAGGGCGATCAGGTGGGTGAGCTCCACCAGCTGGGCTTCATCGAAGTGCGTGCGCAGCTCGGCGAACAGCTCCTCGGAGACCTCGACGGGCGTGCGGGTCATCCCGACCGCGTAGTCCATGACGAGCTTGTCGAGGTCGTTGAACAGCGGGCTGGTCCGGTAGTTGGGCAGGGCCAGCAGTTCCTCGTCGCTGAGACCCCACCGGCGGGAGATCTGCGAGCCGATATCGATGCAGTACTCGCATTGGACGAGGGTGGCCGCCTTCAGCTCGGCCAGGGCCCGCAGGCGCTTGTCGAGGGCGTGGGCCTTGGCGGTGGCCTGTTCCAGCTTGGCGTAGCCGCGCAGCAGCCCAGGGACGTGGGCGTACAGCTCGAGGGGTTCGAGCATGCCCTCGGGCTCGCGCCCGGCGGTCTGGCCGATGCCTCGACGGGTGAAGTGGTAGATGAGCTTGGTGTTCAGCCCGACGTCGCGGGCGGGGACTCCGGCAATGCGTGCCATGTGTGTTCCTCCTTCGAGGGTTCACTGCTCTGACGGATGGCATCGCGGGAATGTGACGGAGCGCCAAAACCTGGTGATTTGCGCAGTATCCGGGCCGGGGACGGATCCGTAACGTCGCAGGCAGGTCGCGACGGGCCGGCGGGTCCCCGCGCGAAACGGAGGGCGATGTGTCTAGGTCTCGTGTTGCCGTGTTGGCGGTCGTGTCTGTTTTCGTGGCGGCGACGGTCACGTTTGGGCTGGTGGGTGCCGTCGCTCCGGCGTCGGCTGAGGGCTTCAACTTCGTGTGTTCGGCCTCGGCGGAGCCGCCGGATGGAAGCGGTTCGAATCCTGGGGAGTTCGAGCAGCTGCGCAACGGATTGGCGCTGGCGCTCTTGCAGGGGAACACGCTGTGGCACTTCAAGGGTTTGGCGCCTCCCGGTGTGCCGGTCGCGGGTGGCGGGACGGTTGATCCGGTCACGGGCGGGACGCTGTTCGAGCGGACGATGAGTCCGGCGCGCCTGGGGGAGAACCAGAACGTCGACTTCTTCGATCCGGCTTCGGTGCCTGGGGCGAATGGCGCGGAGCTGAGCTTCGGGTTGAACCTGCGGAACCGGGCCGGTCAGGCCAACGACGACCTCGGGATGAAGCGTCTGTTCAGCCAGAACTTCGGGGTCCCCAACGATTCGGGCACCGACATCGAGGTGGTCGGGATCGACATCGATGTGGACGCCAACGCGGCGATGACCGCGCTGGCCAGCGGGTTCCGGGGCGCGTTCGAGGGTGTGTTCGTCTACAAGCTCGCCGACGGAACCGATCAGGTCGGTGGTGTCCGGGTCACGATGGACAGCCTCCAGGCGACGTCGAAGATCCCTGACGATGCGTCGTTGAGCATCGTGTTCAAGAAGCCCGCGGATCCCAATCACACGTTCTTCGCGTTTGGTCAGAAGGCCCACTACGCGAGCTTCAACGGGGTCGACAACCAGCCCGCAGTCGGGTTCGGAATGGATCTGGCCGTCGTTGAGCCGGGCCCGGTCGAGCGGGACGTGCTCTCGGCGAAAGCGGACTGGACCGCGGCGCCGCGCCAGGTCGCGCTCGGGTTGGCGCAGTTGTGTCCGGACCGGGGCCACGTCGCGTGGAACATGGATCCTGGTGGCTTGCCCCATCCGGAGACGGCGTCGCTCAACCTCAAGTTCCGTTCCGGCGACCGGTTGGGTCAGACCATCAACGTCGATGACGGTCTGGGCGGGACGAAGAGCATCCGAGCCGACGAGGTCGTCCTCGACGGCCATGTCGATGGTCTGCCGCGGTTGATGGACTTCATCATGTTGCGCGACGCCATGTCGTTCACCCGTTCCGGGGAGGTCGCGCCAGATGTGACCGTCGATCGGTTCCACATGGCCGACGACGACCCCGCGACCACCGACGATCGGCCGTTGTTCGTCACCGCCCAGGCGACCGATGTGCCGCGTCATCTCTTGTTCCATGTCGACCGGAACCCGACCACCGGTGCCATCGATCGGGGCGAGCTCACGTCGTGGACGCTGGCGTGCCCGGGGGATCCGACGCCTCCGGGCGCGCCGGCGCCGCCTGATGTGCGGCGCCCGGACTTGGTGGACACGTTGCCGTTGTTCCCCGCGGGGTGTCAGCGCCACAACTTGGCGCCGATCCCCTCGGCGGAGGTCAACGTCCAGAACTGGCTGCCCGAGGACCTCGACGCCCAAGCCGCCACCGCCGACCTGCGTACGGCGCCGGTCGACGCCAACCAGTACGGATTCTTCGCCTCCCGGGACCTGAACTCCTTGAGCACCAAGCCGCTGTTCGCCTTCGGCGGCCGCATCAAGGGGTTGCAGCGCGTAACCGTGGATCTGCGGGGTGACCCGCCCGGCGGCGACAAGACCCGCATCTACGTGGAGCGGGCTCCGGTTCCGGCTGCGGATGACAGTGCCCGGTTCGTAGTGGATGTGGACGCGCGCACCTCGCTCGACGAGGTGGCCAACACCAAGACTCGGGTAACCGCCGATGCGACGGTCACCGATCTGCCGAACGCGATTCGGATCGATTCGGAGACCACCGACACGAGTCCGCTGGACATCACGTGGCGGGCTGATGCTCCGTTCGCGGTGACCAACGGGACGGTGGACGCCCAGTTCCCTGGCCGGGAAGCGATCGTGGTGCACGGTGCGTTCGAGACCGGCGCGGTAGGTGCTGGTCCGTTGCCGCCGGCGGCACGGGTGCAGGTCACCCAGGAGGCCGATGAGTCCGGTGGCGCGGTGCACTACAGCGCGCCCACCGCCCCGACCGATGGGTTCCCCTCGCCGGTGGTGCCGGCGTTCGACCCGACCGCCATCGCCCGGCTCCATGCCGGTGCGGAGCTGACCAGCCACAACGACCGGGTCGACAACCTGGGGACCCGGGTGCATGCCGACATCGACGTGCCCCAGCCGGTCGACATCTCCTGGGACACCAGCGCCGACGGTCGCCTTTCGTCCGTGGAGGGCAGCCTGTGCGACCCGGCGACTCCCGCGGCGTGTGCGGCGACGAGGTTCGATGCCACCGCGGCGCGCGGCCTTCGTGGTCCCGTGGCGTTCGCGGATCTGCTCACGCCACCGGTGCTGCCGACGGCGACCGCGCCGGTCAGCGAGGCCGTGCCGGCGTTCACGGAGTTCCGGCCGGGGTCGGGTGCTCGGGCGGTGATCCTCAGCCCGGACTCGTGGGGGGCCGATGCCCGGGTCACCGGTGTGGCGCGGTTCTTCTACCACCGCGAGCCCCAGGACATCGGCGTCCAGCTCGCCAACACGACTGACCAACCCTTCCGGGTGAACCTGCTCGACGCCAGCCAAGTCGTCGATATCGGTGCCGATCCGCGACCGCAGTTGATCTTCGCTGACGCTGCGTTGGATCGGCTCCCGCAGAACATTCGGATCCGGCAATCCGACCTGGCCAGTGCTCCGGACCAGCCGTGGCTGTGGGTCAACACCGAGGACCTCGCCATCGACGACATCGGCGACGTCGACTTCAGCGAGGACCCCGCCGGCACGCGGCCCCGACTCACCGGGGTCCTGCGGATCGGCGACGCCCAAGCCCTGCGCGACGAGCTGCCGGTGGCGGCCCCGACCCGGGACGGCAGCGTGTCCGGTGCCGACGTCCGGGCCGACTTCGATCTCGACAACCAACTCCTCGCTCTGGACGGGTCCGCTTCGGTTGAGGTGCCACGGCATGTGGCGATCTTCCGTCCGACCTTGGTCCGCTGCGACGAGACCAGCGCCGACGTCAGCTCCTGCCAGAACCGGCAGACCTACGAGATCGACAAGACCGAGACCGTCGCCGTCCAGTTCAAGACGACCGCGCACGAGTTCGGCGACCTCAACGTGAACGGGGACATCCACGGTGACGGCCTCGACTGGACCGTCGACGGTCGCGTCGAGCACGTGCCGGGCAGCTTCGTCGGCGGCCTGACGCTCGCCAACAACCTGCGGCTGCCGTGGGTCGACATCAATGTCGACTTCAACGCCAACGCGCCGTTGGGGGCGGTGCGGGCCAGTGTGTTCGACCACAACTTGCCGGTCGAGTACCGCCAGGACGCCGATCCGGTCGACCAGGGCCAGTGCACCGAGACCGACGACCAGTGCACCGCCAACTATGCGGTCGAGCTGACCAACGTGCCGGCCGAGCTGCATGTGGCGGCCAAGATCCAAGGGGCGGCGGAGGACCGCCTCACCCCGTCCCCGGTGGAGCCACCTGATCCGGCCGAGCCGGAGACCGACGTCGGGGGCATCGCGTACGTGCATGCCCAGCTCGATCTGGGCGGAACCGCCACCCAGCTGTTGGTGCAGGGACGAGAGGCCAGCGACGGCCAGTTCGTCGGCATCCTCAAGGCGTTCGACGCCGCTGACGCGCCCACGGCGGTGAGCGGTTTCCTCAACGCCCGGGTCGACCACATCACCACCAGTCTCAACAACCCCACCGACCCGTCCGATCCCTTCGAGGAGTTCGTCTTCGACGGCGGCGGCCTGGTCGGGGCCATCTCGGGCAACGTCACGGTCGGGCGCATCTTCCAGCTCCTGACCTTGCCGCTGGACCTGATCATCGGAGCGTTCCTGGAGCTGTTCTTCGACGGGACCCTTACGACCAAGTTCGACCTGGACTTCGACCTGCCGCTGTTCGTCGGGTTCGACCGGGTGGACACGATCCGCTTCGGGATGAGCGGGCCCACGCTGAGCGTGGACGAGCACCATCCCGGCGACGGTGGTCCGGCGACGATCGCCACCCGCCAGCAGTCGCTGGCCAGCGAGAGCGATCTGACCGTCGATGGTGGGTTCTTCCATCACCGCGACGTGAAGTTCGCCTTCGATCCCATCCTCGAGGACTTCGACATCAGCAACAGCACGGACGACTCCCTGCAGGACCTGGGCATCTTCCAGCACAGCAAGTGCAAGACCCAGGACGAGGACAACGTGTGCTACTTCCTGGCCACCAACGAGGTCACGCTGGACCAGGTGTCGGCCTCACCACGGGAAGACGGCTTCACCTCGGGTGACGCCCTGCTCGACTTCTTCTTCACGGCGGACAACCGCAGCGAGATGGACGACGAGAACACCGGCTTCGTGGAACCGGGCGTCGAGTTCTACAAGGGCCTCGCCAACGCGAGCGATCCGGTTGAAGCCAGCGCCTTCTTCCTCCCTGACCTGGCCACGGCGCCTGTCGCCATCAACGAGGCCACGTTCGGCGAGCGGTCGGTGTGCTGCAACACGACGTCGTTCGCCCAGTTCCAAACCGGCGAGGATCCGCCGCCGCCGCCGACCACCCAGAACTTCGGTGCGGTCTGCGATATCAGCACCTCGGACGGCGTCGCCGGAGGACCTCGGGCCATCGGGTCGGACGGCACCGAGTACGTGGTTGTCGTGGTTCGCTCGAACGCGGTGCCGGAGGACGCCGGCCGGACGTTCTGCGACGCCACTCGGCTGGTGCTCGAAGCGCACTATCCGGCGAACCCGGCCGACGGAGCAGGCGCCATCGGTCAGGTGCGCTGGAGCATCACGCTGCCGACACCCGACGGTCTCGAGCCCGGCGGTGAGTGCATCGTCGAGGACGTGCGCTGCGAGTTCGCCACCACGGTGACACCGCAGGCCGACGGGTCGGTGCGTGTCGCGACCGATACGACGAAGTTCACCGACGGCGTGGATGGCGCCAGCATCGACACCACGGTGTTCGTGTCCTTCCCGCCCTCGGGCGACTTCGCCAAGCGGCTGGCACTTGGCGCCTGCTGCCCTTCGCCGGACATCCAGGACGGTGAGAGCTCGACGTTGGGCACGGCGCGGACCTGGGTCGATGCCTCCGGCCATCCCGGCTTCCACCGTCAGGAAGCAGCCCGGGTCGACGGGTTCTCGGCTGCCGCGGTGGCGGGCGACGAAGCGGGCAATGCGTCGCTCGATCCCTGCGTGATCGCCCCGAGCTTCGGCTGCAGCGCCCTACCGGACGGCGAGACCGCCCAGTGGGTGTTCGGGGACGGGACGCTGACCGACAAGCTCGGCGGCGACCTGGACACCCAGGCCCATCGCTATCCGCACACCCCGGGCGCCGACTCCCATCTCGGGATCCTCATCCACTACGACGGGAACGGTGAGGTGGTGGACAAGGCCTACTTCACGGTGGCGACGTAGGGGTCGGCGAGCGCGTCACCAGTCGGTGCCGTCGATCTTCGCCCCGGCAGCACCGACTGACGACCGACTCGCACGCCGGCTCCACGGACAAGGGCCCTGCCAAGGCAGGGCCCTTCGTCATCCCCAGCGCCTCACGCAACCGCTCAATCGGCCTCCGGCTTAACCGGTTCCCTGGTTATACTGCACGGTATGACTTCGAAGGTTGGCCCCAAGGGCCAGGTAGTCATCCCCAAAGATCTCCGTGACCAGCTTGGCATCGAGCCCGGGGACGAAGTCGACTTCTGGCTGGACGGAGACCACGTAGCCGTCCAACGAGCCGGACGTCGGCGGCCATTGCGTGGGCGTTTCGCGGGAAGCGGATTGAGTGCTGAGCTGCTTCGACAACGCAAAGCCGACCGACTCCGCGAAGACGCTCCTTGACGGCAGTCCTGGATTCATGGGCGGTCATCCGCCATCTGGAGGACGCCGCTCCCGCCGCCGGCGTTGTAGGAGCGCTGCTGGAAACGCAACGACCGGTCATCAGCTGGATCAACTTGGGCGAGGTCTTCTACGTGGTGCGCCGGCTTCACGGAGAAGACCATGCGGCCGAGACGGTACGAGATCTTCGGGAGGCTCTTGAGCCGGAGCTGCCGACAGCTGAACGTATCCTCGCCGCGGCTCGGATCAAGTCCGACTATCCGCTCGCTTATGCAGACGCCTTCGCCGCTGCTACGGCGATGGCCCATCAGGCTGAGCTCTGGACTGGGGACCCGGAGTTGCTGCTCGATGGATCGCCCTGGCTCTGGAGAGATCTCCGGCTTCAGGGCTGATCGGTGCACAGAGGGGCAGACTGGGGGTGTGCGACCGTTGGCTGTCCATCATGTGTCCATCAATGTCGACGACGTGGGGTCGGCATTGCGGTTCTACACCGACGTGCTGGGGCTGGTGGCGCGGTCGGATCGGCCCGACTTCGGCTTCGACGGAGCCTGGCTGGATGCCGGTGGGCAGCAGGTCCATCTGATCGACGCCAAGCCGCCCGCCGGGCTCGGCCAGCACTTCGCGCTCCTGGTGGAGGACCTCGACGCCGCCGTCGCTGAGCTGCGAGCCGACGGCGTCGATGTCAGCGACCCTCAGCCGGTAGGCACCAGCCGCCAGGCGTTCCTAACCGACCCCGCCGGCAACCTCATCGAGCTCCACCAGGCGGTGTGACCGACAAACCGTAATTGAGGTTCTTGTGACCTATCCGTGGGTGGTCTGTCGGTCGAGTTCGGCTGGATGCTCACGTAGGGCGCGGGCTTCGCCGGTGAAACGACGCTCCGAGGGATGGTGGCGGAGCGGCTTGTTCCATCGCTCTTTGAACGTTTTTGGTTGCCTACCAACCAAAAACGTTCAAAGAGCTCCCCGACGCCGGTCCCCGACGATCCAACGTGTTCCCGGTATCGGGTTGAGCCACAAAGACCGTTCCGGGCCAGCTCGTTTGACCGCCGCCCTTCCCTCGAAGCGTCATTTAGCCA
>DASXTK010000425.1:0-1812 GCA_036505485.1 Acidimicrobiales bacterium
GGCCCTCGCCCTGACGGTGGCGGTGGCAGGCTCCGGGCTGGCGGCCACCTCGGTGAAGCCGTACGTGGAGCCGGTCGGCGGCGACTACCAGATCAAGGCGCTGTTCAGCGTCGACGACAAGGTGCCGCTGCTCGGCGGCGCACCCGGGCAGCAGTACCGCATGGTCGGGATCCCCGACGGGCTCGGCGCCCATCCCAACCGCGACGGCACCAGCACCCTGTTCATGAATCACGAGCTGGGCTTCACCGCGCTGTCGGAGCCCGTCGTGGGTGGGCCGAAGAACCGCGGCGCGATCGTCTCGCAGTGGATCCTGGACCAAGACGGGGATCCGGTCGCGGGCAAGCGCGCCTACGACCAGATCTATGACGAGAACACGCTGCTCGGGCCGGCGCCGGTGGTCGGCAACGAGGCCCAGATGCCCCGGCAGCTGGCACGGTTCTGCTCCGGCTTCCTCGCCGGCCCCGCCAACGGCTTCGACCGGCCGATCTACCTGACCAACGAGGAGTCAACCAGCCCCGACACCTTCGACGGCCGGGGCGGCCTGTCGGTCGCCATCTTCGACAACGAGCTCCACACGCTGCCCAAGCTGGGCCGCTACGCCAAGGAGAACACCGTCGTCCAACCCACCCAGGGCACGCAGACGGTGATCTTCCCGACCGAGGACGGGCCGGCCACCCTCGACAACCAGCTGTACATGTACGTCGGCAAAAAGGACCGATCGGCCAAGGCCACCGTGCTGGCACGCAACGGGCTCGACAACGGCACCCTCTACGTCTTCCGCTCGCTCGACCCGGCGCGCAACAGCGAACGGAGCTTCACCAGTGGCTCGGTGACCGGCGAGTGGGTCCAGATCCCGGGTGCCGAGGACCTCACCGACGTCCAGCTGGAGGCGGCCAGCGACGCCGTCGGTGCGATGACCTTCGTGCGCCCCGAGGATGGGGCCTTCAATCCCAACAACCCCAACGAGTTCTTCTTCGACACCACCGGCTCCTCCAGCGGCGCCGACGAGGGCGTGAACGAGCTCGGACGGCTGTATTCGCTGCGGCTACACCCGGGCAACCCGCTCAAGCCGGCTACGCTCACGGTGGTCTACAACGCCGACACCGTGGTCGCCGCCGGTGGCGACATTGCCATCAGCCCTGACAACCTGGATGTGAGCCGCCAGTACCTGATGATCAACGAGGACGGCACCACCGAGAGCCGGGCCGTGATGGCGGCCAAGGGCCGCGACGGCTCCATCTGGCGCTTCGACCTGGTCAAGGGCCCGACGGGTGCGGTCGGGGTCGACGCCGCGACCGCGACCCGGGTCGCCCAGCTCGACCCGCCTGGCCGCGACGGCATCCCGGTCGGCCCCGGAGTGTGGGAGACCAGCGGCATCATCGACACCTCGGCCATGTTCGGCGCCGACACCTGGCTGTCTGACGTCCAAGCCCATCCGCCCACGACCCCGCCGATCGGTCCGACCGTGACCGTCGAGGACGGCCAGCTGTTCCTGATGCGACCCTCCAGGTAGCAGACAAGTTGGCCGGCACGTCCCGGGTCACCTTCTCGGCCCATGACGTGCCGGCCTAATCCCGTTGGCCTCCCTGACTGAGGGGGAATGCATGGGTTCGTTGTTGCGCACCGTCCGGCTCCTGGCTGCGGCTGGTGGCCTGCTGGTTGGGCTGACGGCCGTCCCGGCGGCGAGCGCGCAGGAGGTGGTGGTCGCCCGGATCCATGACATCCAGGGCGCCGCCCACCTCTCGCCCTTCAGCGGCCAGGACGTCTCGGGCGTGGAAGGGATCGTGACCATCGAGCGGTCCAGTCAGTTCT
>DASXTK010000426.1:0-21789 GCA_036505485.1 Acidimicrobiales bacterium
GTGGGTGCAATCGCCGCTCGGGTAGGCCGATCACCGGCAGCATCCAGAGGGTCATGGCCACGGCCGCTACCCCGAGATAGAGCGGCAGCAGCAGGTTGTGGTTCAGGGCTTCGCCGATTCGCCCGTGAAGAAGGGCGTTGGTTCCTCGCAGGCCGCCGCACAGCGGGCAGTCGATCCCGAACAGGACCCGGCTGGGACAGAGCGGATACACGCCGCCCTTGTCCGGATCCAGCAGGAAGACGTATCCCGTCGCCGCCGCCAGCCCTGCCGCGCCGGCGAAGCGCTTCACCCGGCCGGTTACCGCCGTCGGCGCGACTTCGCTGAGGCCGGTTGCGATCACTGCCCGCAACCGTACTTCTGCGGCGGTCGCCTGGGCACCCGGCAGTGTTATTGACTTTGACTCAACAAGGGCAGGTAGCGTATCGAGCCATGGTCGACAGGGACGTGCGGGTGGCGGTCGTGGGCACCGGGTTCGCCGGGCTGGGGATGGCCATCCGGCTGCGGGGGGCCGGGATCGAGGACCTCGTGGTCTTCGAGCGGGCCGACGACGTGGGCGGGACCTGGCGGGACAACACCTATCCCGGGTGCACCTGCGACGTGCCGTCCCACCTGTACTCCTTCTCGTTCGCCCCCAACCCCGACTGGAGTCGGTCGTTCTCGCCCCAGCCGGAGATCCTCTCGTACCTCCGGGGCTGCGCCGACCGGTATGGCGTCCGTCCGCACATCCGCTTCGGGCACGAGGTGCGGGCGGCCCGCTGGGATGAGACCGCTGGGCGGTGGCGGATCGAGACGTCGCAAGGCGAGTACACCGCCCGGATGCTGGTCGCGGGGATGGGTCCGCTGAGCGAGCCGTCGGTCCCCTCGCTGCCGGGACTCTCCAGCTTCGAGGGGACGGTCTTCCACTCGGCCCAGTGGAACCACTCCCACGATCTGGCCGGCGAGCGGGTGGCCGTGATCGGGACCGGCGCTTCGGCGATCCAGTTCGTGCCCAAGATCCAGCCTCAGGTGGCCTCGCTGCTGGTGTTCCAGCGGACACCGCCGTGGATCGTGCCCCGGACCGACCGTCGCATCTCCCGGGTCGAGCGGTTCCTGCTCCGCCGTCTGCCCGGTGTGCAGCAGGCGTGGCGGGGGGCGATCTACTGGGGGCGGGAGACGTTCGTGTGGGGATTCGTGCGGCCCCGGGTGATCCGCAACCTGCAGCGACTGGCCCGTGGACACCTGCGGCGGCAGGTTCCGGATCCGGTGCTGGCGTCGCAGCTGACGCCCGACTACACGATCGGTTGCAAGCGCATCTTGATCTCCAACGACTACTACCCGGCGCTGAGCCAGCCGAATGTCTCGCTGGTGACGTCGGCGGTGGCCTCGGTGCGGCCGCGCTCGGTCGTGTCGGCCGATGGGGTGGAGCATCCGGTGGACACGATCATCTTCGGTACCGGGTTCCACGTGACCGATCCGCCGGCCGCTACCCGGGTGTGGGGCCGGGACGGGCTGTTGCTGGCCGACGCTTGGCGTGACGGGATGTCGGCCTACCTCGGTGGGGCGATCGCCAGGTTCCCCAACATGTTCATGCTCATCGGACCCAACACCGGCTTGGGGCACACGTCGATGGTGTTCATGATCGAGTCGCAGATCGCCTATGTCCTCGACTGCCTGCGAGTGATGTCCCAGCGGGGACTGGCCACCGTTTCCGTGCGGCCCGACGTGCAGTCCTCCTACAACGCCGAGATCCAGACCCAGCTGGTGGAGACGGTGTGGAACGCCGGCGGTTGCCGCAGCTGGTACCTCGACGAGCACGGGCGGAACACCACGGTGTGGCCGACGTACACGTGGAAGTTCCGGCAGCGCACCCGACGCTTCGATCTCTCCTCGTATGAGACGACCGTCGCGGTACCGGCACCCGCGGCGCGGGTGCGCGTGTGACTACATAACGCGCAGTACCTTTCGCCCGTGCGGTCCCCCGACGGTAGTTAGTCCCTGGACGATGAAGGTTCGCGCCGCTGTCGTGGCGGTCGTCCTCGCGGGATCCGTCGTTGGTACTGCTGAAGCTCAGGCGGCACCGGGGCCGCCCATCCGCCTCTACGTAGGACCGGACAACTCCGTCGCCGTTGGCGCCCCGCAGAGTCCCTGTCCTGCGGGTACCCGCACTGTCGACCTCCCCTGTGACCTAGTCCTGGGCCTCGCGCCCCCGGAGGGTCACGGTGGCAGCCGCGAAAGCCCACCCAACACCCGCGCCATCGCCACGGTCGCCTGCGTCGCCCCCCGACCCGAAGCCCGCACCAGCGGCTCCGGCACCGGCGGATCCCCCGGCACCCCAGGCCCAAGAGGCCCCGCCGGACAACCAGGCCGCCCCGGCAAACTCGGCACCCCGGGATCCGCCGGGATCCGCCGGGATCCCGGGCCTCCCGGGTGCAGCCGGCCCAAGCGGCCCTGCGGGCCCAGCAGGCACCGCGTCCCGGCCGGACGACAAGTGGCCGGCTTCCTCGACGAGCAGTCCACCTGGGTGACGACTCAGCACACCGCAGCGCAGCGCCAGGACGGCCGGGACTTCACCGTCCTGGCCGAGTACGCCGCGGCCCGCGGCGGCCGCATCTACGCCGGGTCCTCGCGGAAGTGGGGCGCCGACTACAAGGTCGGCTACATCCCCGGATACATCGAGCTCCTCGATCTGGGCCTCCCGGGCGTCGGGTTCAGCGGGCGGGTTCCCGCCGTCACCGAGCCATCGGAGGCCCGCTTCGACGCCGACAGTCGGGCCCAGGCCGAGGTGTTCGACGTGCGCTGGCAGCTCCGCCCGGCGGGGATGCCCGGTCCGCCCGGGGCCATCCGGGTCGCCAGCCGGGGCCGCCACAACCTGTGGCACACCGAGACCAGCGGTGCCGTCCAGCTCGCCGACTCGACCCCGGCCATCGCCACTCGGCCCGCGGGTGTGGCCGCGGCGTCCCTCGAGTTCCTCCGCACCGACCTCGGGCTGGACGGGCGCTATCCGCTGCTGGCTTTCGATGAGGACGAAGCGGGCACCCCGACGGTGGCCCCCGGCCACGGTGTCGTAGGACCGGCCGGCCGGGTTGTCTCCACGACCGCAGACCCCGGCGGCGCCGACTACGCCACCACGGTTGTGGCCGAGCGGCCGGCCATCGTGGTGATCAAGACCAGCGCTCATCCCCGCTGGCGAGCGCAGGTCGACGGGAAGCCGACCCCCACCGACGTCGTGGCGCCCGGACTAGTGGCCGTACGAGTTCCGCCAGGCCAGCACGAGGTCGAGGTGCACTTCGTCGGATTTCCCCGGCTCACCCGCCTGGCCCTCACAGTCCTTGGACTAGCCGCGCTGGCGGGGCTGTGGAGATCCGATTGCCAGAGGGCCTAGCAACAGCCCTGGCCTATGGCGGAGGAGACTCAGCCGTCAGCGGAGCCAGCAACAGCAGGCGCAGGGCCAGAGAGCCGGGTCACGATGGCCGGATCGAGCTGGCTGGCCCGAGCCAGGGATTGCTCGGCCTCGGCCGGACGGTTCAGCTGATCCAGCAGCAGGCCGAGGTTGAGCTGGGTGGCGGCGTTGTCGGGACTCACCGCCGCGGCTCGCTGGTACAGCGACACCGCCTCGTCGAGCGCGCCGGCCTGGGTCCGCACGATGGCCAGGTTGAACAGCGCCGGCGACAGGTTCGGATCGAGCGCCAGCGCCTGCCGATACTGCGCTTCGGCCTGGGCCATGCGGTTGTCGGTCTGCTCGATCAGACCGAGGTTGTAGTAGGCGTAGGCGTTGCCGCTGTCGACCTCGAGCACCTTGTGATAGCGGGCCTGCGCCGTGGTCAGATCGCCCTTGGCGTGAGCATCCAAGCCTTCCTGCAGGAGCTCGCCGGCTCGATCGGTGGCGTCAGCGACAGCGCCGTCTCCGTCATCGCCGTTGGAGCACGCGGCGAGCACCAGCACTGCGGCGAGGCCGGCCAGGATCGTCAGTCGCAGGGCTTTGTTCAGCACGGCTCGCAACGTAGTGCCGGGGCGACCACTGTCCGTGGCATTGCCCGGCCGGCTACGGCTAGCCGGCGTTCAACCGGTCGATGATGCCGGGGTCCAGCTCCAGGGCCCGGCTCAGCTCGCTCGCCGCCTCGTCGGTGCGACCGAGTTGGTCGAGCAGCAGCCCGAGGTTGAGATGGGAGTCGGCGTTGTTCGGCTCCAGCGTGGTGACCCGCTGGTAGAGCAGGACCGCCTCATCGACGGCCCCGGCCTCGGTGCGCAGGATCGCGAGATTGAACAGTGCGGCCGACAGATTGGGATCCACGGCCAGCGCCCGGCGATAGCTCCCCTCGGCATCCGCCGCACGACCGGTCGCCTGCTCGATCCAGCCGAGGTTGTAGTAGCCGTAGGGGTTGCGGGCGTCGAGCTGGATCACCTCGCGATAGCGCTTCTCCGCGGTCTCGACGTCTCCGGCGACGTGGGCGTCGAGACCCTCACCCAACCGTTCCGCGGCCTGGGCCGCGTCAGCACCTCCGCCGCCCCCGCCCGAATCAGTGGCCGTGCCGTCGCTGTCGCCGTCATCCGAGCAGGCCGCGACCAGACCGACCACGCCAACCAGCGCGAGGATCCCGCACAACGCCACCAACCGAATCGAACGAACCATTGCGGCGGAAGCTACTTCTGGCCGAACTACGAGTGGTGGTTCCCCAAACGCCCAGCGAACGGGCGATGTCCGGTCTAAAGCCGACAAGCGTCGGTAACCTGACCGCTTGGTCGGGTGAGGGGGCTGATGGCGGTAAGCACGGGCAGCGGCGCGGGAGTCCGCACGGGTTGGCGGCTCATCCTGGAGGCAGCTCGTCGCCAACGTGCCGCAATCGGACTGGCCATCCTGTTCGGTCTGGGGTGGACCGCAGCCAAGGTCGGCATGGGCATGCTGGTCAAACAGGCCATCGACCGGGGCATCGAGGCCGATGACCCGGGCGCGTTGCGCAGCTGGACCCTGCTGCTGGGCGGCGTGGCCCTGCTCTCGGCGCTGTTCACTGGACTCCGGCGCTACCTGGCGTTCCGGGCGGCCCGTTGGATCGAGGCCGATCTGCGGGACCGGCTCTTCGCCCACCTGCAGCGGCTCCACTTCGCCTTCCACGACGAAGCCCAGACCGGTCAGCTGATGAGCCGAGCCAACACCGACCTGCAGCAGGTGCAGTTGTTCGTCCTGCTCATCCCGCTCACGATCTCCAACGCGGCCACGGTGCTGTCCGTGGCTGTCGTCCTGACGTTCATCGACCCGATCCTGACCCTCCTGGCCCTGGGCTGCCTGCCCTTCCTCAACGTGCTGGCCACTCGGTTCTCCCGCCGGCTGCATCCCTATGTGATGGGGATTCAGCGGGAGTCGGCCGAGCTGGCGGCGGTGGTCGAGGAGACCGTCGCCGGGGTGCGGGTGGTCAAGGGTCTCGGGGCCGAGGGCATCCAGGCCGGGCGGCTCCGCAGCGAGGCCGACGACGTCTACCGGGAGTCCATGGGCGCGGCCCGCACCCGCAGCCATTTCGCCCCCGCGCTGGAGCTGCTGCCGAACATCGGGTTCATCGCCGTGCTGGGCTACGGCGGGCACGAGGTCATGAACGGGACCCTGTCGCTGGGTTCGCTCGTGGCCTTCAACGTCTACGTGGGCATGTTGATCTGGCCGCTGCGCATGCTCGGGATGATCGTGGCCCAGGCCCAGCGGTCGGAGGTCGCGGCCGAGCGGGTGCACGAGATCCTGGCCACCGCCCCGGTGGTCACCGACCCGGTCCGCCCGGTGACCCTGCCACCCGGCGGCGGTGAGGTGCGGTTCGAGGAAGTGCGCTTCGGCTACAGCCCTGCGAACCCGGTGCTGGTCGACTTCGACCTGACCGTGAAGCCGGGGGAGTCCGTGGCCCTGGTGGGGGCCACCGGGTCGGGCAAGACCACGGTCGGGCGCCTGATCCCCCGCTTCTACGACGTAGACGCTGGGCGAATCCTGCTCGACAGCGTGGACGTGCGCGACCTCGGGCTGCGGGGACTCCGCCAGGCCGTGGGCATCGTGTTCGAGGACACGTTCCTGTTCAGCGACACGGTCGCGGCCAACATCGCCTTCGCCGATCCGGATGCGGCCCAGCAGGCCATCGAGCGGGCCGCCCACCTGGCCGGCGCGGACGAGTTCATCCGGGAGCTGGAGGACGGCTACGCCACCCGCATCGGCGAGCGGGGCTATTCCTTGTCGGGCGGTCAGCGGCAGCGCATCGCCATCGCCCGGGCGATCCTGGCCGACCCCCGGGTCCTCATCCTCGACGACGCCACCTCCGCGGTCGACCCGACCAAGGAGCACGAGATCCGGGACGCGCTGGCCGACGTGATGCGGGGCCGCACCACCATCGTGATCGCCCACCGGCCGGCCACCATCGCCCTGGCCGACCGGGTGGTGCTGATCGACGGCGCTCGGGTGGCCGCCGAGGGCACCCACTCGGAGCTTCTGGCGACCAACGAGCGTTACCGCGAGGTGCTGGCCGCTGCGGCCAACATCCGGCCCCGGGCGGTCACCAACATCGACGGGATGGCCTCGATCGAGGGTGAATCCGAGGACGACGAGGCGATGCTCTGATGTGGATGGGCGGGGCCACCGGCGTCAGCGAGGAGGATCGACTCGACGCGGTCGCGGCTCGTCGCATCCTGCGTCGGGCCGCCCGCCTGCTCCGTCCCCAGACCCGGCGCATCGTCATCGCCCTGGCCCTGATCGTCGTATGGATCATGACCGTGCTGGCCGGGCCGTACCTGGTGCGGGTCGGGATCGACCACGGCATCAAGAAGCACGACAGCGGTGCGCTGAACACCGCGGTCATGGGCTACGTGGTCGTCGCGATCCTGGCCTATGTGACCAACCGGATCTGGTTCATGCAGATCAGCCGGGTCGGGGAGGAGTTCCTGCGGGATCTTCGGACCAGGGTCTTCGCCCACCTGCAGCGGTTGTCCATGCCGTACTACGACCGGGAGAAGGCCGGGATCATCGTGTCCCGCATGACCTCCGACATCGACTCGCTGGCCGAGCTGGTGCAGCTGGGTCTGGCGATGTTCGTGGCCAACGGGCTGCTGCTGGTCATCTCGATCGTGATCCTGGCCTTCGTGTCCTGGCAGCTGCTGCTGGTGTGCGCCATCGCCCTGCCACCGGTGTTCCTGGCCAGCCGCAAGTTCCAGCGCGACTCCAACGATGCCTATCTCGACGTGCGGGACAACATCGGTGCCACCTTGTCGCACCTGCAAGAGGGCATCGCCGGGGTGCGGGTCGTGCAGGCGTTTGCCCGGGAGGACGTCGAGGTCGGGCGGTTCCGCCGGGGCAACCGGCGGCTCTACGACAGCCACATGCGCTCGGTGTGGATCTCGGCTTGGTACCTGCCGGTGATCGAGCTGGCCGGATGGGGAACCACCGCGCTGGCCCTGGGGGTCGGTGGCTGGTGGGTGCACGAGGACGTCCTCACCATCGGGACCGTGGCGTTCTTCGTGCTGGCGCTGTCGAACCTGTTCGAGCCGGTGCAGCAGCTGAGCCAGCTGTTCAACACCGTGCAGTCGGCCGGGGCCGGACTCCACAAGCTGTTCGATCTGCTCGACACCCAGGTGGATGTGGCGGAACGGGCCGGCTCGATCGACCTGCCCCGGCGGGGCGACGTCGAGGTCGACCACGTCAGCTTCGGCTACGACCCCGAGGCGCCGGTGCTGCACGGCGTCACGCTGCGGATCGCCTCCGGCACCCGCCTGGCCTTGGTCGGGCCCACCGGCGCGGGCAAGTCGACCCTGGCCAAGCTGATCGCCCGGCTCTACGACCCGACCGAGGGCGCGGTCCGCTTCGGCGGCATCGACCTGCGGGACGCCACCATGGCCTCGCTGCGGGAACGGGTGGTGGTGATCCCCCAGGAGGGATTCCTGTTCAACGGCACCATCCGCGACAACGTGCGGCTGGCCCGGGCCGGTGCCACCGACGCCGAGGTGGATTCGGCCCTGCGGGCGATCGGAGCTTTCGACCGGTTCGCGGCCTTGCCCAACGGCATCGACACCGAGGTGCGGGAGCGGGGCAGTCGGCTGTCGGCGGGGGAGAAGCAGCTGGTCTCGCTGGCCCGGGCGGCGCTGGCCAACCCGGCGGTGCTGGTCCTCGACGAGGCCACATCCAGCCTCGACCCCGGCACCGAGGCGCTGGTGGAGGCGGCCGTGGACACCCTGCGAGAGGGGCGCACCGTGGTGGTCATCGCCCACCGCCTGTCGTCTGCGGCCCGAGCCGATCTCGTCGGGGTGGTGGCCGACGGTCGGCTGGTCGAGCTGGGCAGCCACGACGAGCTCGTGGCCGCCGATGGCCGTTACTCACGTCTCTACGAGACCTGGGTCGCGGGTGTTGGCTCTCCAGCTTGAATTGCTACTATCGGCGTAGGAGAAATTCGCTCCCCCGAAGGGATGCTCATGGCTGTCGCCGATCTTGATCTCGGCCGCTACAAGCTGGGTTGGTCAGACGAAGAGAACTATGTGTTCAAGCCCCGCAAGGGTCTGAACGAGGACATCATCCGCGAGATGTCGTGGATGAAGGGCGAGCCCGACTGGATGCTCGACTACCGGCTGCAATCGCTGCGCCACTTCGAGAAGCGCCCCATGCCTACCTGGGGCGGCGACATGTCGCAGATCTTCTTCGACAACATCTACTACTACGTGAAGCCCACCGAGGCTCAGGTCGACGAGTGGGAAGAGCTTCCCGACGCGATCAAGAAGACCTACGAGAAGCTGGGCATCCCCGAGGCCGAGCGCAAGTACCTCGCCGGCGTCACCGCTCAGTACGAATCTGAGGTCGTGTTCCACCGCAACCGGGAGGACCTGGAGCGGCGGGGCGTCATCTTCTGCGACATGGACACCGCGCTGCGGGACTACCCGGAGCTGGTGAAGCCGTACTTCGGCAAGATCATCCCCAAGAACGACAACAAGTTCGCGGCGCTCAACTCGTCGGTGTGGTCCGGTGGGTCGTTCATCTACGTGCCGCCGGGCGTCGACGTGGAGATGCCCCTGCAGGCGTACTTCCGCATCAACGCCGAGAACATGGGCCAGTTCGAGCGGACGCTGATCATCGCCGACGAGGGTTCCAAGGTGCACTACATCGAGGGCTGCTCGGCCCCGGTGTACACCACCGACTCCCTGCACTCGGCTGTGGTCGAGATCGTGGTGAAGCCCAGCGCCCGGGTGACCTACACCACCATCCAGAACTGGTCGTCCAACGTCTTCAACCTGGTGACCAAGCGGGCCCGGGTCGAGGCCGAGGGCCACATGGAGTGGATCGACGGCAACATCGGGTCGCGGCTGACGATGAAGTACCCCGCCGTCTACATGGTCGGGCCCAAGGCTTCGGGCGAGGTGCTGTCGGTGGCTTACGCCGGGCCGGGCCAGCATCAGGACGCCGGGGCCAAGATGGTCCACGCCGCTCCCGAGACCACCTCCAAGATCGTGTCAAAGTCGATCTCCAAGGACGGCGGCCGCACCTCGTACCGCGGTCTGGTCCGGGTCGAGGAGGATGCCTACGGCTGCAAGAGCCATGTGCAGTGCGATGCGCTGATCCTCGATGAGAACTCGACCAGCGACACCTTCCCCTACATGGAGGTGGGCGCCCGTGACGCTCAGATCGGCCACGAGGCCACCGTGTCGAAGGTGGGCGACGAGCAGCTCTTCTATCTGATGAGCCGGGGCCTCTCCGAGGAGCAGGCCATGGGAATGATCGTCAACGGCTTCATCGAGCCGGTGACTCGCACCCTGCCCATGGAGTACGCGGTGGAGTGGAGCCGGCTGATCGAGCTCCAGATGGAGGGGTCAGTCGGCTGACTGGCATGATGTTCACGTGCCAATGCGCCAGGACTGCAAGCATTTCGAGTCCCGCACTTACCGCAACGGCGAAACGGTGCGGAAGTGCGACCTGGACCTCGCGCCCGAGGCGCCTTGGCGCTGCCCGACCGACTGTCCCCGCTACGAGCGGCGCATGGCCGACGTCAACTGGGCCCACGGAACCCTGGTCACTCCGGCCACTCCCGACGAGCCACTGGACGCCCTCGACCGCGGTGACGGGTCGGTGGCCAAGTTGCTCGACGAGGCCGAGGACATCATCAACTCCATCGGCCCCACCATGCTCGCCGAGGTGCAGGCCGAGAGGCAGGCGGACAGCCAGCCCCGTTGGAAGCGTTGGCGCCGCCGCAAGTCGTGAGTCCAGTTCTGAGGTCTTGAGAGTCCGATGCTGAGCAAGTTCATCTCTGACGCCGTCGCGCGCCACAACGACGGCGATTCGGACTGGCTGCGGGCCCGCCGGTCGGCTGCTGCGGAGGCGTTGGCGGACGCCGAGCTCCCCACGACCGACGAGGAGGTGTGGCGCTACAGCCGCATCGACGAGTTGGAGCTCGACCGGTTCACGCCGGCGCTCGGGGGTGCCGAGGTCAGCCCGCTGGCCGATACGTTCGGCGCTGGTGCGGTCGTGGTCGTGGGCAACGGCCGGATCGTCGACGTCCAGGTCGATGCCGGCTGGTCGTCCAAGGGCGTGCGCATCGGTCGGCTGGACGACCGCGACGAGGACGAGGCGTTGTTGGGGTCTGCGCTCCATGAGGCGCCCGATCCGTTCACGCTGCTCAACGCGGCCGGGATGGCCGATCCGATCTTGGTGCAGGTGCCCGAGGGGGTGGAGCTCGACCGTCCGGTCCTCGTCGCCCACACCGTTGCCGGGCACGGATCGGCGGCGTTTCCCCGCCTGGTCGTGCATGCCGGACCGGGCAGCGCGGTGTCGGTCATCGAGGTGCAGGCGTCGGACGAGGAACCGACCCTCGTGGTTCCGATCACCGAGATCGTTGCCGAGCGAGCCGCCCGAGTCGGACATGTCACCTTGCAGCAGCTGGGCCTGGCGACGTGGCAGGTCGGCCTGCAGGCCTCTCGGTTGGAGTCGGAGTCCACCCTGCGGTCGACCAGCGTCGGCTTCGGCGGTGAGTACGCCCGGCTGCGGACCGATTGCCGCATGGTCGGACGAGGAGCGTCCGGGGAGCTCGACGCCATCTACTTCGGAGAAGGCGATCAGACCCTCGACTTTCGGACATTCCAGGAGCACGTTGCCCCCGACTGCACCAGCAACCTGCTGTACAAGGGTGCGGTCGGTGGGCGGTCGCGGTCGGTCTACACCGGCCTGATCCGGGTCGGGAAGGACGCCCGCGGCACCAACGCCTTCCAGACCAACCGGAACATCAAGCTGTCCGACGAAGCCTGGGCCGAGTCGGTGCCCAACCTGGTGATCGAGAACAACGATGTGCGCTGCAGCCACGCCTCAGCCGTTGGCCCGATCGACGAGGACCAGCGGTTCTACCTGGAGAGCCGGGGGCTTCCCACCGATCTGGCCGAGCGCCTGATCGTCGGAGGCTTCTTCGCCGAGGTGCTGGCCAAGCTGCCGGTTGCCGGTCTGGTGCCGGTGTTGGCCGCCACCATCGCAGCCAAGTTCGATCGCAGGGAGGCCTAGCCGCGGTGTCGACCAAGCATCGGCTCTGCCGTCTCGACGACATCGCTCCGGGGACCGCACAGCGTTTCCCGCTGGGAGGCACGCACATCGCGGTGGTCCGGATCGACGATGACGTCTACGCCATCGGTGACACCTGTTCCCACCAGAAGATCTCGCTGTCCGAGGGCGACATCCACCCCGAGAACAAGTCCCTCGAGTGCTGGAAGCACGGCAGTGAGTTCTCGTTGGAAACCGGTGAGGCTGTGACGCTTCCCGCGACCAAGGCGGTGCCCACCTATGACGTCCGGGTCGAGGACGGCGAGATCATCGTGGTCGAGGAGTGATGATGCCCGAGCATGTTCTCGAGATCCGCGGGCTGCGGGCCGGAGTGTCCGGCAAGGAGATCCTGCGCGGCGTCGACCTCACCGTGCGGTCCGGCGAGGTGCACGCCGTGATGGGTCCCAACGGCTCCGGCAAGTCGACCCTGGCCCACGTGGTCATGGGACGCCCGGGCTATGAGGTGCTGGGCGGCAGCGTGACCCTCGACGGCCAGGACGTCCTGGCCATGACCCCGTACGAGCGAGCCCAAGCCGGGCTTTTCCTGGCCCTCCAGTACCCGACCGAGGTCCCCGGCGTGTCGCTGGAATCGCTGCTCTCGTATGCCCTGGCCGCGGCCGGCAGGGATCCCGAAGGCGTCGACTTGCGCATCCAGGCCGAGGCTCAGGAGCTCGAGCTCGACGTGCGGTTGCTCTCCCGGGCGCTCAACGTGGATCTGTCGGGCGGCGAGATGAAGAAGAACGAGACCCTCCAACTCGCCGTGCTCGGCCCGGCCATCGCCGTGCTCGACGAGCTCGACTCCGGACTCGATGTCGACTCACTCCGGGCTTGCTCCCGACGTATCGAGAAGGCCACCGAAGCCAGCGGTCTGGGAGTTCTGGCGATCACCCACTACAGCCGTCTGCTGCACGAGCTGCGAGCTGACCGCGTCCACGTCTTGGCCCGAGGCACGATCGTGCGCTCGGGGGGCCCCGAGCTGGCCGAGCAACTGGAAGACCAGGGCTACGTCGGCCTGCTCGGCGCCGAGCTCGTCGGGGAGAGCGAAGCCCACGCCGCGGGAGCTGTGGCCCGCGAACGACCGCAGATCGAGGACCCCTTCGGCGACCCCCTCGCCGGTCTCTGAGCGTCATCGTTCTAACTCCGTCCCGGACCTAGGTCACCGACCGTAAGCGGCCACGCATGCGGGCCCGGCGTTGGGTCCGGTTCATTCGCGGCCCGGGGCTATCCCAGTAGCCGACCGTCTCGCTCCCGCACACGGTGATCTCGACGGCGGCCAACGGGGGTGTCGGCTCCTCCTCCAGCCACTCCACGTAGTACCCGATCAGGTGGTTGAACTTGCCGTCTTCCCACCGCTCGCCATCGGCGGGCTTGGCGTGGACATAGAGGCCATGCACCAGCAGGGCCTCGCCCCCGAAGAACCTTGGGAGGTCGAACCGTTCGCCTTGGACCACCCTCCGTCCGAGTTCCTCGAGGATCACACCGCAGATCTCCCGAGGTATGCCTTCGAGACACAGCTCGGGATGTCCCTGTTCGGTCAAGCCGATCGTGTACATCCACACCGGGTCGTCGAGATCGGGCTCGATCAGGAGCTTGGTGAATCCGTTCCGTTCGATGCGGTCCTGGTATCCCTCTATGACCTCATCCCATGTCTTTCCCTCACACATTGAGCACATGGGCCCATCATCCTCAGGGGGTCTGACATTTCGGGCCCGCTAAGGTGAGACCCGGGTATCAGTTCGAGGAGGGGGATCGGGTGCGCGTCTTCAGCTTCCATCTCATGCCGTATCCCGGGTTGCCGGACGACTACGACGGTCCAGCCTGGGTGACCTGTCCCAACCAGCTGTTCGATCCGCAGCTCGGAACCCAGCTCTACAACCGCTACATCGATGAGCTGGTGTATGCCGAGGAGCTGGGCTTCGACGGGGTGTGCGTCAACGAGCACCACCAGAACGCCTACGGGATCATGCCGTCGCCCAACCTGATCGCCGCCACGCTGGCCCGAGAGACCAGCCGTATGAAGATCGCGGTCGTCGGCAACGCCCTACCGCTGTACGACCCTCCGACCCGGGTGGCCGAAGAGTTCGCCATGATCGACAACATCTCTGGCGGACGGCTCATCGCCGGGTTCGTGGTCGGCGGCGGGCCCGAGTACTACAGCTTCTCGATCAACCCGGCGTTCGCTCGTGAGAAGTTCCAAGAGGCCCATGACCTGATCATCCAGGCGTGGACGGAACCGGGTCCGGGAGAGTTCATCGGCAAGCACTACCGGCTGCGCTACCTCAACTCTTGGCCGCGTCCGGTGCAGCAACCCCATCCGGAGATCTGGGTTCCGGGAGCGGGATCGGTGGAGACCATGGAGTTCGTCGCCCGCCACCGTTACGCCTACATGGGGATTCCGTACTTCCACTTCTCGGTGTTCGAGCGGACGTTCGGCATGTTCCGGGACATCTGCCGGGAGGTCGCCGGCTACGAGCCCGATCCGAGCCAGGCTGGGTGGCTTACCCCGATCTACGTGGCCGAGACCGACGAGCAGGCCCGGGCCGAGTACGAACCGCACTTCTGGTACTGGGTGCGCAAGCTGTTGCCCGGCATCACCATCCAACCGCCGGGCTACACGACCGTGCGGTCGCTGCAGAACATCCTCAAGGGCGCCGCCCACTTCGCCGTCAACCTGCAGACCTGGGACCAGGTGGTCGAGGGGCGCTACGCCATCGTCGGATCGCCCGAGACCGTTACCGAGATCCTCCTCGACAGCCTGGAGCGGCTGGAGACCGGCAACCTGCTCGGGCTGTTCCAGCTGGGCAGCCTGCCCGGCCCCGAGACCCGTCGGAACCTCGAGCTGTTCTCGTCGCAGGTGCTGCCGAAGCTGCGGGAGCGATTCCCCGACGGCGTCCCGATGCGGGCCGGAGTCGATGCCGAGGTGCAGTCCTGATGGGGCTGGTGACCCAACGGCTCGAGACCCAGGTCGGCACGGTCGAGGTGCAGCGGGGCGGCGAGGGTCCGCCGGTCGTCTACCTGCACTCGGCCCAGGGTGAGGGCCAGAGCCTGATGTTCCTCGATCGCCTGGCCGAGCACCATGCGGTCACGGCGCCGATGTTCCCGGGCTTCGGGGAGTCCGAGGGGCTGGAGCAGATCGACGACATGGACGACGCGGTGTTCCACCTGCTCGACCTGTGGGACCGGCTGTCCCTCGAGGCGCCGTGCGTGGTCGGGCTGAGCCTGGGCGGCTGGATGGCCGTGGAGCTGGCCACCCGGTATCCCGACCGGGTCGGCTCGATGGTGCTGATCAACCCCGCTGGGCTGTACCTGCGGGGGCACGAGATCAAGGACATCTTCGGCCGGCCTCCGGGCGAGCTGGCCGAGGATCTGTTCTACGACCAGTCCCATCCAGTGGCGCAGATGATGCACGCCCTCAACGAGCTGACCGCCGACGTGGGCAAGCAGATCGAGATCCCCTTCGAGATGGTCAAGCCGATCGTGACCACCATGGCGGCCACGGCCAAGCTCGGCTGGGATCCGTACCTGCACAACCCCAAGCTGCCCAAGCGCCTGTGGCGGGTCAGCTGCCCCACGCTGGTGGTCCACGGCGCCGAGGACCGCCTGATCCCCGCGGCCCACTGCACCTATTACGCGGACCACATCCCCAACGCCCACCAAGAGCATGTGGCCCGTGCGGGCCACATGCTCCCCTGGGAACGCCCGGACGAACTGGCGGACTTGGTCCGCCAATTCATCCGCCGAAATTGAGGCGTTTCTCGCGCTTATAGCGCGGCGAACGCCTCAATTTCCCGGGGATGCCCGCCGCACCGCAGTCTTGACGTCCCGGATCAGACGGTCCCGCCGTTCCTTGTAGTCGCGCCAGGTGAATCGCAGCAGCGTCCATCCCGCGTTGATGAGCGAATTCTGGCGGACATGGTCGTTCTCCCAAGTCGACCGACGAAGATGGTCGCTTCCGTCGAGCTCGATCGCGATCTTCAGTTCGGGGTAGGCGAGGTCCAGTCGATAGGTCCGTAGACCGATCCGCACCTCGTGCTGCAACTCGGGACGGGGTAGGCCCGCATCGCACAACGCAACGTACACGAGCCGCTCGAACGCACTCTCCGTGGCGGCGACTTCGTCGAAGTGCTCGTCGAGGATTGCCCGGAGTGTGCCGACACCGTCCCGTCCCCGACGAGCATGGACCACGAGCGTGTCGAGCAGGACCTGCCAGTTAGTGAGCTTCTTGCGGCGGGCGTAGTCCAATGCGACGTGGACTGCCTCGAACGACATCACTGCACCGAGGTCGAGCAGAGTTCGGGCGACGAGGGTGGTCGGGATCCCGTCGATGATCGTGGACGTTGTCCGATCGAGGTCTGTGCTCTGGTGAACCCGCGCATCCGGGTAGCGGTGCTTCCGGCCCCTGGGGATGCTGATCTCTGGGATGCCCGGGCGAACTCCCTCGAGCCCCCAGAGGACGGCGGCGCTTCGATGGGAGGCGAGCGCACCTGGCCCGGCGCCAAGTACCGCCGCGAGCAGCTGCGACTCCCAGGTCACGGGCATTCCGCTCGTGCGGACGACCGATCTTCGGACCCTCGTCCATGTCCACGCTTGATTCGGGTGCGGATCTGATGGCCCGTGGCGCCGAGATCCCGGAGCTGGAGGAGCGTCATCAAGCCGTGCTGGCGATTGGCGATGCGGCCTGCAGCAACATCAATGCGTTCCATGACCTTTCATGCTAGGACGTCATGGAATCACGGCGAAATTGAGGCGTTTCCCGCGCTTATAGCGCGAGAAACGCCTCAATTTCGGAGCGGGGGGTTACATGATGGAGGGGACGATGGCCTCGATTAGGGAGGGGCCGGGGGTGGAGAGGGCGGTGGCTAGGTGGGTGGTGAAGTCTTCGGCGGTGGTGGCTTTTGTGGCGGGGACGCCGAGACCGCGGGCTAGGGAGACATAGTCGAGGTCGGGGTTGTGTAGGTCGAGCAACGACTTGGCCTTGGGGCCGGCCTCCGCGCCTACTCGGCTGAGCTCCATGTTGAGGACCGCGTAGGACCGGTTGTTGTACAAGACCGTGACCACGTCTAAGCCTTCCCGGGCCTGGGTCCACAGCGCCTGGAACGTGTACATCGCCGAGCCGTCGGCCTCCAGGCTGATCACCTTCCGGTCGGGACAGGCCACCGCCGCGCCCGTGGCCACCGGCATCCCCTGGCCGATCGCCCCACCCGTGAGGGTCAGCCAGTCGTGGGGCGGCGCTCCGGCGGTGTGACTCGGCGCCGACAGCCCCGAGGTGTTGGACTCGTCGGACACGATCGCGCCCTCGGGCATCAGCGCCCCCACGATCTGGGCGACGGCGTCGGCGGACAAGGGACCGGTCGGCAGCGCCGGACGGGCCGCGGCCTGCAGCGCCGCGCCGTCGGCCGGTGCGTCGATGGCCTCGGCCAGGGCCTCCAGGGCGCCGGCGACATCGTCGGGACCCGAGGCCAGCACGTGGACCTCACAGCCGTCCGGCACCAGGTAGCTGGGCTTGCCGGGGTAGGCGAAGAAGCTCACCGGCGCCTTGGCGTCCACCAGTACCAGATGGCGGAGGCCGGTCATCTGCATCATGGCGAACTCCGCCAGATACGCGATGCGCTCGACCGCCGGGATCCCAGCGCCCCGTTCCAGTCGGGTCGGAAAGGTCTCGCACAGCAGCTTGGCTCCGACCGCGCCTGCGGCCCGACTGGCCGCGACCAAGCTCCGTTTCCGCAGCGCCGCCCCGCCCAGCAGCAGGCCCACCGGCTCCCCCGAACGCATGGCCTTGGCCACCATCTCGACGGTGTCGGCCGGCACCTCCCGGCGAGCCGCAGCCGCGACAGGCGGAGCAACCACACCGCCCGGCGACCAAGAGACATCGGCCGGCAGGATCAGGGTCGCCACCTCGCCGGGAGGAGAGGAAGCCACGGCCACCGCCTCGGCGGCGTCACGACCCACGTCACCGGGGCTGGCCGAGGTCCGGATCCACGGCGAGACGTTGCGGGCCACCGTCTCGATGTCGGACTCCAGCTGGGCGTCGTACTGGTGGTGGTAGGTGGCGTGGTCGCCCACGATGTTGACCACCGGCACCCGCCCCTTGCGGGCGTTGTGCAGGTTGGCCAGGCCGTTGCCCAGCCCCGGCCCCAGGTGCAGCAGCGTGGCCGCGGGCCGGTCGGCCATGCGGGCGTAGCCGTCGGCCGCGCCGGTGGCCACCCCCTCGAACAGCCCCAGCACACCCCGCATCTCGGGCACGGTGTCGAGCGCCGCGACGAAGTGCATCTCCGACGTACCGGGGTTGGCGAAGCAGGTGTCCACGCCGGCTCCCACCAGCGTGCGGATCAGCGCCTGGGCGCCGTTGATCTCACTCATCGCTCAGTCCTTCAGTCGGTCGATCAGTCGAACACGGCGCCCGGGTTGAGGATGCCGTTGGGGTCGAACGCGGCCTTGATCCGCCGCATCAGGTCGATCTTGGCCGGATCCTCCAGGGCCATGAAGTAGCCCTTCTTCGCCCGCCCGAGGCCGTGCTCACCGGAGATGGCACCACCGAGATCCATCCCGGCCCGGAACAGCTCGGTCATCAACTGCTTGCGCACCTCGCTGTCCTTCTGGAACACCGCCAGGTGGACGTTGCCGTCGCCGGCGTGACCGCACCCCGCGATCCAGGCGCCCTTGGCCGAGGCGATGGCGCTCACCCGCTCCATGAACTCCGGGATGGAGGCCCGGGGCACCACGACATCCACGATGTCGTCGGCGCCGTTGGCCTTGGCCACCCAGAACGCCTTCTCCCGGGCGTCGATCAGCTGCGTCGCCGCTGCCGGCGGCAGGACGTACACATCGATCGCGCCCAGCTCGGCCAGGAGCTCGCTGACGGTGTGGGTGTCCTCCTCGAGCCGGTCGAGATGGCTGTCCTCCAAGGCGACCACCAGGTACGCCAGCGCCTGGTTCCGCACGTCCTCGGGGATGCCCAGCTCCAGCCCCAGCTGGGCCGTCATCGCGGCCATGGTGACCAGGTCGATGTACTCCAGCAGCAGCGGACCGACCCCGCTGCCCACCACCTTGGGCACGGCCCCGGTGACCGCCTCCAGCGTCGTGAACGGCGCGAGCACCGTCGTGGCATGGGCCGGGCGGGGATAGAGCTTGAGGTAGGCCTTGGTGACCAGCGCCAGGGTGCCTTCGGATCCCACGATGAGCTGGGTGAGGTCGTAGCCGGTCGACAGCTTGACCACCTTGCCGCCGCAGTTGACGACCTCGCCTGACGGCAGCACGGCTTCGAGCCCGAGGACCTGGTGGCGGGTGACGCCGTACTTCACCGCCCGCATCCCGCCCGCGTTGGTGTTGACGTTGCCGCCCAGGCTGGCGCTGTACTCCCCGGGGAACACCGGATAGATCAGCCCGAACGGCGACAGCAGCGCATCGAGCTGGTCGAGCTGGACCCCGGGCTCCACCACGGCGATGAAGTTGTCCTCGTCGATCTCGATGATCCGGTTCATCCGCTCGAACGAGACCACGATGCCGTTGGGCCGGGGGATGCAGGCGCCGGACATGCCGGTGCCCGAGCCCCGGGCCGTGACCGGGATCCGGTCCTCGTCGGCCACCCGCAGGAGCGCGACCACCTCCTCGGTGGAGGAGGGGAACACCACCGCCAGCGGCGTGATCGGCTCGGCGGTCAGGGCCTCGTCCCGGGCGTAGTCGTCCTTGACCGCCTCGCCGGCCAGCACGTTGGGCGCGCCAACGACGGTGGCGAGCCGCCCGACCAGCCCGGCCTGATCGATTGCCATCTCCGTCCCCCGTCATCGTCGGCTGACGGGGACGACGATACGGCAATCAGCCCGGCAAGCCGAACGCCGCCGCCGGAGCACCACTACGGCGCCTACCGACTGGCTCAGGGGGAAGAATGACGGCATGACGCGTCTTGAACACGACGAAGCGGAGGCTCGGCTGACCGAGATCCCCGGGTGGGGACTGGCCGAGGGCAACCTCCACCGTGAGCTGGAGTTCCGCAACTTCGTCGAAGCGTTCGGCTTCATGGCGATGGTGGCGCTGGAAGCCGAGAAGCTGAACCATCATCCCAGCTGGTCCAACGTGTGGAACCGGGTGGTGATCGACATCTCCAGCCACGACGAGGGCGGCATCACCGAGCGCTGCTTCGCCCTGGCCGCGGCGGTCAACCGAGCTCTGGGCGAATAGGCGAAGAACGAACCTCAGCTGGCTTCGTCGAGACCCTGGAGCAGGGTGTTCCACGACAGGGTGGTGCACTTGATCCGCACCGGGAACCTGACCACCCCGCGCAGGGCCTCCAGGTCGCCGAGCTTCACGTCCTCGGCCAGGCCGGACCCGTCACCGTCGCCATCGACGAGACCAGCGCCGTCGTCGCGGGCGTCGTCGAGCGACTGCTCGTGGATCGACATCATGGCCTTGAACGCCCGGGACAGCGCCCGGATCTCGTCCAGGGTGCGGCCCTTGACCGCCGCCGACATCATCGACGCCGACGACTGGCTGATCGAGCAGCCCTGGCCCCCGATGCGCACGTCACGGACCACGCCGTCGTCGACGTCCAGGTAGACCACGATCTCGTCGCCGCAGAGCGGGTTGAATCCCTCGACCCGGGTGCTGGGCGGCACCGGCAGCTCACCCCGGTTCCGGGGGTTGCGATAGTGGTCGAGGATGATCTCGCGGTAGAGATCTTCGAGACCGGGCATGCGGGGGGTTCCTTCCGTGACTACCTAGTGCGCGAAGAAGTCTCGCGTCGCTTCGAGGGCCTCGGCCAAAGCGTCGACGTCGTCGCGGTCGTTGTAGACGTAGAACGACGCTCGCGCCGTGGCGCTCACCCCGAGTTTGCGCATGAGCGGCTTGGCGCAATGATGCCCGGCCCGGACGCAGACGGCGTGCTCGTCGAGGACCTGGGACACGTCGTGGGCGTGGATGTCACCCAGCGCCATCGACAGGACGCCACCGCGCTGGGCCGGCTCGGACGGGCCGAAGATCCGGAGCTCGTCGCCCATCCGCTCGGACAGGGTCCGCATGGCGTAGGCGGTGAGGGAAACCTCGTGCTCGCGGATGGCCTCCATCCCGAAGCTCTCGAGCTCGTCGATGGCCGCGGCCAGCCCGATCGCCTCGGCGATGGGCGGGGTGCCGGCCTCGAACTTCCACGGGATGTCGTTGGGGGTCCAGCCGTCGAGGCGCACGTCCTTGATCATCTCGCCTCCGCCCAGGAATGCCGGCATGGATTCCAGCAGCTCCTCGCGGGCCCACAGCACGCCGATACCCGTCGGTCCCAGCATCTTGTGGCCGGTGAAGCCGAAGAAGTCGACGTCGAGGGCCTGGACGTCGGTGGGCAGGTGGGGCACGTACTGGGCCGCGTCCACCAGGACCAGCGCCCCGGCGTCGTGGGCCACCGCGGTCAGCCGGTCGATCGGGGTGATCGTGCCCAAGACGTTGGACATGGCGGTCACCGACACCAGCTTGACCCCGTCGACCAACCGGTCGAGCTCGGACTCGTCGAGCAGGAAGTCGTCGCCCACCGGCAGGAAGCGCAGCTCGATGCCCTGTTGTTCGGCCAGCATCAGCCACGGCACCAGGTTGGCGTGGTGCTCCATCTCCGTGAGCAGTACCGCGTCGCCAGCCTTCAGGTTGGCCCGGCCCCAGGTCTGCATCACCAGGTTGATGGCCTCGGTGACGTTCTTGGTGAAGACCACCCCGGCCGATGACGGCGCCCCGATGAAGCGGGCCACCTTGGTCCGGGCCGCTTCATACTGCCGGGTGGCCTCCTCGGCGATGGCGTAGACGCCGCGGTGCACGTTGGCGTGGGTGGTCTCGTAGTAGTTGGTCATGGCCTCGAGCACCGAGGTCGGCTTCTGCGACGACGACGCCGAGTCGAGATACACCAGCCGGTGACCCTTGATCCGGCGGTCGAGGATGGGGAACTTCTTGCGAGCGACCTCGACCTCTAACGCCATGCCTCGTATCCCTCCCGCTCCAGTTGACGGGCCAGCTCGGGACCGCCTGACGCCACGATGCGTCCGTCGATGAGGATGTGCACCTTGTCGGGCTCGAGGTAGTCGAGCAGGCGCTGGTAGTGGGTGATGGCCAGGATGCCCAGCTCGGATCGGTCCTTGCGGACCTCCTCGACGCCGCGGGCGACCACCTTGAGGGCGTCGATGTCGAGGCCGGAGTCGGTCTCGTCGAGGATCGCGAAGCGGGGGGCAAGCACGGCCATCTGGAGGAGTTCGGCGCGTTTCTTTTCGCCGCCGGAGAACCCTTCGTTGAGCGAGCGCTGGAGGAAGCTTGCGTCCATCCCG
>DASXTK010000427.1:0-4806 GCA_036505485.1 Acidimicrobiales bacterium
GAGGCGTTTATCGCGCTTATAGCGCGAGAAACGCCTCAATTTCGGAAGGACCTACCGGCCTGCGACTGGCCACAGTTCGGCTGCCTGGCTGTACGGTGTGAGGCACCATGAACAGACCGGCGGACAGCGGGTCCGACAGGGTGTCGGCGATCGAGGTTCGAGGCGTCCACAAGCGCTTCGACGAAGCCGTGCTGCGGGACGTCGACCTGCGGGTCGAGGCCGGTTCGGTCGTGGCGTTGCTCGGTCCGAGCGGCTGTGGCAAGACCACGCTGCTGCGCTCGATCGCCGGGCTGGAGCGCATCGACGCCGGCGAGATCCGGCTGGGGGAGCGGCTGGTGTCCGGCCCCACGGTGCACCTCCCTCCGGAGAAGCGCCAGGTGGGCATGGTGTTCCAGGATTGGGCGCTGTTCCCGCATCTGACCGTGGCCCAGAACGTGGGCTATGGACTGCGCCGGGCCGACCGACACGGACGGCGGGTGGCCGAGGTCCTGGAGATGGTGGACCTGGCCGGACTGGGTGATCGGCTGCCGGCGACGCTGTCGGGCGGCCAACAGCAGCGGGTGGCGTTGGCTCGGGCCCTGGCCCCCCGGCCCCGGGTCCTGTTGCTCGACGAGCCGTTCTCGAACCTCGACACCGCCCTGCGGGTGCAGGTGCGCAGCGAGGTCCACCACCTGCTGGTCGACCTGGACGTGACCACGGTGTTCGTCACCCATGACCAGGAGGAAGCCTTCGTCCTGGGCGACGAGGTGGCGGTGATGCACGACGGGCGGCTGGTCCAGCAGGCCACCCCGGCCGAGCTGTACGCCCGCCCGGCCTCGCCTTGGGTGGCCCATTTCGTGGGCGACGCCAACCTGGTGGCCGGCCAGGCCCACGGCGCCGCGGCCACCACCATGGTCGGCGCCGTGCCGTTGGAGCAGGAGGCCGCGGGCGCGGTGCAGGTACTGCTGCGGCCCGAGGAGCTGCGCCTGGAACCCGGAAGCAGCAACGGCAGTGGCAACGGGAACGGCGACTCCTGTGCCACCGTCGAGCTGCGGGAGTACTACGGCCACGACACCGTGTACCTGGTGCGGGCCGATGCCGACACCAGCTCCACCGTGCGGGTCCGGGCCGGGTCGGTACCCCAGTTCTCGCGGGGCGACCGTGTGGTCGTGCGCTACTCAGGTGCTCCTGCCGTGGCCTTTCCCGCCACGTGATCGCGGTCATCGGGGCGGGTCCGGCCGCCCTCGCTGCAGCCTGGCGCGCCGCGTTGGCCGGCCACGAGGTCGAGCTGGTGGAACGGGGCTCGGCGGTCGGGGGGATGGCCGGCAGCTTCGAGGTGGCCGGGCTGCGGGTGGACCACGGCAGCCATCGCCTACATCCAGCGACCCCGCCTCACGTCCTGACCGCGCTCCGCGACCTGTTGGGCGACGACCTGCAGGTCCGGACCCGCCACGGGCGGATCCGGCTCCAGGGCCGCTGGGTGGAGTTCCCGCTGCAGACCGGCGACCTGGTGCGCAACGCGCCTCGGGGGTTCGTCGTGCGGGCCGCTCGGGACGCGTTGCTCGCGCCGACCCGCCGGGCTCGAGCCGACACCTTCGCCGAGGTGGTGCGGGCTGGGCTCGGTCCGGCGGTGCTGGACGCCTTCTACGCCCCGTATGCCCGCAAGCTGTGGGACGCCCATCCCGAGGATCTGGCGGGCGAGCTGGCTCGTCGGCGGATCAGCGCCCGGTCTCCCGGTGCCATCCTCCGCCGCCTGACCCGGGGCGCCCGGGCTGACGGGGGCCCGATCTTCCTGTATCCCCGGACCGGGTTCGGCACGCTGGCCGAGCGGCTGGCCGACGCGGCCCAGGCCGCTGGGGCGCGGATCCGGTTGGACTGCGGGGTCGTGCAGCTCCAGCGCGTCTCCGGCCCGAGCCCTCGGTCCAGCTGGAACGTCACGTTGGCCGACGGCACCGCATTGGAGGCGGATCAGGTCTGGTCGACGGCTCCTCTGGCGGCCATGACGGGGATCGTCGATCCCGCGCCACCGGACGGCGTGGCCTATGCGGCCCAACGGTTGCGGCACCGGGCCATGGTCCTGCTGTACCTGGTGCTCGATCGGCCGCAATGGACCCCGTTCGACGCCCACTACTTCCCCGGGCCCGAGGTGATGGCCAGTCGGGTGTCCGAGCCCCGCAACTATCGGGACAATCCCGACGACCCTGCGGACCGGACAGTTCTGTGTGCCGAGATTCCGTGCTGGGAGGGGGACGAGGTGTGGTCGGCCTCCGACGACGACCTCACGTGGCGGCTGATCGACGAGCTGGCCGGGGCCGGACTGCCCGACGCCCAGCCGGTCCACATCGAGAGCCGCCGTCTGCCCCGGGTCTATCCCGTCTATCGGCCCGGCTTCGCCGCCGATCTGGCCGCCCTGGAAGCCTGGGCCGAGTCGCAGGGCGGACTGGTCACCTTCGGACGGCAGGGTCTGTTCACGCCCGACAACACCCATCACGCCCTGGCCATGGGTTGGGCCGCCGCCGAGGCCCTGGCCCCCTCCGACGGCCGCTTCCCCGACTACGCGACCTGGCGGACCGTCCGCGACGGCTTCCGAGGCTTCGTCGTCGAGGACTGAAGCCCGCCGGGTTGGGGGCACTGCGCCGTTCTGTGACCTGCCCGCCGCGCCAGGGCGCGGCGGGCAGGTCACAGAACGAGAGGTGCTGCCGCCGGATCCGCCGGGCGTGTCAAGCTGACGGGATGGCGGGGGAGGCGCGGCGGTTGTGGTGGACGCTGTACGGGCTGCTCCTGGTGGCCTGTACCTGCTGGACGTTGGCGATGCCGTTGGCCACCGGACCGGACGAGGCCGCCCACATGGCTCGGGCCGCGGCGGTGGTGCGGGGCCAGATCGGTGGCCAGCCCTACAAGGGTCCCTTCGCCTGGGTGCGGGTGCCGAAGGAGTACGCCGAGGCCGATGGCAGCTGCTTCCTCGGCAATCCCCGCCAGCGCTGGCCCGGGTTCAGACCCGAGCCGGTAACCGCCGACTGCGAGACCATGGGCCACGGTTCCGGGGACGCCACCGTCCTGACCTCGCAACACCGCGGGCAGCCCTTCTACTACTTCGTCGTCGGGCTGCCGTCGCTGGTCACCTCGGCCGAGCTCGGCGCCTACCTCATGCGACTGGTCGGGGCGGTGGGGTGTTGCGCGCTGCTGGCCTCGGCGTTCGTGTCGTTGCTGCGGATGCCGGGTCGTCGCTCGCTCGTGCTCGCCGCCGGCGTCGCCCTGACCCCGGCGGCGATCTACCTGGCCAGCGTCGTCAACTCGGTGGGCATCGAGCTGGCGGCCAGCTTCGGTGTGTGGTCCGCCGGTCTGGCCCTCGTGCGAGGCGTCGGTGTCGTCCCGGCGCGGGTGGTCCATCGCATGGGTCTGGCGCTGGTCGTCCTGACGCTGTCGCGCGGTCTGTCCCCATTGTTCGCCCTGGTTGCGCTGGCCGCCCTGGCGGTCTTGGCCGATCGGTCCCGGCTCCGCGACCTCGTACGCCGGACTGACGTGCGAGCTTGGCTGGCCACCGGCATCGCCGCGGCCGCAGTCAGCGGAGCGTGGACTCTCCACGTCCGGTCGAAGTATGTGGAACCCGAATGGCCGGGTTCGAGCCTTGGGAAGGCTTTCGGGGATGTGCCCTGGTGGACCCGGGAGATGATCGGTGTCTTCGGATCCACCGACGTCGTCCCGCCGTTAGCGGTGCATCTGCTGTGGCTCGGCGCGGCGGTGGCGCTGGTGGTGGCGGCCTGGCGTGCGGGGGCGCGGCTGGAGGTCCGCGTGGCCGGGGTGCTGGCCCTGCTCGGGTTCGCGACGCTGGTGTCGGGCCAGGCCTACGGCATCCCGCAGTCCGGCTACTGGTGGCAGGGGCGTTACGTCCTCCCGTTGATCGTCGGCGCACTGCTCGTCGCGGGAGCCCGATCCCGACCGATCAGCCGCCGGACCCAGACCGGCATTTCCGCCGTGGTGGTCGGCGGGCACATCTGGATGTTCGCCTACGCGGTCCGGCACTACACGGTCGGGTACAACGGCGCCGCGAACCCGTTCGACTACCTGCTTCACCCGGTCTGGTCCCCGCCGGTTCCACCGCTCGTGCTGGTGCTGGTGACGATCGGCGCGGTGGTGGCGGTGGCGAAGGTGCTCGCCCGGGCCCTGGATCAGGCCGACGAGTCCGACACGGCGACGACTCCCTCGACCCCCGAGGACGACCGGACGCTGGTCCCGGCGACGGTGCCCTGAGAACGTTCCCGGAACAGCCGCAGGGTGGTCGGGACCACCTGGCGGAGGTAGGGGAGCAGCCGAACGAACGATTGGCCGTGCTGGCGGAACCGGTAGGTGATCGGCACCTCGGCGTAGCGGAAGCCCTTGCCCAGCAGGTCGATGGTCAGCACCTGGGCGTAGTTGAAGTCGTGGACCACCTCGGCGGCGGCCGCGGCCCGGGCCGACAGCGCCCGGTAGCCGGACTGCCCGTCGCTGAGCCCCCGCACCCCCCATCGTCGAGCCAGGGCCCGCATGCCCAGGGTCAGCACCTGGTTCCCCAGCCAGCGGTGGGGCCGCATCGAGCGGGAGCGCCCGGCGAACCTGGAGCCCACCACGTAGTCGGCGCGGCCGTCGGCGATCGGAGCCACCAGCTGTGCCAGCTCCTCGGGGGCGTACTCGCCGTCGGCGTCGCAGAAGACCACCGCAAGGGCGTTCCGGGTTTCGCCCAACCGCAGGCCCTCGCGGACCGCGGCGCCCAAGCCCCGGTTCCGGCCCATCGACACGACGTCGGCGCCGGCCCGGCGGGCTACCGCGACGGTGTCGTCGGTCGATCCG
>DASXTK010000428.1:0-18837 GCA_036505485.1 Acidimicrobiales bacterium
GGATCGGCAGACCAGGATACAGGTGCGCCCCGACGTGCGCGCGCTCAACCACGTCGAAGAACCCGCGTTCCAGGTGCGCCAGGTGCAGCGGCGCCTCATCGTTGGCGCGCACGATGGCGGCCGGCACGCCCGCCTCCGCCAGGCGTTCGAGCGCTTCGTCGCGCTCCTGTGCCGCCACCCACTCCGCCACCAGTGCATCGAGCTCGCGCTCGTGCCGCCGCCGGCTGATCACGTCGGCGTAGCGCGATTGCAGTCGCCACAGGGCAACAACGTCGTCCGTCTCAGCGCTCAAGCTGGTCAGTCTGTCGTACCATCAGCCGTGCGACCAACGAGCACGAACGCTGCTCGCGGAGGTCGACCAACGGCGGTCAAGCGGAAGCCTCCGGGGTCCCAGGCGGGAGGAGATCCTCGTGACGCTCTATCACCTTGCCCTCGTGTCCGAATCGGACCACGTTCCCCCCGGTGCGTTGGGCGTCGTCGCCGCGGCCCTGCAGGTGCAGGTGCTGCGGGACCTGACCCCGGCGTGGGGCATCACGGCCACCGTCGACGCCTTCGACCGGCTCGACCAGGTGCCGATCACGTACTACCCGATGATCATACGGGACGACCTGCCGGTGAACGCCGCCGGCATCCATCTCGACCGGGACTTCACCCCCTACGCGCTGATCGAGGTGTCGAACCGCTGGACCCTGACCGCCTCGCACGAGGCGCTCGAGATGCTGGTCGACCCGTTCGGGAACCGGCTGCACGCGGCCGACTCCATCAAGTCCGACCAGGGTCGGGTCGAGTACCTGGTCGAGGTGTGCGACCCCAGCGAGGGTGTGGCCTTCTCGTACCGGATCAACGGCGTGGTGGTATCGGACTTCTACACGCCGGAGTTCTTCGATCCGGTGGACAACGATCGGGTCGTCTACAGCTTCACGGGGGCGGTGCGCCGGCCCCGGGAGGTCCTGCGGGGCGGCTATCTGTCGTGGAGGGATCCCACGAACCGGCACTGGTGGCAGCAGCGTTGGTTCGGAACCCCGCAGGCCACGTTCCACGATCTCGGCGTGCTCACGGGCACCGAATCGCCGCGGCGTTGGCTCGACCGGCAGGCCATGAAGGCCCGGCCCGAGGCCTACACCGGTGTGGACGAGACGTCCGAGGACCACGAGCTGCTCATGGCCGCGTACATCCTGGCGGTCCGGGACGGCGACGGAGCCAACGCCCACGCCACCCGGCTCCGCCACGAGATCGACGCCCTGCGCAAGAGCTGACCCACCGTTCGGCGGAACGGGGAAGAATGGGCCCATGCGTGGACGGGGCTATGTGACGCTCGCCGCCCTCTTCGGCGGGCTCGGCTATCGGATGTTGGTGAGCGGCGAGCTGACCCTGGACACCGGGGTCGGTCGCACCTTGCGGCCGCTCGGTCCGCTCACCACCACCATTGACGCGCCCCGCGAGACGGTGTTCGACGTGATCGCCGCGCCCTACCTCGGACGCACGCCGCGGGCCCTGGACGACGAGCTCACCGTGCTCGAACGGGGCACGGACATGGTGCTGGCCGCCCACCGCACCCCGGTCGGCGGGAACCTGGTGGCCACGACCTTGGAGACCGTGCGGTTCACCCGCCCCGAGACGGTGGACTTCCGGCTCGTGCGGGGCCCGGTTCCGCATGTCGTCGAGCGGTTCACGCTGTCCGAGGTCGGCGACGCCACCCAGCTGGATTACACCGGCGAGCTGGGTGCGGACTTCTGGGCCGTGGGCCGCTGGTGGGGCGAGAAGGTGGCCGTGAAATGGGAGTCCACGGTCAGCTCGTCGATGGAGCGGATGCGCAAGGAAGCGGAACGGCGGGCCGCGACCCGTCGGTAACGTGCCTGTGTGACATCGACCGATCCCGCCCGGGCGGAGGAGATTCAGCGGCGTTCCCGTTCGCCCCATCTGGAGCCCATCGGCCAGCCGCTCCACGACGATCTCGAGCGGGCCGACGAGCTGCTGCGGTTGGCCTGTCTGAACTACGGCGCCGATGACGTCGCTCGGCACGAGCAAGCCCGGGAGCTGCTGGAGGCCCATCCCCAGCTGGCCGGCGCCAACATCTACACCGCGGCCGCGGTGGGCGATGTTGCCGCCGCCGCGGCGGTGCTCGACCGCGACCCCGAGCTGGCCAACCGCCAGGGCGGACCGTTCGCCTGGGAGCCGTTGCTGTACCTGGCGTATTCGCGGGTCGGCCGGGACCACGTGGAGGTCGCTCGGCTGCTCCTCGACCATGGCGCCGATCCCAACGCCGGCTACCTGTGGGAGGGGAACTACCCCTTCACCGCGCTCACCGGTGCCTTCGGTGACGGGGAAGGGGGTCAGCCCGCCCACCCGGATGAGCTGGCACTGGCTCGGTTGCTGCTCGAGGCCGGAGCCGACGCCAACGACACCCAGACGATCTACAACCGGGGGCTCGGTGACGGCCAGGGATACCAGCGCAGCGATGACACTGCGTTTCTCGAGCTACTGCTGGAGCATGGCTTCGGCACCGGCGACGGTGGACCGTGGTTCCGCCTGCTCGCGCCGGATCATCCGACTCCGCCTGCCCTGCTCCAGGAGGCCTTCCAGCATGCGGTGGAGCATGGGCTGATCCGCCGGACCCGGCTGCTGCTGGCCCACGGCGCCGACCCCAATGGTCGCGGCGTACACAGCTGCTTCGAGGGGCGGACGGCGTTCCAAGGCGCGGTGGTCAACGGCAACGTCGAGATCGCCGAGCTGCTGCTGGAGGCCGGTGCCGACGGGGAATCGGTCGACGACTACCAGCGGCTCATCGGCGCGCTGTTGGCCGGCGATCGAGCCGGGGTCGATGCCGCCGATCCGACACTCCTCGACCAGGCCCGGGAGCAGGAGCCCGATCTGGTAGTCGAGGCGGCGGAGACCGAACGACTGGAAGCGGTTCGGTTGGTGGTGGATCTCGGCTTCGGGGTCAACGCCCACAGCGAATGCCGAGCCACGGGCCTCCACGAGGCGGCTTTCCGCGGCGACCTACCCATGGTGAAGCTGTTGATGGAGTTGGGCGCCGATCCCTCCCTCGAAGATCCCAATTACAACTCCACCCCCCGAGGCTGGGCCGAACACGGCCACCAGACCGAGGTCGTCCAGTACCTCAGCTGATGCCGCGAGGCAATGGTGCCCACCGAACCGAGCCCGAGGTGATAGTGGCCGTATTCGGGCACTATCACCTCAGCCTCTCGATCGTGGGCACCATTGCCTCGCCAGACCACGCGGCCACCCGCGGTGGGCGGTCAAGGACGGAGCGGACGAGCTTGGCCGGCCGGGTCAGCCGGAGCATCGGCCGGGCTCAGAAACACCGGTGAATCGAACCCTTTGATCACTGTGCGTGGCTACGGTGCCGTCGTTAGTGGTGCCGTGGCGTGGTCGTATCTGGATCGGGATACTGGTGGCGTTGCTCGCCGCGCCCCCGGCGGCCGGAGCCCAGCCGCCTCCGGCCGGAGCGCCACGGGCCGGCGTCGCCGCCTTCACCGATCTGACCGGTGGGGGTGCCTGCTCTTTCCTGGGCGAGCCGCCGGACAACCTGCACGTGGGGTTGTCCACCGGCGAGTACGACGGCGCCTCGGCGTGCGGGGGCTATCTCGACGTCGTGGGCCCGTCGGGGACGGTGCGGGTGAAGATCACCGACCACTGCCCGCGCTGTGCCGCCGGGGTCATCGACGTCACCCGCAAGGCCTTCGGGATGATCGCCGACATCGCGGCCGGCCGGGTCCCGGTGACCTACGAGCTGGTCCGCAACCCCCCGCTGGACGAGACCATCTCGCTGCGGGTCAAGCGGGGCTCGTCACGCTGGTGGATGCAGATCCAGGCCCTCGACCACGGCAATCCGCTGGCCCGCTTCGAGATCGCCACCGACCAGGGTTGGCGCAGCCTGGCCCGCACGGCGGACAACTACTGGACCGTCGACGATCCCGGCCCCGGAAACGGGCCGTTCACCGTGCGGATCACCGACATCTACGACCAGACCGTCACCATCGACAACGTGCGGTTGGCGCCGGGAGAGGTCCAGGCCACTAGGGCGTGGCTCTATGAGCCGGGGCAGATCACATCGCCGCCCAGCAGCCCGAGCCCCGGGTCGGCACCGACCGAGGGGGTAGCCACCTCCGCCATCACCCTGACCCCGCCGAGCACCGCCGCGCCGAGCCAACGCACCGCTGCGGACCAGGCCGCGACCGGGTCCGCATCCCACCGATCGACCCCGGCTCGATCCACCACCCGGGACAGCGGCGGCAGCATCGCCCCGGTGTTCATCGTCCTCGCCGTGGGCGGGATCCTGATCCTGCTGCTCCGCCGCAACCGGGCTACCCCGGTGGCTGGGCCGCGGGGGTCGTGATGGGCCAGCAGACCTCGGTCTCCAGGGCCTGGGGGTCGTCGCTGTCGTCCTCGGTGACGAGGTAGTTCTCCCGGATGGGACCGGGGACGCCCAGCCCGCGTTCGGCCACGTAGGTGCCCAGTGCGCCGTAGGTCCGGTCGATGTCGGCGAACAGACCGTGGTGCACGGTCACCGCCAGCCGGCTGGCCGGGATGGCGAACGGCCTCGCCCGTCCGGTCTGCGAGATGTCACCCGCGACCGGCACGAAGGCCCGCACGTCGCCGGCTCCGGCCTCGAAGAACTCACCCGAGTACAGGGCACCGCTCGGACCTGCCGGTTCCAGTCCTGCAGCCGCGACCCGCTCGTACAGCTCGGGGAACGCGGCCGCGAGCCAGTCGTCGGTGTCGTCCATGCCGATGCGCTCGCTGATGGACAACGTGGGCTCGGCCTCGACCAGGCGGTACTCGACCGAGATCGGCTCGGCCACCTGGTGCTCGAGCAGCAGCCGCAGCGAGGCCACGGTGGTCTGGGTCTGCTCCAGCCGATCCTCCATGTGCTGGAGGTGGACCATGATCGCCTGGTTGCGGGCGGCCAGGTCCGGGGCCTCGAGCACGGCCCGGACCTGCTCGATGGGCATGTCCAGGTCCCGGAATCGCCGGATGGCCTGGGCCGTCGGCACCTGGGTGGGGTCGTAGAACCGGTACCCGCTCGCCGGATCGATGTCGGCGGGGGCCAACAGTCCGACGTCGTGATAGTGCCGCAGCGCCTTGACGCTGAGATGCGTCATGCGGGAGAACTCGCCGATCGTGAGCCGGACACCCATGACGCCAGCTTCGACCCTCCCCCTACCGGAGAGTCAATTCGCGCTACTCCTGCGCTGGAGCCGCAGCAGGCTGACCGGGTTGGGCGGCGGCGGGACGAACGCGTGGCCAGGCAGGCGAAGGCCTTGCACCGCGGCGAACTGGGTCGTCCAGCGCCTGGCATCGGACCCCCGACCGGCCGACCAGCGTGCGGCGACGTGGTGCGGCACCACCAGGTCGGCCCGAACCAGCTGGCTGTGCCGATGCAGCAGCCGACGCAGCAGCGCGGTGGTCAGGCCGAACGGCGGGTTGGCGACCACCCGGAAGGGCCGGCGGGGGAGTCGGAGGTCGCTGACGTCGACCTGCAGCACTCGGACCCGGTTCCCGTCGAAGCGGTCGCGCAGGAGCTGCGCCCGTTGCGGGTGCAGCTCGATGGCGATGACCCGGGCTCCGGCCGTGACCAGCGGTGCGGTGAGCGCGCCGGTGCCGGCGCCGATGTCCAGGACCAGCTCGCCGGGGCTGATCGACGCCTGGGCGACGATCCGTTCGGCCCAGGGCTCAGTGAGGCGGTGCCAGCCCCAGCGGGGCGGAGGCGGCCGACCGTGCGACCGCGACGACCGGGCCTCGGCTGACCCGGACACGAACCATCACTATGCTCATGGCGGCCAGCCTCGCGGCGCCGCGTCCGGCCCGCCAGGCATTTTCAGTGGCGCGGCTTGCGTGGTGAGGGAAGATCCCGAGTGTGAAACGCACCATCACCGGTCGGGCGGTCGGTCGAACGATGTCGCTGGGAGACCTCCGTAGCTTCCTGGCCTCGATCGACGGCATCCCCGACGACGCGCCGATCAAGGCTCGGGTCACGCTGCGCAAGCGTCTCCGGGCCCTGACGGTCGAGGACGAGGACACGGGTCTGCAGGATTACCTGCGCTCGATCGGTCCCGCCATCGACCTCGACGCCCGTGACAAGGAAACCGTGACCGCCGACTGACATCCTCCACTCCGAGGTAGGGGCGCCCGCGCGGCGCCTCTACCTCGGGCCGAGGAAGGTTACGACGCCGGCTGTGACCGCATCGGCCAGCCGGCGTTGGCCATCGGTGCTGGTCAGCAGTGCGGCGTCGGCGCGATTGCGGAGGTTCCCGGCCTCGAGGATCACGGCCGGGACCCCGGACCGGTTGAGGGTGCCGAGATCGCCCCGTTCGTCGAGTCCGCCATCGCCGACGTAGCTGGAGGGTAGAAATCCTGCCGTGACGAGGGCATCGCGGACCGCTTGGGCCAGCTGCAAGGAGGGAGCCGCGGTGGCGTCGGTGTATCCAGCCAGGGGCTTGGGGTGGATGACGTGGAAGCCCGAGCCGTCGGGTGCGGCTCCGTCGGCGTGCAGCGAGACCAGCAGGTCGGCCCCGGACGAGACCGCCATCAGCCCCCGCTCGTCGATGCACGGGCCCACGCCGTCGTCGCTGTCCCGGGTGAGGACCACTTCGGCGCCCAGGGCGGCCAGACGATTCCGCACCTGTTGGGCCACCGCCCAGTTGATCGCCGACTCGGTGACGCCGTCGTCGGTGGCGGCCCCGGTGGTGTTGCAGGCTTTCTGGAAGCCACCGGCGTCGACCTGCCGGTTGATGACCTCAGGGTGGGCTCCGTTGGCGCCGTTGTGGCCCGGGTCGACCACGATCACCACACCGGCCAAGGGGGTGGCGCCGGGCTCGGTCGACTCCGTTGGTGCCGTCAGGTCGGTCGAGGCCACGGTGGTGGCGACGGAGGTCGTCGGTGCGGAAGCCGCGCCGGATCTCCGCTCATCCGACGAGCTGTCGGAACCTCCGGAACTGCAGGCCACCCCGGCCACCGAGAGGCTCACCAGGAGCGCCAGGACGGACGTCCGGATGGGGATTGTGGCCGCGGCGGTGCGACTAGTGTTCCGACGACAGATGCCGCGCCCAACAGCAGGCGCGGAGCGATGCAACCTTGCGGATGGGGGCATGGAGATCTCGACGGTCTACACGACTCGGGTCGCACCATGACATCGGCGGAACCGGTACCGATCGGCAACCACTACGACAAGGCCGCGACCAAGCACTCGCTCGAGCGGCGGATGGTCGACGGGTTCGCCGCGGAGTTGGCGTCGCTGATCCCCGAGGACCCGCGCCGAGTGCTCGACGTCGGCTGCGGTGAAGGCCACCACATGCAGAGCATCGCCGACGCCCGGCCCAAGGCGGTGCTCAACGGCATCGACGTCGCCGATCCGGCCTGGCTGGCGCAGTGGCACCCCAAGGGCGGTGTGGCCAGCAGCGATGCCGCGGCGTTGCCGTTCGCCAGCGAGGCGTTCGATCTGGTGTTGGCCTTGGAGGTCCTCGAACACGTCACCGAACCCCGTGCCGTCCTGGCCGAGATCGCCCGGGTGGGTCATGACCGAGTCATCCTGTCCGTGCCCTGGGAACCGGTTTGGCGCGCCGGCAACCTGGTCCGCGGCCGTTACGTCACCGCGCTGGGCAACACGCCGGGACATCTCCAGCACTTCACCCGCCGGGGATTCCTGCGGCTGGTCGGTGAGTACTTCGAGGTGGAGGCGGTGAGGCGGCCTCTGCCCTGGACGCTCGTGCGCGCTCGGGCCCGGCCACCCCGGTGAACCCCGGCGCCCTCGCACCGTCAGCGGGCGCTACCGGCAGCAGTACCGTCGAAGACCCCCCGATCGATGTCGCGGTGGAGTCGGACCCGGCCCCGTCGCGCCCCGAGGCCACGGCCCGGGCGCCCGACCGCGACGGCCCCCGGTCCAAGCCTCCGGTCCCTGCTACCCCGACCGACCGGCGCTTCCTCCTGCTGGTGGCGGCGGCGCTGCTGGTAGGACTGGCCCTGCGAGTTGGCAGCGGACTCACCGATGATGCACCGTCGACGGACGAGAGCGCTTACATCCGCTCCGGGGTGTCGCTGGTCGAGGGCCACGGCTTCACCCGTGGTGGTCACCCCGAGCTGCACTTTCCCCCCTTCGTGCCCTTCTTGTTGGGCGTCGGCGACTGGGTGTTGGGCGATGCCCACCGCGCCGCCGTGGTGTGGACCTGCCTGTCCAGCACCGCGCTGATCCTGCCGCTGGCCCTGCTGGGGCGACGGGTGGCGGGGACGGTGGCCGGGGCGACGACCGCCTGGACCGCGGCGCTGGCGCCCGGGCTGTCGACCACGCTGGTCAACCGGGGCGCCGGATCCGAGGCCGAGTACGCCCTGCTGGTGGTCGGCGCAGTCTGGTTGACGGCGGCCGCCGCCGATCATCGGGGCCGAGCCCAGCTCATCCGGCTCGGCGGGGCCGGATTGCTCATCGGCCTGGCCTACCTTTCTCGCCCAGAGGGCCTGCTATTCAGCCTCCCGGTGGGAATCGCGGTCCTGGTCGTCGGTCTGCGGGACCACGCTGGGACTATCGCGTCCCGGTTGCGGGGCGCGGCGCGGCCGGCGGCCGTGTTCCTGGTGCCGATCCTGCTGTGCGTCGTTCCGTACGCGGCTTATCTCCACCGCCACACCGGCACATGGCAGCTGAGCGCCAAGACCCAGGACGCCTCGATCGAGGCCTGGCAGGCCGTGGCCCAGAACGATCGACGGGCCCGTGAGGAGATCCTCTATGCCCTCGACGACTCGGGCTTGCACTTCAGCGCCGGCCGCACGTCGTTGACCGCCCTGGCCCGGGACGACCCGTCGGGCTACGGCCGCATTCTGCACACCAACGTCGACGGCCTCTGGGAAGAGTTCACCAACAAGGAGCAAGAGGGCCAGTTCTACTCGTGGAAGATGCTCCCGGTGCCGGTGTGGCTGCTCGGGCTGTTCGGCATCTGGCACTACCGCCGGTCTCGGGTCATCAAGCTCACCCTCGGCGTGGCCGCGCTACCGGTGCTGACCGCGTTGGCGTTCTTCGTGTCCCATCGGTACCTGGTGGTGGTGACCGCCTTGGGCTGCGTGTGGGTCGGGGCCGCGGTGGCGGCGCTCCGGCCCCGCCTGCGTCCACCAGTGATGGCGGCGGTGTTCGGGCTGCTGCTGTTGTCCACGGTGCAGGGCTTCTGGGGTGCAGACGGCGGTTGGGGACATCCGTACGACTACACCGACCATCGCGAGGCCGGGGAATGGATCGCGGCCCACACCCGGCCCGACGACCGGATCATGACCCGCAGCATGGTGGTCGAGTACTACGCCGACCGGCCCACCATGGCCGTCCCCTATGCCGACATGGGCAAGATCCTTGACTACGGCCGGTACTACGGGGCCAAGTACCTGGTGGCCGACTCGTACTCCGTGGAACGGCTGCGCCCGCAGCTGAGGGTGCTGGCCGACCTCGACGCGGCTCCCGGGTTGCGCCTGGTCCACGAGGTGACCGCCGAAGGCCGCACCACCCGGGTCTTCGCCTTCGACCCACCGCCCGGCGATGGTGCGCCGCTCACCGCTTCGCTGGGCTTCGCCGGCGACGGTCCTCCCGACGGCGACGGTTGACGCGCTCCGCCGGCCTAGGCCTCGACCAGGTCGGCCATCGAGCCGTCGTCGGCACCGCTCGACCGGAGCGAGGCTCGGACCAGGATCAGGAGCTGGAGGGGGAGCCAGACGAGCACCGCCACCACCACCAGGTCCGGTAAGCCACTCCAGGCCACGATCTCACGGAACGGCCCGAGACCGAGCAGCCCATCGGCTCTCCACCATCCCCTGATGCACCACACGATGGCCAGACCCTGCAGGACCACCACCCCGACCAACGTGACGGTCAGCGCCCGCCGACCGCAGAGGTGTCGGATGCCCAGGGCCACCACGGCGGAGGTGGCGGTGAGCCCCGCGAACAGGTAGCGGCCCTGTTGGAAGGCCAGCCGACCGGTGTCCTGGTAGATCACGGCGGCCCGGATGATCACGAACGCACCGAGCGCCACAACCGGGAGGATCAGGATCCCCAGCCTGGCCCGGGTCAGCGGTTGCTCGGGATCCGCGGACGAGCGCGGGGCGCGCCGGATGGCGACATACATCAGGAACAGGCAGGTCAGGGTCGCAACGGTGCTGACCATGGGCGGGAGCATCACCCGCCGCCAGCCGAAGGAACCCCAGAACCCTTCGACCAGGCGGGAGACCGTGGAGCTGACGTACTCCCAGACGGTGGGGCTGTAGTCGACCAGGCGGTTGCGGACGTTCAGACGGGCGTCCTCGATCGACGGCATGATGCGCCCGGTCCGGCGCAGGTTGTTGAGGTACCACCACCCACTGAGCACGAACCCGATCACCAGCGCCCCCAGGGCAGCCGGCGTTGCCGCCCAGCCTCGGCGGAGCCATCCCACCAGCCGCCGATTGGATTCGGTCGCCGGGGCGGCCGGGGTTCCTACCCAGTAGGCCAAGACCACCACCGGAGGGAGCACGACCCCGAACCCCTTGGTCAGCAAGGCCAACCCCAGGGCCAAGCCCACGAGCACCATGGTCCGGCGCGTCCGGTCACCCCGGGCCACGCCGGCCAGCAGGGCCATCAACCACGACACCACGACCACGAACAGGTTGTCGTTGTTGAGGGTGGCACCGATGTGGGTGAGCTGGGGGACGCCCAGGGGCACCAGCGCAGCCAAGATTCCGAGCTCGTCGCCTCCGCCGAGCCGCCGAACCAGGAGCCAGGCCAGGTAGGGGAGCGGCAGCACCAGCAGAACGTTGAGCATCCGCAGGAAGGCCAGCTCCTGATCGACCGAATGGTCTCCCGGGACCACGGCCCGCTCCACCCGCAACGCCTCGGCCATGGCCAGGTAGTACACCGGCGGGTGTTGAGGCATCTGGTTCAGCCGGCCCGGTTCGATCTCCTGGAAGTCGGCGTCGTCCCAGTGGGCCCGCTGATCCTTGGGCGGCGCGGCGGCAGCCGGATGGGGCCGAACCCCGACTTCGGCGTCCCGTTCGGCCTTCGTCGCGCACCACTTGGCCGAGGCGGCATAGTCCATGCACAGCTGGAACAGGCCCTTGGTGTGCACCAGCCCGTCGTAGGCCGGATAGCGGCCGGTGTCGGCCACGCGCAGCACGAGGCCTAGATGGGCGGGTTCGTCCGGAGCCTCGGTCAAGGGCGTCAGTACGGACCAGAACCCGGTGAGGGCCACGAACGTGACGGTGGCCACCAGGACCAGCCGAGGTGGATGCAGGTACCAGCGGCGCGGGCGCCCGGCGGCGCGGATGTGGGGTATGCCGGCCGGGGGAGTCGCCGACCCGGCGTCGGTGTCGGTCTCGACGACAGGCGCGGTGCGGTCCTCGGTGAAGACCATCAGAGGGCGGCCTCGGGACCGCGGGGCTCGAAGCGGATCAGGTACAGCGGTCCGGTGAAGATCTGCGGTCCACTGGCCTGATAGGCCTGAACGACTTCCGGATCGGTCAGCAGCGCGTTGACCGCGTCGAGACGTTCGTCAGCGCGATCGACGTACCAGACCGTCGTGGTCGTGTCGGCCAACAGCTGGGTCCGCAGGCCGCCCGGACGGGTGTCGTAGAAGCGCTTCACGTCGCCGACCCGGTCGGTGGGCGACAGCGCCACCAGGTTTGGACGACCCGGGTCGTTGTCCTCGGCCCAGGCGAAGTCGAAGGGGGGACGCAGCTTGGCCGGGGTCAGCAGGCGATCGCCGTCATGGGCCTGGCTGGCGATCTGATCGACCAGGCGGGGCCAGTTCTCGTGCCCGGTGGATCTGATGAGGGACTGGTCCTGGATGATCACGACCGCTACGACCAGCCAGGCCGCCGCGGCCAAGGCGTTCGGGCGAATGCGGGCCAGAGCTGCTCCCACCAGCAGCGCGGCTCCGGGAACGGCCCCCAGGACGTAACGGGACTCGGCGTAGGGCCGCGCGACCGAGATGGCGATGATCAGCAGTGGCGCACCGAGGAGCCAGAACACCGGGATCAGCTGAAGCCAGGACTCCAGCCGACGCGAGCGGCGGAACTGCGCTACCGCCCACACCGCAGCGACCAGGGCGAGTCCGCCGACGATCCACTGGGACAGGCCTTGGCCGAGCAACAGCCGCACCATCCGGTGGATCTGGTCCTCGTTGAGGGGTTGGATCCAGCTGGCCACCTCGCCGGCGCCCAGCGCGAAGAGCACGGCCTGTTCGAGGAGCAGGGCCAGGGCGAGCGGTCCGCACGTCCGCAGTCGACGGCGGCGATTCGGGGCCAGGGCCAGGCAGGCCATCTGGCTGGCGAAGTGGAGAGCGGCCATGCCATGGGCCAAGGGGGCCAGCAGCGTGGCCACGACGAACAGCGTCCACCAGCGACGGGTCTGGGTTTCATCGCCTCGAGCCTCGGCCTGGACCGTCGCGATCAACGCCAGCCAGCTCAGCGAGACCAGAAGCAGGGCCAGCGTGTACGAGCGTGCTTCGAGCGCATAGCGAGACAGGGCCCAGGTGACCGCGAGCGTGCCGGTGGCGCCGGTGGCCAGCCGGCGGCCGCCGATGCGCCGCCCGATCTCGTACACGACGACCAAGGTGGCGACCGCGGCCAACAGCGAGGGCGTGCGCAGCCAGGCCCGGTCGGTCGAGATCCGGGTGACCGGCCACATGAGCAGGTAGTACAGCCCCATCGTGCCGCCGGAGCCGCGCCAGGTCGTGACCAGGTCGCGGGTGGCGCCGACGGTGTAGGCCTCGTCCAGCCACAGGGCCCGACGGCCTATCCGGGGCCAGGCCAGGGCCACGAGCGTGGTCGCGGCAGCCGCGGGTACGACCAGATGCTGCAGCGGACGGGGGATGGTCCTAGGGGTTCTGACGGCGTCGACAACCGCCGGCGCCTTCTCCAGCAGGTCTGTCCGCACGGATTGTCAGCATTGCAGATGCCGCAACCCCCAAACGACCACATCCTTGGCAGGTTTGCTCAGTCCTGGCCGTCCCTCGCCCCGGCCCAAGGGCAATGAGGCTCCCAGGCAGCCGGCAGAGCCGGCTGCTGGTTCCATGATGGCTGGCGGTCCCTTGCGCACCGCGGTGACCTCGCCGGAAATTGAGGCGTTTGCCGCGCTATAAGCGCGAGAAACGCCTCAATTTCCGATCTCGACCGCCCGGACAGTCAAGGGTCAGTGCCTGGCCATTTGCCAGGTCATTTGGAGCCAGTCTTTGGGGGTGGCGTCGGGCATGTAGGCCCGGGTGATGGCGAGGCCGATCTCGGCGAGGGCGGTTTCGTCGGGGAACACCAGGAACATCGGGCGGAACTGGGGTTGGAACTTGGCCTTGAACGCCAACAACGAGCGGAACCCGTAGTACGGCTCCAAGGTGTCGCCCAGGAAGTTGAGCAGCTTCTGCAGCACCTGCTGGTCGCTGTTCTCGCCCAGCCGCTCGGGGGCCTTGGCCAGCGGGGCGGCCGACAGGCTGATGAAGGCGTAGCCCTCCTCCTTGAACTGCAGGGCCGAGGCCCCGATGAGGAACTCCATGACCGGCCGGAAGCCCTCGTCCCGCCGGCGCATCAGATCGACGGTCCAGCCCACCACCTGCCCGTTGTCGTGCACCGGCATCCAGGAGGTGATCCCCTCGACGGTGCCGTCGTCGCCGACGGCCAGGTGCAGCCGGACCTCGGGGTCGTCGGCCTCGGCCAGCGAACCCAGTGTGAAGCCCATCTCCGGTAGGGCCTTGTCGGCAACCCAGGCGGAGCTGATCACCTTGAGCTGATCGGTGACCACCGGCCGGGAATCCTGCCACCGGGTCACATCGAGGCGGATGTCCTGCGTGGCAGCCTTGTTCATGGCGGTGCGGACGTCCTGCCACGGCTTGCCCTTGAACTCCAGATCCTCCAGGGCGACGATGCTGTCCTCCGCCACCTGGACCGCCTTCCAGCGCAACTGGGGAGCCAAAGCAGCGGTCTCCTCGCCGGCGGCGAACAGGCAGGGGATCCAGCCCTGCCGAGCGCAGTGCTCGTCGAACGCCCGCAAGGCGGCGAGCTTGGACTCGCGAGGTCCAACCGGATCGGCCAGGCACAGCGCCACCGACCCCACGACCCGGTAGCCGATGGCGGTGCCACCGTCGTCGCTGAACCAGACCGAGTTGCCGTGCCAGGTGAGCATCCACTCGATCGACGACGAGTTGTAGGTCTGCAGCAGGTTGCGCAGGCGGCTGTCCTCGACCGGTTCCGGCGGCTTGGGCCGACGGGAGGAATAGAGCAGCCCGACCAGGGCGACCAGCCAGGCGGCGATCCACACCGCGCCGATCGACCGGACGAACCACTTGGCCGCCGTGGTCACCGGTTCGATGTTGCCGCTGGAGGTGAAGAACAGCCGGCTGACGAACTCGCCCACCATGTCAGCGGGCGAAGCGGTCGGATGGAAGTCGTCCTTCAACACCGCGAACCCGATCGCGGTGTAGGCGAACAGCACCAGCGCCACCAGCAGCAGCCGCCACCCGACGCGGCGGAACGAGCGACGCCGGGTACGGGCGTCGAAGGCGCGGTAGGTGACCAGGAGCAGCAGGAGCTGACTACCGACGAGGATGAGGTCGGCGGCCCGCTCGGCGTTGGCGTCCGTGTCCAGCAGACCCAGGAACGTCAGCGCCATGAGTGCGGTGATCAACCCCCAGGCGAAACGGCGGCCCCGGCGCAGGCCATCGGCGGCCAGCAACAGGATGATCGACGTGATGACCAGGCTCAGCGTCACGTGGGTCGGTTCGTGGCGATCGTTGCCGGACCAGAAGGGCCCGCCGTTTCCAGGGAACACCGCCTCGACCAGGACGGCGATGGCCTGCACCGCGATGATCAAAGCCACCAGGGCCCGCTGCGTGCGTCGGCCGAACTCCAAGCTCGGGATTTGTGGGAGCCGTCCGATCAGCAGCGGTCCCACGGCCAGGCCGATGAGCCACGCCATGAGGTGCTCGACGTCCCACAGCAGCCCGGACTGGAGCACCATGGCGACCAGGTAGGCGGTCACTCCGACCCGCACCCGTTTGCGCCACACCGGCTGCATCACCGCGGTCAGAGCCCCGAGCACCGCGAATCCCCCGGCCGAGATGCCGACGTCGACCGTGCGGCCCAGCGCGACCGCCCAGCTCCAGCCGCTGTCCCGGAACGGCCACAGCAGCAGCGCGGTCACGATGGCGCCCGCGGCCTGGCCACCGATCACGATCAGCAGGGTCTGCCAGCGGCCCACCCGCCGCTCGTAGGTGCTCGCCGCGGCGATGAGCAGGGCCAGCACCGGGACGTACAGCACCAGCTCGGGCACGAAGAAGGCGCCGGTGAAGAACGTCCACCAGCGGCCGTCCCGCAGCGGCGGGAGCCCGTAGGCGACCGCGTCGTACAGCGAGGTGTTGTCACTGACGTCGCTCCACAGTGCACCGGTGGCCACGCCGACCGCCAAAGCGGTGAGGACGATGGCGGCGGTGGCCGGATAGCGACGCACCAGCGCCGTGAAGCCATGGAGCCAACGCTCGAGCACGGGCTACCTCTTGTCGACAAGTCGGGCCCGCGCGGTTCGTAGTGTACGGAGCCCTACCCACCACGGAGTGTGCGCATAGCCGCGTCGGGGAACGGTGGGCGCCAGCGGGTCGTCCCTAGGAGTCCCGCCGTTGTCGTCGAGCACCGAGGCTGAGGCTGAGGTTGGGGCTGGGGCTGGGGCTGGGGCCTCCATTGGCTTCCTGGCCTGTCTGGCGTTCGCCGTGGGAACCATGGTCGGGGGCGGCGTCTTCGCCCTGTCCGGCACCGCCATCAACAAGGCCGGACCAGCGGCGATCGCCAGCTATCTGCTGGCCGGGTCGATCATGCTGCTGTCCGCCCTGTCCTTCGTTGCAGTGGCCGGCCGGGCCCGGACCGGGGAGTCGGGCTACGAGCCCATGGCCGGGCTGGTGGGACCGGGGCTGCGGTTCCTGGCCATGTGGGGATTCGTCCTGAACGGCATCCTCATGATCCCGTTCCTCCTGGTGTCGTTCGGCGAGCACCTGCACGACTATCTCCTGGACGGGGTCGAGCCCCTGGTGGCGGCGCTGGTCGCCATCGTGGCGCTGACCGCCCTGAACTTCGGGTCGGCCGAGCTGGTCGGACGGGCCGAGACCTACGTCGTGGGGATCAAGATCGGCCTGCTCGTGCTGTTCGTCGGGGTCGGACTCGCCCACGTCGGCGATGTCCACTTCAAGCCGTTCACCACCCACGGCACCAGCGGGATGTTCGAGGTCACCGCCCTCCTGTTCACCGCCTACACCGGGTTCAACGTGGTGACCAACATGGCGGGCTCGGTGAAGGACCCGGAGCGCACCGTGCCGAGAGCCGTGATCGGCTCGCTGCTGATCGCCATCTTCATCTACGTCGGCGTCGTGCTGGCCATGCTGGCCAGCGGCATCCGACCCTTCGGCAAGGCCGGTCTGGTTGAGGCGGCCGAGACCCTGATCGGAAGCACCGGCGGTGAGCTGATCGCCATGGCCGCGTGCCTGTCGACGCTGTCTGGCGCCAACGCCTTCCTCATCGGAACCAGCGAGGTGCTCCACCGGTTGGCCAAGCTGGGCAACCTGCCCTCGGTCGTGGCCCAGACCCGCCACGGTCACCCGCTGGTGAGCGTCGGGCTCATCGCCGCGGCGAGTCTGCCGTTGCTGTGGGTGGACGAGGAACACGTGGTCGAGGTGGCCAACGTGGCGGCGCTGGCCGCGATGATCGTGGTCAACCTGGCGGCGGTGCGTCTGGCTCGAGCCGGCTGGCCCGGTCGGGGCATGCGGCTTCCGGGTGGTCCGACGCTGCCGGTGATCGCGGCGGTGTCGTGCGCTGTGCAGTTCCCGTCGCTCGGACCGTGGCAGTGCGCGATCGGCTTCGGCTTCCTCGCCCTCGGGCTGGTGCTCTACCTGTACAGCCGGAGCGCATCCGGGCCCCTGGGGATGCGCCCGGCCCCCCACGCCGCGTAGTAGAAAATCGCGCATCGTGTGGGTTCGGTCTGCCAACGCTGCTGCCGCGCTCCTCGTCCTGAGCGTGGCGTGCAGCAGCATGGAATCCGGCCGGGAGGTCGTGGTGCGGACGCCGAGCACCATGTGGGTGACGAGCACGACGGTTCCTCGCACCACGACCACGACCCGGCCCCACCTGGCGGTGGACGGGAGCTGGGTGGCCTGGGCCATCGAGCCCGAGGTGGTGGCCTACGCCCAGCCCGACGGGATCGAGCCCATCGGGACCTTCACCAACCCGAGCTACGGGGGCGGCCCGCTGGTCTTCCTGGTCGAGGGCCGCTATGTCCGCACCGACTGGATCCAGGTGCACTTGCCGGCCCGACCCAACGGAAGCGTGGGCTGGGTCCGCGCCAGCGATGTCGATGTGGTGCCCAACGACTACCGGGTCCGGGTGAACCTCACCGCCTACACGCTCACGGTCACCAAGGCCGGCCAACCGGTCCTCGCCGCCCCGATCGGGGTCGGACAGCCGGAGATGCTCCCGCCCGTGGGCACGTCCTTCATCACGGCGTACGGGCCCAACGTGTTCCGGCTGTCGGGCATCCAGGTCACCGACGACGTCATCGCCCAGATGGGCAGGATGCTCCCGCTCGGCACCCCGGTTGAGATCGGCTACTGAGCCGTCTTACGGCGAGACGTGGCCGTCCTTGACCGCGACGCCCTCGGCCCGCAGGAGGCGGGCGTGTTCGGCCTCGTGGTGGGGCACCAGTCGCCCCGACGCCGTGACCACCCGCCACCAGGGATACTCGCCGCCGTTGTCGGCCAGGAACCGGCCCACCGCCCGAGCCGCCCCGGGATAGCCGGCCTCGGCCGCCACCTCGCCGTAGGTGACCAGATCCCCGGCAGCGAGGGTCGACAAGACCTTGGCCACGGCCTCCTCGAATGGGGTCACGTGGCGCAAGCTAGTGGCGTGGACCCCAACGGCACCCCGATGACGGCCTGGCCCGCGCCCCGGATCCGTCCGGATCTGTATCCCGGTCCAGCACCCGACTTCCCGCACCTGCTCGTGCGGGATCGGGTGTACCCACTGCACGTCCAGTTCGCCGCCGACGGTCTGCGTCTCACCGTGGGCGACGGCACGCCGGTCGACTCCGTCCTGCGCCGCTTGGGTGTGGCTTCGCTGCGGGAACGGATCCCCACCATCGGCTACGGCGCCAACCGGAGCCCACATTCGCTGGCCCTGAAGTTCTCGCACCACGGTCGGGGCGAGCCCGTCGTTCCGGTGTTCGCCGGGTCGCTGTCTGACGTGGACGTGGTGGCCGCTGGCCTGTCCTCGCAGGGGTTCGTGTTCGCCGACATCGTCGACAGCCCGGGGACCCGGGTCGATGTCCTCCTGGCGCTGTTGGATCCCGAGCAGCTCGTCGCCGTTCACGATTCGGAGGGCGTCGGGAAGGTCTACGACTGTGCGTGGCTGCCGGGCATCGCGGTCGTGGGAACGGAAGGCACGCTCGGCGGCCTGGCCTATGTAGGCCGTCGGGGCCTCTTCGCAGACCCGGACGGCCATCCGCTGGCGTTCTCCGCCATCACCGCCCGGTCCCGGCGGTTCCCCGCTCTGAGCCAGGTCGAGATGATGGCCCGGGTCATCGAGGTCACGGGCTTGGGCGAGCAGCTGTCCCAGCTCCTCCACACCGAGCCCGGCGCGGTTGCTCAGGATCTGATCCGCCTGCTCAACGGCCAGTGGTGGTATCGCCACAACACCGGCGACGCGCCGCTGGGGATCGCCGAGGAGGCCCACCGGACCCTGGCCGATGCCATGGCCCGCCACAGGATCGAGCGACCGGCGTCGTCGCCCTTGATCGCCACCGTCCTGACCCGGGACGAGGCCTACGCCCCACAGGCGTTCTTTGAAGAAAAA